>NZ_JAGGOW010000111.1 GCF_018614135.1 Streptomyces sp. ISL-66
TGTATTGCCCCGGGAGGTTGTGGACGGGTGATGGAGGTCTCGGCTGAGGTGTCTTGAACGGGTGAGGGCCTTCCGGGTTCGGTGTGGATTGCGACATCTCCACCGAACGACAGAAGGCCCTCATGCCCCACCGTAATGCACCCCTGACCGAGACCGGACGGCTGCGGCTGGCCCGCTGCGTGGTCGTGGACGGCTGGCCGCTGCGGCGGGCCGCCGAACGTTTCCAGGTCTCACCGACCACCGCCCAGCGGTGGGCCGCCCGCTACCGCATGCTCGGCGAGGCCGGGATGGCCGACCATTCATCCCGCCCGCACCACAGCCCCAGGCGGACACCCACCCGCACCGAGCGTCGGATCATCAAGGTCCGCGTCCTGCGCCGGTGGGGACCGGCCCGCATCGCCCACCACCTGCGGCTGGTCCCCTCCACCGTCCACCGCGTCCTGACCCGGTACCGGATCGCCCGCCTGGCCTGGCTCGACCGCGCGACCGGCCGCGTCATACGCCGCTACGAACGCGAACGCCCGGGCGAACTCGTCCACGTCGACATCAAGAAACTCGGGAACATCCCAGACGGCGGCGGCCACAAGGCCCTCGGCCGCCCGGCCGGCCGCAAGACCAGGTCCGGCGTCGGCTACCAGTACATCCACACAGCGGTCGACGACCACTCCCGCCTTGCCTACAGCGAGATCCTGGCCGACGAGAAGAAGGAGACCGCCACCGCGTTCTGGGAGCGGGCCCAGGCCTACTTCACCAGCGTCGGGATCACCGTCGAACGGGTGCTGACCGACAACGGCTCCTGCTACAAATCCCACGCCTGGCGGGACCTGCTGGCAGCGGCCGGGATCACCCACAAGCGAACCCGGCCCTACCGGCCCCAGACCAACGGCAAAGTCGAACGCCTCAACCGCACCCTGCTCGAGGAATGGGCCTACGCCCGCCCCTACCGGTCAGAACAGGAACGACGCGAAGCGTTCCCCAAGTGGCTCCACACCTACAATCACCACCGCGGACACACCGCGCTCGCAGGCAAACCACCCGCCAGCCGCGTCCCCAACCTCACAGGGCAATACACCTAGGACATCCGGCGCCTGTTCCTCCGGCGACTCGTTCTGTCCCGTCTTGGTAGCACGCGCACCGAGCAAGGGGCGCATTGCTGTGGCGAACTGCTCGATCACCGTGCGGTCCTGTCCCGGGAGCAGAGCGACGGCCGCCATCAAGGAGACAGCGTCGGCGCTGTGCCGGGCCTTTGCGAGCGCGGACCGAGCAGCGTCCTCGGTGCCGGTCAGGAGTTCCTCAAGCACGGCCCCTGTCGGTGCCGAGGTCTCCGCACACTGCCGCAACCCGTCCGATAGGTCGACTGCGTCGCCCGGCAGCGGATGCGTCGAGAGGTAGTCGATGAACTCAGGGGCGGCCAGGTGCCCCAGTGCGGCGTCCAATTGTGAGCTGTCGAGCCTCCCTTCAGCGGCCACGAGCCGCAGTCGCCTCTCCGCGACCTCGTACGGTCCGGGCGCGGCACGCCTCTCTTCCCACCGGCTCGTGTCTGACGGCAACCGGGCATCCTGCGCCATGGTGACTATCAGGTGCGCCCCGGCACCCCGCAAGGCCTCGGCCAGGCCCGCCAGCCGCACGCCGTCGAGAGAGCGGGCGGACGCCGCCGGCAGACCCTGCAGGAGGTACCCACGGCCGGCCTTCGGTCGCCACGCCGACAGATCCGCCATCGCGTCCAGGCCCGTGACACCACCCTCGCCGTGCCGTTCGGCGAGCAGGGCGAACGCCGCCGTACGGGCGCCCGTTCCGGCCCTCGCCCTGAGCAGCACGATCCGGCTGTCCAGCGCCTTCCGGCAGCGTGCGTACGACGGCGGTTCAACGAATCCATACAAACGGCCGCGCACCTCTTCCGCCGGATACGGTCCCTCGCGCAGGCGCGGCTTGAGGATTCGCTCGGTGGCTTCGTCCGTCCACGCGCTGATGTTCAAATACGTGAAGTCGCCGCCGACGTTCCCCATCAACGCGACCCCGCTATCCACCCGTTGGTTGCCCTCACGGAGTGAACTGTGCTGACCGGCCCCCGAGCCAACCGACGGTGCAGGCTGGTCGGTGTTCGGCTGGACGTCCAGCTCGGCGGCCGGGCTGGGTCCGGCGTTCACAGGCGGTCCCCGTCGTCGGCCCGCTTGTCACCCGCAACGTTGTCTCCGCTGCCCCAGTGCTGGTTGGTTCCACGGTACGTGCTCGCGGGCGCGGTATAGGTGAAGTCACGACCGACGTTGCCCATCACCGCGGCGCCTTCCCTGACGTGCTGGGAGTTTCCGCTGTACTCCGTGCCGGAACCCTTGTCCGGTGCCACGGCGGGCGCCGTCGGCACCGCACCTACGGGTTCCTCACGCGGCTGGATGCCCGCCCGCACGAGGTTCCCGGAGGGCGAAGGAACGTACAGCCAGGCCCGCTGCGAGAAGTTCTTGCCATCGACGGTGGCCGACACTTCGACACACCGGTCGGGGTGGAGTCCCGTGTAGGCGCCCAGCACGACGTCCTCGTAGACCCGTTCCGAGATGATTGCGGCGAGGTGGGTCACCTCCTCGCTCGCCGCGGCGAGGATGGCCTTGACCGGACGCGAATCCAGGAGGCGGTGCATGTCGTTGCGGGCCGTGCCGTTGCCGTCCCCGGGCTCGCCCCCGTCGGGCAGCGGGCCCACGTGGATGCTGGCCCGGAGCCTGATCCGCGGACCGACGGCCTGGCGGTTGTACGAACCGAGCACGTCGTCCAGAACTCCCAGGAACGGCCAGAGCACGAAGGGCAGGTGCATCGGATCGAACCCGAAGACGACGCCGTCCCCCGTATTGGCGGGAAAGCGCTGGGCGTCGCGCAACTGGTGCAGGCCGACCCGCTCCAGAGCTTGGTCCACCAGCTGGGGAATGAGCTGGCTGACCGGGCCGTGTTGAGCGGCCGGCAGGCCGGTGAAGTCCTTCGCGTCAACGGCGAACAGTGCGCGGTAGGGCGGGAGCGGTCGGCTTTCGGCGTACGGAACAGGCACGGGTACAGACATGCGGGATCTCCTCACGGATGGTCTGGTAAGCAGCCGTAGTCGGGCTGCTTCGAGGTTCCATCCGCGCCGCTCCGCCAAGTGCACAGCGCTGGGCGCACGGGATGTGTCCCGGGTCACAGACTGCCGCCCTCAGTCGGCCGCCGCCCAGCGCTGCAGGGCTTCCACGTCCCTGATGACAATCACCCGCCGCGCCGTTTCGACCAGCCCGACGGCCCGCAGCTGCCCCAACCCGCTGATGACCGCATTGCGTGTCACGCCGATCGCCTGCGCGACCTCTTCCTGGTTCAGCCCCGATAGCCGGACGGGGCTGCTCCCGGGCATCTGGTCAGTGAGCACGGCCAGCCTCAGCAGCGTGCGCGCCAGTCGCACGACCAAGGGCAAGGTCTGCAGTTCGGCTCGGTGGATGTCGGACTCGCGCATCCTGGCGAGTGCCTGGCGCATCAGATGCATGACCAGTCCGCGCTCCTCGACGAACTGGACGAAGCGCTGTGCGTCCAAAACGACTGCAGCACAAGGCGTCAGGGCAACGACGTCCGCCGTCCGCGAGGTCCCATTGAAGACCGAGACTTCTCCGAGGAGGTCCCCCGGCCCACGAAACGCGAGCCACGTCCTGGCACCATTCGGTTCTCGGCAAACCACCTTGGCCAAGCCGGAGGTGAGGGCGAGTAGGTGCGTCCCCGGGGATCCCTGCCGCAGCATCACGCTGCGCTCGGAGTACATCCTGGTCACGCCTTGACTGCGCAGGTCGCGCCAGACTTCATCGGACAGCACGCGTCGCCTTCCCATCACACCCACATCGGTGCACCTCGGACCCACGAGTTGTACGCCGATGTTGCGGGCGGCATCGACGATCAGTTGACGTTGACCGAAAGCGATCGTGACGGCCCGCCCAGCAAGGCTCACCATGGCTGTCTTCGGCGCGCCATGGAACCAGACTCCTAGGCGATCCGATCGAACGGCCCTGATTCACTTGCGGGCCGTGAGCTCGGCGAGGAGGGCCACAACCGTGGCGGCTCCCACGACAGCGGCACCGACTTCTGGTGCGTACAGAGCCAGGATGGTGACGAGCAGACCGACCAGCAGAAGGAGAGCAACACGCACGCTTGCGGGTTCCATGGACATTCGCCTTCCTTATGGGAGAGAACGGGGATGTGCATCCAGCGTGTGTCCCCCACGGAAAACCTTGACGACCTGAGACGCCACCTGACAGCTTCGGCCAAAGTTCCCCGCCGCCCAACATGGTCTCGGCCGAGAATCAAAGATCTCGTGCACACCGTCAGCCCGTCTGGTTGACAGGATCTGACACATGCCGACAAGGGGGAATCGCATGGCGGGCGTCCAGTCTTGGAGGAAGCCGGACCTACACGGGCGCCCCGTGCTCAAGAAGCTCAACGACGGCCTGCACGACCTACGACTGGACGCTGGGCTCCCGTCTGCACGCAGCATCCGTGACCGGATCGGGCAGGACTCGCAGGGCTATTGGATCGTCAGCCACCAGGCAGTGCTGGACACCTTCCAGAGGCCAGACCTCCCCAAAATGGGCCGCCTGGAGCTAATCGTCGCCGTCCTGTCCGAAGACTCAGGTCACGACGACTCCGAGGGCGAAGTCAAACGGTTCAAAGGGCTGTGGAAGCAGGCGTACGACGAGACGGTCGCGCAAGCATCCGTGCAACCACCGTCCGAAGCCGCTGCTTCGGACGGCAGCGACGAAGCGGGAATCCCCACCGACTCTGTGGATGCACCCGGCCAGGATGCCGAAGAAGCGCATCAGCGAAGTCCGCAAGGCACAGCAGCCGATGAGGATACGCCTCCTGACGTCGACGAAGCGGCTGCACGCGTCAACTACGCCGAGGAGTCCCTGAAGGGGCTGATCATCAACGCGGCACAGGCCCTATGGGACGACAAGGATGCACTGAGGGTCTTCCTCGGTGTCGTGCGCCGTGGTGAAGGATTCGTCAAGATGGCTGACGCCGTAGGTGAGAGCAGGCCGGCGAACGCCACGTACTACGGGGTCAAAAGCAGAGAGTTCGAGGTGGCCCCTTCGCCGGCGCGACATGAGTTGGTCATGCTGCACCGTCTCCTCCAGAAACACAGGGTCAAGCGACAGTGGTCGTTCACCTACCTGGGAGAAAAGACAGGCATTCCGTCAGATGCCTGGATCCGTTGGTATGCCCACGACGAGCTGCCGACTCGTGAGGCGGTCGTGGCCTTCTCTCACGTGGCACACCTGATGCTCGAGGACCACGTGCTTCTCCTCGGGCTTTGGGAAGCGGCCCACGAGACGTTGGAGGCGCAGCGTGGCTTCGAGGATCTACCGGAGCGTGTCAGCTTCGACGAGGCATGGTCGATGCGGGATCCGGCGACACCAGCCTTGTGGGCACTCGCGGGGATCGCAGGAGAGGAACGGCGTGCGTACGGTCCTGACCTCGCAACTGGAATTGCTCCGGCATTCGTCGTGGCAGGGCCACCGGGGTCAGGGCGGTCCACAGCACTGGTCAACATCTCACGCGCTCTGCTCGCTGCCAATGCCCGCGTCGTTCTGGTCGCACCAAGAGCCTCCCCCTTGCGAGAATTGGCTGTTCAGAGCGGGGTGGTGGACTGCTTCGTACGCGATGAGCTCGGTTCCGACGAACTCGGGGGAGCCCTGTCGTCGGCGTCTCCCGAAGAGCCGATCGTCGTAGTGATGGACGACGCAGAGATCCTCGAAAATTGTGACGCCGGACGTCTACTCAAGAGCGTCGTGCTTCACGGATTCGAAGAAGGAAGGGCCCTGGTGGTGGGCTGCCGCGAAGACAGACTCCCGTTCCGCTTCGGTTGGGCCGGGGAGACGAAGAAGGCCCACCGTGGCCTTCTGTTGTCCCCGCAGGAGCGGAGCACTGGCGATGTGGTCGGCATCAGAATCGGCGACTCCATCACTGGCTGGCCTATAGCCCCTGGTAGGGGTTGGCTGCACCTCGGGGACGGCAAGCTACTGCCTGTCGCTGTGCCGGGGTGAGGCGCCACTGAGGCTGGCCAACCGTTGACACTACTGGTTCTCCGTCTCCTGAACGCCGTCGATCGTGGCGACTGGCCCGAGACTGAGGCGTTCCTTGCGGCACTCGAACCGGCGGAAAAGTCCGTGCACCCGACAATGGCTGGACCTCGGATGAGCCGGATCGGCAAATCGATGATGTGCGGAGGGGCCGGACCGTACGATCGGAGCGGATCTTAGGGGGCCCACTGTGGACATCAGCCAGCTGCGCAACCCGTATGACTTCCGGAATCCGGTGCGCGAATCCTCCGTCTTCGCCGGTCGGAAGCAGGAGCAGGAAGCCATCCGGTACGAGCTCGGGCAGGCGGCGGTGAACCGTCCCTCTGTGTGCGTGGTGCTGCACGGACCACGTGCCGCAGGCAAGACCAGCCTCCTCAACGCCACTGACCGAATGTCCCGTGACAGAGGGTTCACCACCGTGCGGGTGGAGTTGGTCGAGGGCGATGGCGAACCGATCGTCTTCTACCGCAAGGTGTACGAAGAGCTCCTCGCCTCTGTGACGGAGACGCTGCGCGCGCGGGACGGTACGGCACCCTTCTCGCTGCCCGCCGTGCGGCGCGTCATGGCCGGCGTGGACAGACCGGGACCGGTAGACGTTCTGGCCTTTCCCGAAGCGGTTGCCTTGACAGCCGTACGTGATGATGGACGCGTTCCAGAAACGGCGCTACGGGCCGATCTCAGCCTGCTCGTGGGGCTGCTCGGACATCCCATCACGCTGATGGTCGACGAAGCCCAGCTCATGGCAGCGGACGCACGCGTGCTGTCGGTTCTGCGATTCCTGACCAGCCGGGTCGACGGACTGGTTCTGGTCCTAGCTGGCACTTTTGGTCTGATGGACCAGATCAGGTCCGTGCACTCCCAGATCATGCGTCAGTTCAAGGAGATCGAGGTCACTCGGTTCGTAGAACACGAAGACGTCCAGGAATGCGTGCTGAGGCCCATCACCTCCCTGGGCCTTCACCGCCACGTGGTGGCAGGTGGTGTGGTGTGGGACCTCATGCAACTTACGGACGGCAACCCCTACGAGATCCAGCTCTACTGTCACGAAATGTTCGCTCGGATGCAGGCCGGTGACACCGAAGTGATGGAACTGACGCCGCAGGTACTCGAAGCTATCCGGTCGCGGCTGGAGAGCGGCCGCAACCTGATGGACCGCCCGCTGATCAAGGCCGTACGCGCGATGCCTGACCCAACGCTGACAGCCTTTTCCATCCTCACTTCGGCACTGGGCACGGCCACTGCGGACCAAGCCTGGTTCGCCCATGTCATTGCCGGTGAGCCGAAGGTCAGTCGCGAGACGTACAACGCTTGCCACCGGGAGTTCGTGGACGAAGGCCTCCTAACCGCCAACGAGACCATCACGCTCGCCTCCGAGACCGAACTCCTCGACGAGATCTACGTCCGCGTCTACACGATTCATCAGCTGGGTAACGCTTCCTTCACCGGTCGTAGCGACCTCCGCACTCTGTACTTGAACCGCCTGCTGTTGCTGATGCATGACTTCGCACTGCGCTACCCGATGCAGATCATGCCTACCTGCTGTCCAATGATGGAAGCCTCTCACCTGGAGCGGGGCTTCTTGGCTCTCCGCAACCTTCCGGTGGAGGGTCCAGACTCCACACCGATAGTCCGATTTGTTCACGCCGCGGTTCTTGCTGCCGGAGAGCCAGCGGCCCTCGACCTGAGCAGCGTCACGTGTCGCTTCGGTGACCAGTCCGTGGAGCGCTGGCTGTTCTCGTCCGCTCAAGAGGACGTCGATCTCCGAGCCTTGCCCGAATTCGCCCAAGCCGCAGAGCAGATCGCCCATAACGGTGGCGAACTGACGGTAAGGCGGAACCGTGTCCGGTTGGGGACTTGGCCAGCAGACGAATGGTTCGGCCGGGCGACGGGAGAGTTGCGGACGGATCTGGCCCGCGCGCACCGGGACGCCGCCTATGAAGCGTACGGCGCCGGGGACCGCGCCAAATCCATTCGGCACTTTCGAGCAGCGTACGAGCTCAATCCGAATTGGCATGACTCCAACAATCTCACCCATGTACTGCTGGCAACCGGCGCCTTCGACGATGCTCTGGCCTGGGCTCCTATCGCCCTCGGCCTCGCAGCCCTACCTGCCGACCGTGCCATCAGCGCGTACAACATGGCCGTGGGGCACCTCATATCCCAAGACCCAGCCGCAGCTACCCAGGCTCTGGCCCTCGCTTCCACAGAGCTTGAGCAGCTGGAGGTGGCTGAGTATCCGATGGCGTTCCTGATGGTTCCGGGCACTGGCGAATCCCCCACCCTGCAGGAGGAGCCCGAGGCCGATCTATACACGGCGGTCCGTCGAGTATGGGAGGTCTTGGGTCCTGAAGCGAGGAAAGATCGGGAAGCTCCACCGGCCTCCACCAAACGGGCGCCCGTCGTGCTCGCCGTGGCCACCGAGTGGTCCTCCTCGCACGGCGGACTGAGCACCCTCAACAGGGAGTTGTGCTGTGCCTTGGTAAGGGCAGGCGCCACGGTGTATTGCATCGTCCTAGCAAGCACCTTGGAGGAGGTAGCGACTGCAGCCACGGCCGGTGTAACGCTACTGCCGGCTCCGCCAGCCACAGGCGAGCCCGACGACATGCGGCTGTCAGCTCGCCCCGCGCTGCCGGACGGCACGATCCCAGATCTGATCGTCGGGCACAGCAGGGTTACCGGATTCGCTGCACGGCGCCTGGTGGATGACGTCTACCCACAAGCACGCCGGCTCCACTTCATCCACATGGCCCCCGACGAGATCGAATGGCACAAGGCTGGCCGTGACAAGGATGCCGCACAGCGAGCAGCCCAGCGCACAGAGGTCGAACGGAACCTGGGCGCGGGAGCCCACCGGGTGATAGCCGTGGGGCCACGCCTACACGAGCAGTTCCTCACCGAATTCACCAAGTCCCATCAGTTGCCCCTGCGGTTGGATCCTGGATTCGACATTCGAGCCGATCTACCCGGTCCGCGCACGCCACCAGGAGGGCAGCCCCTACGGGTCTTGGTGCTCGGACGCACAGAAGACGCGGAGCTGAAGGGAGTGCGGCTTGCGGCAGCAGCCTGCGGCCGAGTCGACACATGGCTAAAGGAGGACCGTGAGTCCAGGCTGCGGCTTTTCGTCCGTGGTGCCCGAGCGGGGACCGGTGAAGCGGAACGTGAGGCAATCCGGGCGTTCTCCGGTATCCCCGACCTCGATACGGTGGTACGGGAGTACACCACCAATGAAGAGGCGATCGAGCAGGATCTTGACATGGCCAGTCTGCTCCTCATGCCGTCGCGTTCAGAAGGCTTCGGTCTTGTCGGGGTGGAGGCGATCACGCGGGGCGTGCCCGTCCTGATCAGTTCGGCCAGCGGTCTCGGGCAGCTCCTGCACGAGGTCCTGGGTCAGCGGGCGAGCCGGTTCGTCATCACTGTCACTGGTGACGCGGACAAGGACACCGACACATGGGCCCGGGCGGTGGACCGCATCCTGCGCGACCGTGAGAGGGCATTCCAACATGCAGCCGAACTACGTGACGACCTCTCCCAGAAGGTCACCTGGGCGACGGCGGCGGACACGGTCCTCTCCCAGGCCATTCCGCGCTGAGGACGCTCCGGCTGCGCACGGCCCTCTCGTGGAAGCGGTCCGGCTCTACCCCGCACGCGACTGCCAGCCGATGTCCGCGACCATACCCAGGGCTCCCTACTCCAATGCGCTCAGCAGCCCGTTCCACTCTCCGAGTGGGCCCGCTGACCAGCGGGAATCGCCTTCGGAAGCGCCCTCGGCTGGGGAGAATCTGGGGAGAATGGAGCCCCGTTGGGGAGCGGCTGGGGAGGATCGGCCGCATCAATAGGCGGCACGGCGAAAGAGCCGGAAAGGCCCATCGCCGCAGGTCGGACTGCCCCTCCAGGCGATTTCCGCAGGTCAGCGGGACGAGGGCGACGACTTCAAGAAGATCTCCTCCTGGGCGGCCATCTTGTTTGCACCCACACTGGTAGGAACCATCTACGGCATGAACTTCCAGAACATGCCGGAGCTGAAGTGGGCGGGTGGGTACCCCTTCGCAATCCTGCTGATGGCGGTCGTCTACGTCGGCCTGTACGTCATCTTCAAGAAGCGCGACTGGCTGTAACCAGCAGATTCGCACCCTGGATCGGCCAGGCACCGGCGAACGCCGAGCGGGCCCATCGCGACAGGCAGTGCACCTGCATGGCGTTGCGGTGTGCTGGCTCCCCTGCAATTGATTGACAACTGTCAGCGGAGCCCGGCCCGGACGGCTGATTCGGAGGCGGGCTGACCCACGGCTGCATAGGGTGAGCGTCGTGACTGATTCCCCCGACGTGCGGTCGGCCACCGACGCGCATGCTGCCCTCATCCCCATCTTGGTGCCGGTGGCGGGTGCGGATGCGGAGCTCGTCTCCATTGGAGAGCGCTACTGGGCCTTGGCCGGGTTCCACTCTGAGCTCGGGACGGCGGTGTGGTGTGAGAAGACGGCACAGATCGACACATCTGGTTGGGGCCGGCAGATCTATGCCGTCGCCGCCGCCGGGGTACGGGCTGTGGTGGAGGGAGTGGCCTGCGCGAAGTGTGGAGGGCAGCTGAGCCTTACTTCGCGTACTGCTTTTCAGCAGTTGTGCGACGGCGAGCAGCAGGTCTGCGTCGACTGCAAGGAGTCCTTGCTGGCGGCAGTGAAGGTGGTGCTGAATCCAGCGCGCAAGGCAAAGCGGGAAAAGCAGAAGGAGGCAGAGGCGGCTCAGCGGGTCATTGCTGAGGCTCGGGCCCGGTGGCATCAGCAGCAGTCGGACGAGATGGCCGCCGGGTATCCCGTCGCGTTCCCTTCCATTTCGCAGGAGCTGCCGGTGGCTGGCATCCGGGAGATGGTCGGGGCTTTCGCGCTCCTGCGATACGCGCCCGCATCGGATCCGTTCAGGAGCGTGGGCTCCTGGCCAGTACCACTGCACCCGGACAGTGGAGAGATCCCCAAGCTCCTCGGGTCGTTGGTGCGGGCATCCCTCATCGCCATCCATCCGTCGAGCCCTGCAAGTGCGGTGGTATGGGAGCCGGCTTCCTTCGAGGATGCCGTTCGTGATGCTGGGGGTGACCTCGGCGCAATTCCACAGCCCGAACTGACGCACCAGTTCTATCCCACAGTCGCTCACTACTTCGCGCCCATCGGAACGAGCATGGGCAAGGCCGTGGAGGGGCTCGACGAGCATCTCGCCGCTGCGCTGGTGCCCATAGACATGACGGCGGACGAGCAGGGCGAGCTTTTGGCAGTTGCCCACGAGCTGCTGGTTGCCGAAGGGCTGCGCTACTTCCAACACCGGCTTGAGGAAGTGCGACTGCCGACAGTACCGGACAATCATGTGGCACGACTAAGGACAGCGATGGGCAAAGTAGCTGAGTGCCGTCCCCTGGGGGAGATCTACAACCTAGTCTGGCGGGTGACTCGTGGCGCGGCAGAAGCTGCGCAGAAAAATCCGCAGGCACCGCGGGCCAACCTAAGCACCCACGCCCTCAACCAGTTCGAAGGACATGTCCAGCGGGCGGTTGACGAGCCGGGCTGGGAGATCAAGCCCTTCAGCGAGGTCCAAGGGCTCGGCCTCGCGGCGATGACCCGAACGCTCTTCTACAACGTGCTGGACGTGCATCCCGTCGAGACTAGCTTGGTCGAGCTGGAAGTGAACTTGCCGGAACCCCGTCGTGAGGTGTCTGCCCAGGGCGTGAACCCGCCGCCCTTCGAGGCGGCGGCCGATGACCCGCTCGCGGAGCTGATTGTGTGGCTGTCGACGGCTGACAGCTGGAACCCCAAGGATGTCCTAGAGGTCCTCGACGGCCTCAAGCAGGCACGCAACGACGGGGAGTGGTTCGAAGGAAGGATTCTGGCCAAGGAAGCGGCCAAACTGCTGGATCTCTACCGACGCCTGGCGCCGGCCATCGGCGTCCGCAGCGCCGTGCTGTCCGTACTGGCGGCCACGGAGATGCTGCTCCACCCTGTCAGTGTCGGGGAGACGCAGATCGCCTCGGGCAGATGGATCTCGGCCAAGATCGTCACCGTGCTCGTACCGGAGACCGCTGATTCGGACACCTGAAGCGCAACTCTGCGGAAGTAGCGCGAGACGCTCTCGCCTGTACGTCATCTTCAGCAGCCCGACTGGACGTTGCCGACGACAGCCGCGCTTGTCAGACCCGTCCGGCACGATGGGCAGACAGTTCGCGCACCTCATGGGGGATGCATTGAGTGGGACCGAGCCGCGTTCGGGGCTTCCTGTGGAGTTTCTTCGTGCCGTCGTCTCTGTGGCTGGCCCCGGTTCGCCCCCGACCCGTGCGGCCGTTCAGCTCGTACGCACCATGCCGGAGGGCATGGTGCGCGACGACCTGGTGCTGGCGCTGCTGCGTGGGGCTCTCAGGGAGGCTGCCCCCGAGTGGTTACTGCAAGTCGCAATCGACCGCGACGTGGACCGGCCACGAGAGGACCAGTATCACCCTCTCGGACCCGCCCTGGCACTGGCTTCAACGGCCCTCTCCCACACCTCGTGCACCGACGAGCAGCGCAGAGACGCCCTTCGCCGCTGTTCCGTTCCCCAACTCGGCCGTCTCGGTCATGCGAACTGCACAAAGCCGGTTGCCCGCGGGATCGTGGCGGAGCTGCGGCACCGGGAGCCGGACAGCCAGCCCATGACACCGGCGCTTCTCACGGAACCGGGGTGTGCCCAGGTGGTCTTGCGGCAGCCCGACCTTCACGAGCATGTTTTCGCCGTCGCCCTCGATCTGCTGCCGGTGTTCCCCAGCCTGCAGAAGAGCGGCGAGCAGGAAGATGCCGACTCCTCGTACGAGGCCTACGTCGCCGCGCAGAGGGCGTGGGAAACCATGTGGGCAGGAGTGGTGTCCCAGCACACGTCCCGCCATCGGCAACTCCTCAGTTGGGCCGCTGACTCGCCTGCCGACCACGTCATCCGAACGCACCTCCTCGGCACGCTGCCCTGGGATGTCGAGCCGGGTCTCCTGGAAGAGATCGCGGCCGATGACCTCGCACACTTCCGTGACTGTGTCCTGGTCACGCGTGTGTGCCGAATGCTCCGGGACGGCACCTCGGAGCAGGAGGTGCGTGCCCATTTCGCCGACGAGCTTGCCGCGCCGGCAGCCGAAAGTGGACGCGACCTCGAACGCTACTTCTCCGGCAGGCCGCTCTTTCGCCGGTACGGGGCTCATGCCGCAATTTCTTGGATGGAGCTTGCCGCGAAGGGCAGCTGGCGGCACATCCTCAATCCGACCGAGGCCAACAGCCGCTACGGCGAGCCACACACCTGGCGCTCGCCAAACGATCTGCTACACACCCTGGGACGGCGCTTCGCCGAGGCGGGCCTCACGGCCCTGATGCTGTGGGAACTCGACGAGGAAGCGACGTACGGAAGCCCTACGGGCCTACGCTGGGTGCACTCCACGCTGTTGCACTTGCCCACCCTGTCGGACGAGGTGGCGACCCGCGTGCGCGCCATCCTCAAGGCCTCGCGCCCGGATCCGTACGCACGCCTGCGAACCCACGACCATGCCGCCGTGAGAAGGGAGCGGGAGCTCTCGGATCTGCGCTCGGACATCGAGCGCATGATCGGCGACCCTTTGGCAGCCACCCGCACGTACGCGCTCGGAGATCCGAGCAGTGTCACCGTGCGAGACCTCGCCGGCGCAGCGAACGAGGTGCTGAACGGATACCTGACGCGACACGAAGGCGACGACGCTCTGGTCGAGAAGGCGCTGCTCGCCTTCGCATCACGGGCCCATCGCTCGAAGCCCGCGTTCGCTGATGTGCTGGTCCGCCACTCCCAACCCCGCGCCGCCCTGCTCGACATCACCATCGATCTCCGACGCAGGCTCGGTGGCTCCCCCCAGCATCGAGAGGCCTGGGCCCGAGAAGTACTCAGCCTGCCGGACTGCGATCCGGAGCTGATTCGTGCACTTCCTGCATGGACCGTCCTCACGATCGGGGGAGAGTCCCGCTACAGGTCCGCGCACAAGGCCGTCACTGCGATCGTCATGGAGACCCTGGGTGACGATCACGACGCATGGGCCCGCTTCACGTCGAGTCCCGCCTCCTACTCGGGGCCCACCGCCTGGCTCCGGCTGGGAGACGTCCTCGACGCTTCCCTCGGAAGAACCCCGTGGCCCACGCCGCCGAGCAGCAGATGATCCAGCTCGAACCCCGCAGCGCGCGGGCCGTCACCGATCTCGACCAGCTTGCCCGTGTCTCCCGACGGAACATTTCCGAACCCACGCAAACAGTCAGTATCACTGCGTAACCTCGATGCTATGGGGGAGCAAGCGCGGGATTCATCACCGGAGACCGACCGTGGCGATACGTGGCAGCGGCTGAACGCTTACGCGTACCTCAGTGCGCCGGAGCGACTTGAGTACGTCGCGATCATGCGGGTCTTCTGCGGCACCCTCCTCGCCGACCTCGCGGTGCCGGACGTACTAGCGAAACTGGCAGGGCCCGGCAAGCCGGCAGTCCCGTTAGACGCCGAGACGCTCACCGCCCGGCTGGAGCGGCTGGTGCACTGGGGCGCCTTGCTACGGAGCAGTCACTCGGTGAAGGCGTCGAGCATCACCGAGTACCAGCGCTCCCGGTCCCGCTACCAGTTGTCGAAGCTGGGCGAGCGGATCCAGCGGGACGCCGACGAGGTCCTGGCCGGGGCGGACGCAGCCCGCGAGGTGAGCAGCGAGCTGCTGGCGCTGGTCGAGCGCGGACTGCGCGAACTGAACGAGCTGGTTCAACGGCCCGGAGGGGTAGAGCCGCAGGACGCGCTGGAACGCGTCAGCACGCTGTTCGTTCAGTTCACCGAGTTCGCGGACTCCGTGCGGGACTTCTACGCCTACCTCGGTCAGGTACTGGCGCGCTACGACCTGGACAGCGCCGAGTACCAGGGCTTCAAGGAACTGCTGCTTGACTACGTTGAGGCGATCAGGGAGGACGTGGCCTTCCGCGCTCCTCGAATCGCGTCGGTCCTCGACCTTCTGTGGCCCCACCTCCCTGGCCTCCTGGAGCGCCTCGACGCCCACGCCCGCGGTTTGTCAGGGGTTCCGGGGGCAGGCGGCCAGACCGAGGTCCGGGTGCAGCGCAGCCGGGGCCGGGAGAAGGCCGATTGGGAGGGGCTCCGCGGCTGGTTCACCGACGTCGACGGACAGGGAAGCCAGGTCGATCAGTTGCGTGATGCCACCATGCGCGCGCTGCAGTCCTTGCTGACCAACGCCAAGCGGATGCTGCGCTCGGCCTCGGGTGAGATGTCGAGGCGCAAGGACCTTCTTCGGCTCGCCCGATGGTTCGACGAGGCAGCTCCGGAGGAAGCGCACGACATCGCGGTCGCTGCCTTCGGCCTCTACAGCGCCCGCCATCTGGGTGTCCCGCCGGCCTCTGACGAGGCGGTTCCCGCGTACACGAGTTGGTGGAACGGCCCGGTGGTCGAGGTGCCGGTGGCGCTACGCGAGCGGGGCAGTCGCGCGCAACGAGGCCGGGCATCGGCCATGGAGAACCACTCGGCGCAGAAACGGCACCTTCAGGAAGTCGCCCGTGCACAGGCCGAGGCCAGAACGGCGGCAGCAGACGAACTGCGCAGCGCTGCGGGTCGCTTCACAGACGTACGCCTCACCTCGGCGGCCCTCGGACTGCTACTGGAACTGCTGGCGACAGCACTGGGGAACGCTCGGCTGCGGCGCACGGGAGTTGGAGGCCCAGACGAGGCCCAGGAGTTCGGCCTGGAGTCCGCGCGGAGCGAGGATGCCGAGCTCGGCATCCAACTCACCGTACGTCGTTCCTCCGGGGCGAAGACAGTGTTGCACTCCGCCGACGGCGACCTGGTGCTGGACGACCTGGAGCTGGAGATCGGACGTGCGGCCGGCTCGGCCGGACGTCAGGCCGAGGTGAGTGTGTCGTGACGCTTCCTTCGGCACACGACGTGGCCCTGGCAACCGAACGCCGTGCCGCTGGACGGCTGCTACTTGCCCACCCTTTGGTGACGTCGGTCGGCCCCTACGCAGACTTGTTCCCCCTGATACGACGGCACGCCGACTGGTTGGGCAAGCGATTCCAGCAGGTACTCGGCTATCGGCTCCTGGTCGACACCTCCTACGCCAGGCTGTTCAAGGCCGGATTGGGGACCGCCGCAGGGCACCGGCTGGAGCGATCCACCGGTACCGCCTTCACCCCGCGCACTTACTCCTGTCTCGCGCTCGCGCTCTCCGTGCTGGTGACCGCCCCGGAACAGATGCTGCTTTCCCAGCTGGTCGCTGACATCAGGGCCGCAGCAGCCGACGCAGGTGTCAAGCTAGAGGAAACGGGCCGGGCCGTGGAGAAGCGGACTCTGGTCGCCGCCCTTCGCCAGTTGATCGACTGGGGTGTCCTGACGGAGACCGAAGGCAGTGTGGGATCGCTCGTGCAGGAGGAAGGCGGCGAGGCCCTGATCACGGTGGACCGGGAGATCGCCCGGATCATCGTTGCCGGTCCGCTCACGCAGAGCCTGGACGGGGTGGACCTGGTGAGGCGGGCTGCCGACCCCGGGTTCGGCGGTCCCCGCACTTATGTGCGCCGGATGCTCGTGGAAACGCCCGTCGTGTACCTGGATGAGCTGACCGATGCCGAGAGGGACTGGTTGCGGACCCGCCAACGCCGCGAGGCCCAGGCGTTCTCCGAGCTTCTAGGACTCGAGGCGGAGATTCGCGGCGAGGGCGTGGCGCTGGTGGACCCTGAGGAGGAGCTGACGGACTTGCACCTGCCCGGCACCGGAACCGTCGCCCAAGCCTCGCTCCTCCTGGTGGAGCGCCTCGTGGAACGGCTGCGGCCTGCCGAACCAGGGCATCCGGCAACGGGAGGGCGGCTCGTCATCGGGGTCGCCGTTCCAGACGGCCTGGTGGATGAGCTGCTGGCCGAGCTCATCACCGAGTACGGGCAGCGCGGCAACTGGCAGCGCGACTACCTTGAGGATCCCTCCTCATTGCGGAAGGCAGTTCTGGACCTGCTGAGCCGGATGCGGCTGGTGGCCCCCGCCGGCCCGCTCCGTTCCACGGGCCAGGGGTTGCCCGAGGGGTACGACGACGCGGTCCCGGAGGGCCGCTCCGTGACCGACGTGCTGGGCGCCCGCGCCGCCGGCACCGACTGGGTACTCCTCGCCGCGGCTGCGCGCTACGCCACCCACGTCACCGAACGCCGGCCCGCCGGAGCGACACCCGGCATCGACATACAGCAGGAGCTGCCGCTATGACCCCGGGCGCGAACGGCCCCATCCCCCTTCAGCGATCCGCCACCGCAGCCGGCACGCGCTTCCGCCTGCACCGCGCAGGCATCCTCAACGTCTGGCAGTACGACGAACAGGAATTCGACTTCGGCGACGGACGATTGCTGCTGCGTGGCAAGAACGGGGCAGGCAAGTCCAAGGCCCTGGAGATGTTGCTCCCGTACCTACTGGACGGCGACTCCCGCGCTCTGGACGCCACCGGTACGGGTCGAACGAGCCTCGTCTGGCTGATGCTGGACGGCTTCGAGCAGACGAACCGCCTCGGATACCTGTGGGTCGAGTTCCACATGACGACGGACGACGGTGGTGACCGATACCTCACCCTTGGGGCGGCCATCCGGGCATCGAAGTCGACGAAGAAGGCCGTGCCGGTCTTCTTCGTCACCCCGCTGCGGGTCGGCGAGGACTTCCGCCTGGTCGAGGCAGGCAGACCCCTGCCAGTCGATCGCCTCAAAGAGGCCGTCGGCGCGGAGAACGTCACGGACCGTTCCGTCCAGCACCGCTCGCGGGTCGCCCGTGAACTGTTCGGCATCACCGACGCAACGCGGTACCGCAACCTCACACAGCTCCTCCACCAGCTGCGACGTCCCACCGTCGGGGATCGGATCGAGTCCGGCGGGCTCGCCTCCCTCCTGAGCGAGACGCTGCCAGGACTCGACGACGACGTAGTGGAGAAAGTGGCACGCAACCTCCACGACCTCGACGCCGTTCGAGAGGAGCTCGGCCGCTTGGAGCGCACCGACCGGGCCCTTCGCACCTTCCTGGGCGACTACCGCAGCTATCTGTCCGGAGTGCTGCTCAGGACTGCGAAGAAGGTCGACGGAGAACTGGACACCTTGGCGCAGCGACGCCTGCAGGCGGGAGAGGCTGCGAAGAAGACAGGAGCCCTGAAGGCACGGGAAGCCGAGGCTGAAGCACGTCTGCGCGCGCTGCGCGAGGAGGAGCAAGCCGCCCGGACCGAGCTCGACGCCCTGCGGGCGAGTAGCGCATACCGCAGTTTGGAAGAGTTGTCCGAGCGCCGGACCACGGTCGGCGCCCTGGGCACAGCGGCCGGAACGTCCTTCGCCGCGCTCGCCAAGGCGCACGACACGGAAGAAGGTGCGGCAGACCGCCTGGCCGAGGGCGTCTCACATCTGGGCGAACGCCTTGGCGAACTAGGTACGGATCACCGCGAGCTCGTGGTGCAGGCCGAAAAGGCGGGACTCCCCACAGGCCATCTCGGCGAGACTGTCGGCCTGCCCCGAACGGATGTGGCCGGAGCTTCGGCGGCGGAACTCACGGGGCCTGACGCAGAAGTCCACATCGTGCGGCACCAACGGGTGATCGCCGTGGACGCCACGGCAGCGGAATCCGCCCTGCGGTCCTGGCAAGGACAGCTGGAGGACGCCGGCACGGTGGTGAAGCACCGGACCCGGACGGTGCAAGAGGTGGTCGGCCTGGTAGCACAGGTTGTGGAGACACGGGGGCGGGCGGCTGTTGCGGATGCCGAATGTGAACGACTTGAAGAGGAGGCGGAGGATGCTGCGGCCCGCCTCGAAGGCCATCGGGAGAAGGTAGCCGAGGAGAGCGGGGGCTACCTCCGTCAGGTGGAGGCTTGGCTGGAGCACGTCCGGGCCGTGGCCGGCCCGGACTGCCCTCCGTTGACCCCTGTCCGTGCGACGGTCGCCTGTGAGACCTCGTCGGAGGCCCCCTTCGCGGAGCGGGTGCTGCCACCCGACATCGACGGGCAGGCTAAGCGCACCGCCCTGACGGTGCTGGAGCCGTACGGTGTGCAACTGACTCAACAGCGGGACTCCCTCGCGCTGCGCGTCGCCCGGCTCACCGAGGAACACGACCTTCTGACAAGGGAGAAGGAGGAGTGGGAGCGGCGAACCGATCCGGAGCCGCCCATCCCGTACCACCGCACCGCCGAGCGCGATCCAAGTACCGGAGCGCCCTTCTACCGGCTGGTGGACTTCGCTGACGACCTGTCCTCCGCCGATCGGGCCGGCCTGGAGGCGGCGCTCGAAGCGAGCGGGGTTCTGGACGCTTGGGTGACCTCGGACGGAACGCTCCTCGATCCCCTGACGCGAGACGTCCTGTTCCAGCCTGGGACCGTACTGCCCGACGGTTCGACTCTGGCCGCCGCGCTGCGCCCCGCCGCGCAACCGGAGGGCGGCATCGCGCGCGAACGGGTCCAACACCTCCTGTCCGCCGTCGCCCTCGCCCCAGCTCAGGAAGTCGCCACCACCAGCGCGGTGTACTACGACGGCAGCTGGCGCCTCGGTCCCCTCCGCGGCCAGCATTCCAAGGACGGTGCCGAGTACGTGGGCGCCGCCGTACGAGCCGAGACACGACGCCGGAAGATCGCCGAACTGGAAGTTCGCTGGGCGGAAGCGGAGAAGCGGCTGTCCGACTACCGCGGACAACTCGGCGGGCTCGACACCATCCGCCGGGACCTGGCATCGGCGGAACGCGACTTCCCCCGGCCGCAGTCACTCACCCGCGCCTGGCACGAGCTCGACTCCGGGGAGGAAGCCCTGCGGAACTTGACCGCCAAGGCGACGAAGGCGGCACGCCTGGCCGAGGAGGCACGTGCCGAGGCCGTGGCCGCCCGTAGCAAAGCAGAGGGAACCGCAACAGCCCACGACCTCCCCACCGACTCCGACGCCCTGGATCGCGTACGAACCGCCCTCGCAACTCTGCTCGACGGGATTGGACGCATGTGCCGGGCTATCTGCGGCGTGGCCGACGGGCTGGACAGGCACCGGGCCGGTCACACCAGGTACGCACGAGCCCACCACGACCGCCTGGAGGCAGCGGAAAGCTACGGACTCCAACTCGGCGAACTGCGCTCGGCCCAGCAGGACCTCCGCACCCGTGAAGAAGCCATCGGTTCCTCCGAAGAGGAGATCCTCGCCCGCGAAGAGGAGACCAAGCAGCGCGTCGCGGCCGCCGCCCAGGCGCTGCCGGGAGCCCAACGGGGACACCACGACCTCCGCGACCAGAGGGTCCGCGCGGAGGAGGACGAGAAGCGAAGTCTCGAAGAGTTGCTGGTACAGCAGACGGCCGTCATCACCGCCGGAAGCACCCTCCGCGGTGCGGTCGGTCGTCCGGAGGTAATCCGTGGCGCCGGGCTGGACCGTTCCTCCCTGCCCGCACTGCTGTTGGACGACCCGGGCGCGGACGTCCGTGACCGCATCCGGTCCCTGCGCGGGCTGGCCGATGCAGTGCGGGGCGGTCTCGACCGTTCGAGGAAGGAAGTTTCGGACAGCACACTCCTCAACGGGCACACGGCACTGCGCGACCAGTTGGCCGGCGGGTACGACGCGCAACTCGAGGAACTCGCCGGGATCAAGATCTGCCGCCTGGTCGATGACCACGGTCCGCACGACGTCGCCGTCGTCGGAGAACGCATCGCTGCTCGGGCCGCCGAAGCCCGTGGTCGCCTCACCGAGCGTGAGAGTGAGGTCTTCCAACGCTTCCTCACGGGCGAACTCGGTGACCACTTGTCAACACAGGTCGTCACCGCCGCCAACCTCGTCTCCGCGCTGAACGACACGCTCAAGACCGTGCGGACCTCACACGGGCTCGGCGTGGAGCTGCAGTGGAAGCTGGACGAGGACGTCGACGCCGACGTGCGGGCAGCCGTCGAACTACTGCGCAGTCCTTCGAGCCTGCGCACCCGTGAGCAGGGCGAGCAGCTGCGCGAGGTGCTGCAGCGCCGGATCGAGGACGCCCGCCGGACCGATCCGTCAGCCGGGTACGCCGCCCATCTGCGCACCGCGCTGGACTATCGCGACTGGTTCCGCTTCCACACCTTCGTGGTCGAGGACGCCGTCCCCGGCCGCAAACGCAAGCTCACCGGACGCACCGGACTCAGCCAGGGTGAACAGCGCGTGCTTTCCTACCTCGTGCTCTTCGCTGCAGCCGCCGCCCACTTCACGACCCTCGGCGAGTCCGCACCGCACGCTCCCCGGCTGATCCTCCTGGACGACGCCTTCGCCAAGGTCGACGAACCCACCCATGGCCGGCTCGGCCGCATCCTTGTCGACCTCGACCTCGACTTCGTCCTCACCAGCGAGAGACTCATGGGCAATTGGCCCGAGGTGCCCTCCCTGCACATCTACGAGTGCCTCCGCGACCCGCACACACGCGGGGTCGCCACCTTGCACTACACCTGGAACGGCCGACACCGGCGCTTGGTGTCCGTATGACCCGGCTCCCCGCCGCCACACGTAACTGGCTGGCCGGGCCGGGCCTCGTCCGGCTCTGGGAATCTGCACGCAAGCGCCTGGAAGGCAACGGACTCCAGGCGACCGGCTCGGTGCGGCTGTCAGGACTGGCTGTACAGGAGAGGAACGACCTGTCGCTCCTGCTCGGTAAGCCGATCACGGGAGCCACCGCCACGGTGCAGCTCGACTCACTCGACACCCGACTGCGGTCCTCGGCCGCCGACCTCGGTCTCACGGACGTACTCCAGGAACTCGGACCGACGCTCACCGATCGCCGCGCCGCTCGGACGGAGGCCCAGGCACGGCGTGATCAGGTGTGGTCCTCACTCGCCTCGTCCCTGGAGGGCTGCCAACTCACCAACGAGGATTGGGCCTGGCGCTGGTACGACGGGCTGCGCCGCACGGGGGTACCCAACGGTGTAACACCCGCAACAGCGGTGCGTACCCTCCAGCAGGCGGTCCACGTCCTCACCCTGCTCTTCGGTCCCGGGCGGGCCGGCGCCTGGGGGCGGGGCGACCTCGCCGCCGAAGCAACCGGATCGGCCCACGGCCTGGACGACGGGACCTGGCTCGCGCGCCTCGTCCAACGGGGCATAGCCCTCGCCCACGACACCGAGCTCCCCGACGATGCGGCCGGACGCCGCGCCTTGTGGCGGCTCGCATCCGTCACGCCGGACGAGGTCTCCAGCACCGTGCTCGCCTATGGCCTGCGCCTTCGACGGCGGGGGCTGGCGGGAACGCTCCCTGTACGAACGAGCGGTCCACCACGTGGAAACCCACCTCACACTGCGCGACTTGCACGCACTGCGGCTCTCGCTGCCGGCCGGCACCCTCATCCGCATCTGCGAGAACCCACGGGTGGTGGAGGCCGCAGCCAACACCGCCTGCTCACAACCGCTGGTGTGCACCTCGGGGAGTGCCGCGACAGTGGTCCTCACCCTCCTCGACGCCCTCGCCGCCACCGGCTGCCGCTTCGCTTACCACGGCGACTTCGACTGGCCGGGCATAGCCCTGGCCAACCGCGTGGTCCACCGCTACGGCGCCGAGCCATGGCGGATGGGCGCCGAAGACTACGAACAGCTCGCCACCAGCACCCAGGCCCGCAACGTCCCACAGCACCCGCTCACCGGCCCACCGACCACCGCGGACTGGGACCCGGGCCTCGCCCCAGCCATGGCCGCACTCGGCATCGCCCTCCACGAAGAGGCCACACTCGACCTGCTCGTGGCGGACTTGGCTTGAACCCTGCTGGGAAGGTCTTGGCTGTGTCTCGATCAGCACCCAGCCCACGAATGAACCCTCGGTCACCGACCGGCACACGCTCTCCAGCCAGGCGTACGGCACCAGGCGGCACCTGGAAGCGCGCCAGTGGCACACGGCGCCCACGTCAACGGAACGATTCGCTCGAGGAGCACACGGCGGGGTAGCCGGCCAGGAGGAAAGTGGTCTCATCACGCGTAATCTCGCTGCCGCCTACGTGTTGATGCGGTACCTCAGGCGTTGCTAGAAGCGCCGGCGTCCATGATCTCCCTCCAGCGACCTAGACGTGGCCGTGACAGGTCGAGCCAGGTGTACATGGTCCCGGTCAGCTCTCCCACGTCTCGCGTGCTCAGCACGGGACACCCCATGTTGTCAGTGGGGCTACTTAGCCTTGAACGACCACCAAAGACTTGAGCGCTCGGAAAGGAAGGGGCCGGCATGGCGGAGCGTGGGGGCAGGCTGCTGCCTTCGGATTTCAGTACCAATATCTCGTCACGCTGGAGGAGTTACTAGCCGCTGCCGAAGGGCTGCGCCCAGGCGTAAGCGCGGCGCTAATCGAACCAACGTGCACCACCGGAGAGGCAGTCCATGACCCGGATGCCATCGACTTCGATCTGGTGGGTGCCGACCGCGCCCCCGTGCTCGCGGGTCCTGCGTCTCCTGGGCGCCGTCGATCGTGGCGACCGGACCGAGATCAAGGCGCTCCTTGCAGCGCTCGAAGCGGCGGACAAGTCCCTGCTCGACGCAGCGCACGAAATCGGGTGGCGACTGATCGCCTTCGTGGCGGCCATGACGGCCGCTGCAGCCCTTTCTGATTGAACCGACGAAATGATCTGGGAAGCCGCTATCTGACAGCCCCATCCGAGGGGCAGCTGTCTTCCCGAGCAGGTCATCGCACCTCTTCCCGAAAGCGGCGGGAGGGGTGCCCGGCGAAGGTCTGGGATGCGATCTCGAAGGGCCCCTCCCGACAATTTGCGATATGCCACGATTCTCACGTACCGACGCCGCGGTAGTGACAGACTCCCCGGAGTAGAAAGGGGAGGCCCCATGGGTTCGGTTTCCGCGTTGGTGTGCCCGGACTGAGTGTGCGTGTCTCGGCCAGGGGCGTACGGACGTCCGTCGGGCCTCGGATGGCACGCGTGAGCGTGGGCGGCGGACGGACGACGCTCTCGTCGGGGATGGGGCCCCTCTATGCCTCTACCGCACTGGGCGGCGGGCGCCGCCGGACCAGTACGAGTCGGACGACCCGCTCCGGCTCGCGTCCACGGACGGCCGGGCCTTCGAGCGCACAGCTCGAGCGGGTGCGCCGGCAGGCCGAGCGGGCCCAGCAGGAGGCGGAACGGGATGCGGCCATCGCACACTTGCGGGAGCTGCGGCAGCAGATGACCAGCGTGCACCTGCAGCCCTTCTCCCCTGTGCACCCGCCGGTGGTACCCGGACCCCCGCAGCTCGGGCTGCCCTGGGCTCTGGCCGAGGCCAAGGCGTTCCACCTGGCGGGGCTCGGCCTATTCGCCCGTGCCGAGCGCGCGGAGGCGAAGCTGCGGGCCGAGCACGACGCTCCGGGCTACCTGGCTGCCGAACAGGCACGGTTGTACGGCATCCACGGGGAGCTGAACGCCGAGGCACAGCAGTGGTGGCATGCCCTCGTCGCGAATGACGCGGCGACCGTGTGCGAGACGGTCAACTACGCCTTCTCCGACAACCCCGCCGCCGGCTGTGCTGTCGGGGTCGACGGCTCCGTGATGTCCGTGGTGATGCGGCAGCACGACATCGACGCGCTGCCCGACCAGACTCCTGGCGTCACCTCCAGCGGGCGCCCCACACTGAAGACGCTGACCAAGCGGGACCGGGTCCTGTGGTGGCTCACTGCCATGGGGTCCAACGTCGTCGCCACCCTCAAGGAGGGCTTCGCCGTAGCGCCGGGGATCACCGCGATCGACCTCGCGGTGATCACGCGCATGCCGGACACCCAGCGACTGGGGTTCGTGGCGTACGGCCGGTGGAGCCGCCAGGCCATCGAGTCGGTCCCCTGGCGGCAGCCGGAGGACGCGCTGCGGTTCCTCGACATCGGCCAGGACGTCGCCTGCGCCGTCGGTACGACCGCCTCCGGAAGTCTTTCGAGCATCATCAAGCCGCTGGACACCAGTCGACTGACCGTGCAGGCCCTTGTGGTCCCAGGTGAGGACTACCGCGTGGGAGACGCCCGGTGATTCCGTCCTCTGTTCGCACAGGGTCGTGCCGTCCCAGGTGAACAGGACCTGTTCGAGGACCGTCGCGCCGTCGGCGGCGAGGCGCTGCTTGGAGGTGCGGCGGCCGAGTGCGTCGTACGCGTAGCGCCATGCGGCACCATCGGGGGTGGTCACCCCGCGCAAGCGGTCCTCGTCGTACCGGCGTACTCGCGTGGGCCAACGGCGTCCTCTGGCCAGGGTGGGTGGAGGGCCAGGAAGCGGTCGTCTGGTTGCCCGCTTCGTCGTAGGCGTACCGCTCGGTCCAACCCTCCGCTCGGACGTCGGTCACCCCGCCGACCGCGTCCAGCTCGAAGGGTCTTCGCACCCGCGAGCTGGTCGTCCAGGCCTGTCGGATTGCCGTCGGCGCGGTACGTGTAGTCGCGGCGCTGGATGCTGTGACCGGAACGGGTGACGTGCTGGGTGGTGAGGCGGCCCCCGTGGTCGTACCGGGACGACAGCGTGATGGTATCGCCGATCCGCCGGGTGATCTCCTGGCCGACCGCGTCGTAGCCGAAGATGATGGGGAGGCCGGAACCTGTCAGGGAGGTGCGGGAGCCGACCGCGTCATAGGTCCAGGTGCTGACCGCCCCTGTCGGGGTCGTGCGGCCGGTGCGGCGGCCGAGCTGGTCGTGCGCGAACGCCGTCGTCCGGCCGTTCACCGTCTCGGACTTGAGGCGGCCGTACCTGTCGCGCAGGCGCGTGAGCGTGGCATCCGGGCCGACCGCTTCCGCGAGCTGGTCGCCGGAGTCATAGGCGAAGGTCGTCACGGCGCCGGCGGCGTCCTTGCGGACGACACGGTCCAGCTCGTCCCGCTCGTAGCGGATGGTCTGGCCGAGCACGTCCGTCCGGGACACGAGCCGCCCTGCCGCGTCCCTTCCGTACGTCAGCGTCCGGTCGCCGAAGTCCGTCTCGGCCATCACCCGGCCGACCGGGTCGTACACGTAGTCCCAGGTCAGTCCCTGGGGGTTGGTGACCTGGGTCAGGTGGAGATCGGTGTCGTAGCTGAACGCGTAGCCGAAGCCGTCCGGCCCTGTGCGGGCCGTCAGGACATCGAAGTCCGAGTATTCGAAAGTCGTGACCCCGCCGAGAGCGTCCACGTGGGCAACGCAGTTGCCCGGACGGCTCTGTGACCGACGTCCGGTTGCCGTTGGTGTCGAACTCCTGACGCCTGACGTTGCCGTCGGTACCAACGGTGCGTACCGGGAGCCCGATCGCGTTGTACTCGACTCGTACCTGGCGTCCGTCCGGGCGCTCCATCTCGGTCACGCGGCCTCGCTCGTCGAAGACGGCGCGGCTGACGTGGCCCAGCGGATCGGTCCGTGACAAGAGTCGGTTGTAGCGGTCGTACTCGAAGTGGGTGACCGCGCCCATGGGGTCGATCTCGGCGACCACCTGTGACCGGTCATTGACCAAGTGACGCTCGGTGTGCCCCAGGCCGCTGGTGAGGCTGGTCATGCGGAGCCCAGTGGCAGGATCGACGCCGTCCCAGGTGAAGGTGGTTTCGAGGTGTCCGTTCGTGCCGGACTGGTAGGTGCAGCGGTCCTGCTCGTCGTAGATGTAGTCGAAACCGCTTCCGTTGGTGTCGGTCCACGACGTGATGCGGCCGTATTCGTCACAGTCGAAGCTCAGGGGGCGGCCGGAGGAGTTGGTGACCGTGGTGAGATGGCCATCGGTGTAGCCGTAGCGGAGGATCTCCTGGTCGGACCCGTCCGCCGCAGCCCCTTTGAGGTGGAGTTCCGTCACTCGGCCTGCGTTCGTGGTGACCTTCGGCACACTGGGTACTGGCGTGAATAGGTGCGGGCCGTACGCTCGCGCGAACGCCCGCCCGTCGTGGCGCCGTGGAGGCGCCTGATCGCCCGTCCGCCTGTTGCCACCGGGAGGCACCGGATGAACATGCTGATCAACAGTCCGCAGACGGTGGTGGCCGACGCCCTGCGCGGGCTGGCCGCCGCCCATCCCGACCTGGACGTCGACGTCGAGGCGCGGGTCGTCGTACGGCGGGGCGCGCGCGAGGGGGGCCGGGTGGGTCTGGTGTCCGGCGGGGGCTCGGGGCACGAGCCCCTGCACGCCGGGTTCGTGGGGTACGGGATGCTGTCGGCCGCCTGCCCGGGCGAGGTCTTCACCTCGCCCGTGCCCGACCAGATGCTGCGGGCCGCGAAGGCCGTCGACTCCGGGCAGGGCGTGCTGTTCGTCGTCAAGAACTACACCGGGGACGTCCTGAACTTCGACATGGCCGCCGAGCTCGCCGAGGAGGACGGGATCCGGGTCGAGCGCGTCCTGGTCAACGACGACGTCGCGGTGACCGACAGCCTCTACACGGCCGGGCGGCGCGGCACGGGAGCCACCCTCTTCGTGGAGAAGATCGCCGGGGCGGCGGCCGAGGAGGGCGCCCCGCTGGAGCGGGTCGCCGCGCTCGCGCGGCAGGTCAACGAGGCCTCGCGCAGTTTCGGCGTGGCACTGGGTGCCTGCAGCACGCCCGCCAAGGGCTCGCCCACGTTCCACCTGCCGGACGGCGAGCTGGAGCTGGGCGTCGGCATCCACGGCGAGCCCGGCCGGGAGCGTCGCGCCATGATGACGGCGCGGGAGATCGCGGAGTTCTCGGTGGGTGCCGTTCTGGAGGACATGGCGGCGTCGGCCCCCGGCGACGGTCCGGTCCTGGCCCTGGTCAACGGGATGGGGGCGACGCCGCTGCTGGAGCTGTACGGGTTCCACGCGGAGGTGGCACGGGTCCTTGAGGCGAGGGGTGTGCCGGTGGCCCGGACCCTGGTGGGGAACTACGTCACCTCGCTGGACATGGCCGGCTGCTCGGTGACCCTGTGCCGGGCCGACGAGGAGCTGCTGCGGCTGTGGGACGCCCCCGTGCAGACGGCGGGCCTCCGCTGGGGTCGCTGATCGTAGGCTGTCGGGAACCGACCGTGAAGGCTGTCGGGAGCCGACCGTGATGGAGCAGAGGAGATCCGGTGCGTGACGCAGAGTTCTTCAAGAGCTGGATGGCAGCCATCGCGGACGCGGTGGAGCGGGAGGCGGACCGGCTGACGGAGCTCGACTCCCCCATCGGCGACGCCGACCACGGGAGCAACCTGCTGCGGGGCTTCACGGCCGTCCGGGCCGCCCTGGACACGGATTCGCCGTCCGCGCCGGGGGCGGTGCTCCAGCTCGCGGGCCGGACCCTGATCTCCACCGTCGGGGGCGCCTCGGGGCCGCTCTACGGGACGCTGCTGCGGCGCACCGGCAAGGAGCTCGCCGACGCCGCAGAGGTCTCGGACGAGGACCTGCGGCGCGCCCTGGACGCGGGAGTACGGGCCGTGGCCGCGCTCGGTGGGGCCGCGCCGGGCGACAAGACGATGCTGGACGCCCTCGTGCCGGGGGTCGCTGCGCTCACGGTCTCGTACGGGGCGGCCCGGGCCGCGGCCGAGGAGGGGGCCCTCGCGACGGTCCCCCTGCGAGCGCGCAAGGGCCGGGCCAGCTACCTGGGCGAACGCAGCGTGGGGCACCAGGACCCCGGTGCGACCTCCTCGGCCTTGCTGCTGACGGCACTGGCCGACACCGCGGAGGGATCCCGATGACGGCCCCGGAAGTCGGCGCCGGGCCCGCTCGTACGGTGGGCATCGTCCTGGTCTCGCACAGCGCGGCGGTGGCCGAATCGGTGGCCGAGCTGGCCCGGGGGCTGGCGGCGGGCGGCCCCGTGGCGCGGGTGGCGGCGGCGGGAGGGCGCGACGACGGCGGCCTGGGCACGAGCGCGGAGCGGATCGTGGCCGCCGCGCGGGAGGTGGACGGCGGCGGCGGAATCGCCCTGCTGGTGGACCTCGGCAGTGCGGTGCTGACGGTGAAGGCCCTGCTGGAGGACGACGAACTGCCTCCGGGGTCGCTGCTGGTGGACGCTCCGTTCGTGGAGGGCGCGACGGCGGCGGTGGTCGCCGCGTCGGCCGGAGCCCCGCTGTCCGATGTCGCGTCGGCCGCCCACGAGGCGTACGCGTACCACAAGGCCTGACCCGGGCGGGAGCACCGGACTCCGTGCCATGCGCCCGGCAGGCGGGCCCCCATCCCCGGGTCGGCCGGGCACCCGCCGCGGCCCCGGCGCCGGGCGGCGCTCCGGGTCGTCGGCCGAGCTCACCCCCGTGAAGCTCGACCCCGATCCGGTCGGTGCCGCCGCCACTTCCCCTCAACACTTCAGTGGCGACGAAGCGTTGATAACGTACACCAGAGTGACTGTCCGGCGTCAACCAAAGTGTTGCCGGTGCCAGCCCGACGGGCTTCGAGAAACACTGTGGTGGGCAAAGGCTCGGCATCACGCCAAGGAGGTCGTGTACGTGGAGGATGACCAGTCGCCCACCTTCGCCCAGCTCTTGGACCACCTCTTCCGAGAGGTGCACCCCCCTTCCCGGGGGCCCTACACCTACGCGGAGGTCGCCGAGGGAATCCGTAAGGCCGCGACGGGAGAGGGACGCGGGGTGACGGCGAGTGCCATCCAGCAACTGCGCACGGGCGCCAAGCGGAACCCGACGCGGCACACCATCAAGGCCCTGGCCGACTTCTTCGGCGTACCGGCGGGCTACTTCGTCGACAGCGCGGCGGCCGAGCGCACCAGGGCGGAGATCCATCTCCTCGCCGCCATGCGCGATCAGGACGTCCGCAAGGTGGCCCTGCGCGCCAACGGCCTGAGCGTCGACAGTCTGAAGATGCTGTCCACCGTGATCGAACAGGCCCGGAAGCTCGAAGGGCTCACCACCGACGACCCCGCGCAGGACCTCAGCCTGGACGACTGAACCGCGCACCGGGCGGCGATCACACGGCCCCCGCCCCGACCACGACACCCCCCTGTGACGCTCATCGACAGGGGGGCATCAGGCGTTTCCCGGCACAAGCCCGGCATCCCGAGCCGCACGGCCGGCCGTGGGGGCACCCCACCCTCGAAACGGAGTCGTGATCATGTCAGCATGGGGACGCGCGTACGGGGCTTCGAGGCAGAGTTCGCCCCGGCCGACCACCCCCGACCGGCGTCACAGAGTGAGGACATGGACCTTGAGCAGCTTCGCGCCACGTGTGAGGCGCGCGTCGAGGCGCTTCGGCTCCCGCACCGCTTCAGCACCCGCGATCTCCGCGACGCCGTGGCCGAACAGCGTGGACGTCCCATCATCCTGCGCCCCCTGAGCACCCTGGGCGCCATGGATGCTCCGTGCGGCATCCGCTTGGAGACCCCGGACGCCGACCTGTTGTTCTACGAGGAGGCCACCTCCCCCCTCCACCAGAACCACATCCTCGCCCACGAGATCAGCCACATCATCTGCGACCACCCCGGCAGTCTGGAACTGGACGAGGACACCCTGCACGCGATCGGGTTCAACCCGACCCTCGTCCAGCGCATGTCCGGCCGGACCAGCTACACCAGCGAGGACGAACGCGAGGCCGAGGTGATGGCCAGCGTGATTCGACAACTCATGTACCGGGGACGCGAAGGCCCGTCGAGCCGGCCCGCCAGCGGCGCCGAGAGCTGGGACGCGCTGTTCGCGAAGCCACACAGGAACAGGAAGAAGCGCCACCGGAAATGATCAACATCTTTTTCACGGGCACGGCCGTCGTGCTGCTGTGCTTCGCCGCCTACTGGGTACGCGGACGCGGCGGACACCGCCCCACGGGCACCTGGGCGATGGCGGCGCTGCTGACCTCGTTCGCCCTCGCCTTCGCCTCCTACGCCCCCGCCGTGGAGCGCGCGGTCGAATCGGTGGTCCCCCACGTCGCCCGACTCCTCAGCAACACCTTCACCCTGACGGCGGCCACGTCGGTCCTCGCCTTCCTCTTCCAGCTCAACCTGGACCGCGAACAGGCCCACCGGCAGATCCGACTGCGCGTCATCGCCCTCGCGATCTCCGTCGCAGGCATGACCGTCTTCTTCGTCGCCGAACAACTCACCGGCCGCAACCCGGCGTTGTACGCGTGCTACGTGCTCATCTACATCTCCTACCTGGGGTACACGGCCAAGGACTTCCTGCTGCAGACCTGGGCCCAGTCCAAGCGCTCGACTCGCCGCAGTCAGCGCTGGGGCCTGCGCACGACCTCGGTCGGCTGTGGCTTCGCCCTCGTCTATGCCTCGTACAAGCTCTTCGCCCTGGTCTCCATCGGCCTCGGCCTGGGGCTCGTACCCGACCACGCCCGGTGCTCGAGCCCGCTGACCCCCTTCCGCTGCACGTTCAGCGTGACCGCGCCCGCCGTCGCCGTGCTCCTCATCACCGTCGGACTAACCCTCCCCGCCCTGTTGTGGCCGCTCAGCCAACTGCGCCGCCGCCGCTGGGAACGGGCCTCGTTCACCGCGCTGGAACCCCTGTGGCGGGAGGTCACCTCGGCGGTCCCCGAAGTCGTGCTCGACCCGGGCAACACCGAAGCCGAAACCGACGCCCACGACCTCGACTTCCACCTCCACCGTCGGGTCATCGAGATCAACGACTGCGTGTTGGCCCTGCGCCGCTACCGTCAAACCTCGGTACGGGACACCGCGGCCGCCGAGGTCGCCCGCCGGGGCATGGCCGACACCCCCGAGGGCGAGGCCGAGGTGGAGGCGGCAGTCATCTCCGCGGCCGTCAACGCGAAGCGCACCGGCCTCCCCGTCGACGGCGACGAGGCCCCGCCCGCCGCGGGTACCCGCTCCCGCAAGGGCGACCTCCCGGCGGAGACCGCGTGGCTGCTGCTCGTGGCGGACGCCTACGGGCGCCACCCGGCACCCGAGACCGCGGGCGCGGCCTCGTGACCACAGCCCGGCAGGACCCCCTGCGCGACCCGCGCTTCTTCGCCGACCCCTACCCCACCTACGACCGGCTGCGCGAAGGCTGTCCCGTCCAGCGAATCCCCACCGGCTCCGGCGGACACCACGCGTACCTGATCACCGGCCACCCCGAAGCCCGCGAGGCGTTCACCGACCCACGCCTGTCCAAGGACACGGCCCGCTTCTTCGCCGACCGGCCCTCGAACCGCGACCTGCACCCGGCGATCTCCCGCAACATGCTGGCGAGCGATCCTCCCGCGCACACCCGCCACCGGCGGGTGGCGACGCCCCTGTTCACCACCGGACGCGTCCGGGAACTGCGCCCTTACATCACCCGGATCGTCGACGACCTCATGAGCACGTGGCGACCGGGCACGGAGGTCGACCTCGTGGCGGAGCTGGCGGTACCCCTGCCGGTCACCGTCGTCTGCGAGCTGCTGGGCGTGCCGCGATCCGACCGCGCCGCGCTCGCCGACTGGTCCCACGAGCTCTTCGACGCGACCGACACCGACCGCGTCGACTCCGCGTCACACCGGATCGGCGACTACCTGACCCGCCTCGTCGACACGGTCCGCGCCACCCCCGGCGACGGCCCGCTCCACTCCCTCCTGCGCGACTGCGACGGGGGCGGCCTCGACCGGGACGAGACCGTCTCCCTGGCCGCCCTCCTCCTGGTCGCCGGGCACGAGACCACCACCCACTTCATCGGCAACGCCGTCCTGGCCCTGCTCCGGCACCCGGAGGCGTTCGACCGCCTGCGCCGGGCCCCGGACCTGATCCCCGGCGCCCTCGACGAACTGCTCCGCTTCGACTCCCCGGTGAGCGTGGCCACCTTCCGGCACAGTACGCAGGACCTCCGAGTCGGCGGGATCGACATCCCGGCGGGCTTCCCGGTGCTCATCGCCCCCGGGGCCGCGAACCGCGACCCGGCGGCATTCCCCGACCCGGGCCGCCTCGACCTCGACCGCGACGCCGAGGGCCACCTCTCCTTCGGCCACGGCATCCACCGCTGCCCGGGCGCCCCCCTGGCCCGGGCCGAGGCGGAAATCGCCCTCCGCGCCCTGGTGACCCGCTTCCCGAACACGCGCCTGGCCATCCCTACGGAATCCCTGACCTGGCGCCGAACCCGCCTCACCCGCGGCCTGACCACCCTCCCTCTCACCCTCGCCTGACACCGCAACCACTGCGCTCAGCGAGCCGCCCCAAAGCGCCCGACCTGCCCGGCCACGACCTTCTGCGACACACTTCAGGGCCGAGCCCCGGCGTCGAGCCCCAGGCGTCGTGCGTCCCGTTCCGGGCGGATGGCCGCCAGGGCGAAGGCGCCTGCCGTGAGCATGGCCGCGCCGGCGACGAGAAACGCCTGGGTGTAGCCGGCGGCCGGGGTGTCGGCCGCGTCGATGAGGTGGCCGGTCAGGAACGGTGCCACGAGGCCCGGCAGGGTGCCGATACCGAACACGGCGCCCCGCTGGGCAGGGGGGACGACCTCCGCGGTCGTCATGTAGTGGAGGGGGATGGCGATCGCGGTGCCGCCGAAGGCCAGCGCGATCAGTACGAGCCGCGGACCGGAGGCGTCGACGAACGGGAACGCCGCCATCGCGCACCCCGCCACGCACACGGCGATGCTCTGCGTCGCCCCGCTGGACCAACGGCTGCTCACGCCACGGGATTTCAGCGCGTCCACGAACGGGGAGACCGCCAGCAACAGCACGAGACCGAAGCCGGACATGACACTGATGGCGGTCGTTGGACCTGCCGGGCGTCGTCGTCATCGGCCCGCTGCCGGGTGACACCGCGATCAGCTCGACATTCAGCGGCGGCGTACTGGCTTCCTCCGCCCAGGCGGGCCGCGCCCTCGAAGTCCTCGACCTCCTCGGCTCCGACACGGCGACGAGAGCCGCCCGCGCGAGGGGCATGCGGGCGCCCGGGGACTAGGGCGTGCATCTGGTCGCGATCAAGGAGATGGTGAGGAGTTGGTTCTCCCTGCACGACACGGCGGATCACGTCCGCCACTGGTGGTCGGGCAGGAAGCGCACGTCGTACTGCTCGGGGACACTGGCGAACTTGTGGGGTTCCGGGACGACCGGCTGGTGCGGCAGGCCGAGTTGCTCGGCGGGTGCGCCGAGGTTCTCGAAGAACCGCTCGAAGGTGCCGGCAGGACCGGCGGCGACGCCGACGACCTGGCTGTGGTGGCGCTCCATGCGGTAGGCGTGCCGGCAGTTCTTCGGCACGAAGCCGAAGTCGCCGGGTACGAGCAGCTTCTCCTGCTGGTTGCCCTCGGTGTCCTCGACGAACAGCCGGACGGCCCCGTGGGTGACGTAGAAGATCTCGTGGGTGTCGGTGTGCAGATGGGTCGGGATGAGGTCGCCCTTGGGACCTTCGACGGTGAAGAAGTTGAAGGTGTTCTCGGTCTGCTCAGCGCCCGCGTAGATGGTGATCAGGTCACCGAAGAGATGGGCGCGGTCCCCCTCGCCCTTCTCGATGAAGTAGGGCTTGCCCGGCTCCGCGGGTATCCGTGATGCCTGCCGGTAGCGGGTGGCGTACTCCAGGGTCATGCGTTCTCCCGTGATCCGACTCCGTCATGAATGTCAGGTACCCTGACACGAGAGGGTGTCGTTAATCAAGCGCCGGGTACGAGCCCGCCCCCGGCCCCGGCCCATCGTGAGGAACAGATGCAGTCCACCCGCCGCAACCTTCCGCAGTTGCTCGAAGAGGCCCGGCGCTGGTTCGAAGAGGGGCTGCTGGCAGCCCTGGAGGCAGCCGGAGCCGTGCCGGTGTCCGCGACGCAAGCACGGCTCTTCGCCGTGCTGGACGACGAGGGCACCACGGTCTCCGAGCTGGCCCGGCGCATGGGCGTCACCCGGCAGACCGCGCACCAGGCCGTACACGGCCTGGTCGCCACCGGACTGCTCGAGCAGGTCCCGGACCCCGCGTCGGCCCGGCAGCGGCTCATCCGGCGCACCCGGGACGGGGAGCGCGCACACCGCCGGGCCCGCGCCATCCTTGACCGGCTGGAAGGGCAACTCGCCGAGCGGATCGGACAGGAAACGGTCGAAGCCCTGCGGGCGGCGCTGCAAACTCCGTGGGGCCCGCCGACGCCCTTGAATCGCCCTTGACGCCGTACGGGTGGGACGCTCAGCGGATCTGGAGATTTTCGAGGTACGACCGCACGTTGCGCCGTGTCTCACCGACGCTGTCCCCGCCGAACTTCTCGGCCACCGCGTCCGCCAGTACCAAGGCCACCATGGCCTCCGCCACGATGCCGGCCGCCGGAACGGCACACACGTCGGACCGCTGATGGTGCGCCGCGGCCACCTCGCCGGTCGCCACGTCGATCGTCGCCAGCGCGCGCGGAACCGTCGCGATCGGCTTCATCGCCGCCCGTACGCGCAGCAGTTCACCCGTGGACATGCCGCCCTCCGTGCCGCCCGCCCGACCGGTCGTACGCCTCACGCCGTCGGCGGTCCGCACGATCTCGTCATGCGCCTTCGATCCCGGCACCCGCGCCAGATCGAATCCGTCGCCGACCTCGACGCCCTTGATCGCCTGAATGCCCATCAACGCACCTGCGAGCCGCGAGTCCAACCGCCGGTCCCAGTGCGTGAACGAGCCGAGACCCACCGGCACGTCATACGCCAGCACCTCGACCACACCACCGAGGGTGTCGCCGTCCTTGTGGGCCTGGTCGATCTCCGCGACCATCGCCTTCGACGCCTCCGCATCCAGGCAGCGCACCGGATCCTCATCCAGCCTCGCCTCGTCGCAGGGCTTGGGCAGCACACCGTACGGAGCTCTGGCCGCGGCCAGCTCCACCACGTGCGAGACGATCTCGATGCCGGTCGTCTGCTTCAGGTAGGACCTGGCCACCGCGCCCAGCGCCACCCGCGCCGCGGTCTCCCGCGCACTGGCCCGCTCAAGAACCGGACGGGCGTCGGCCAGCGCGTACTTCTGCATACCGGCGAGATCCGCATGACCGGGGCGGGGGCGGGTCAACGGCGCGTTGCGCGCCAACCGGGCCAGCTCCCCGGGATCCACCGGATCGGCCGCCATCACCTTTTCCCACTTGGGCCACTCGGTGTTGCCCACCATGATCGCGACGGGGCCTCCCATCGTCAGGCCGTGCCGCACACCGCCCAGGAAGGTGACTTCGTCCCTCTCGAACTTCATCCGGGCGCCGCGCCCGTGACCCAGCCGCCGCCTGGCCAACGCGTCCGCCACCATCTCCGTGGTGATCGGCACACCAGAGGGAAGCCCCTCCAGCGTCGCGACGAGTGCGGGTCCGTGTGACTCCCCCGCGGTCAGCCAGCGCAGCCTGCTCAAAAGTTCTCCTTCGTCATGTCCCCTACACCGAAGGGGCCGGTCTCGAACACCGGGAGCTTCTCCTCCCGGCCGGCCGGTAGTTCGCCGACGCGGTTGCGGTCGAACTCGGCTGCGCGCTCCGGGTTGGCGGTACGCCACGCGGCGAAGGACTTCTCCCACGTGGTCCTGGCCTGGGCGCCCCGGTGGAGGGCCCCACGGGTGTGGGCGATGACCTCGTCGGGGACCTCGAAGACCTGCTCCGGGTCGAAGCCGGGGACGCGCTCGGTGGCGGCGACCTCTTCGTCGCCGAGCGCCGATCCGTGCCCGGCCTCCGTGCTCCGAGCGTGCACGGCCTCCGCGCCCTGAGCCTTCGGGGCCGGCCAGGCGATGGTCGAGCGCATCGCGATGAGCGACGGGCGCTCGGTATCGGCCTTGGCGGCCTCGATCGCCGCGTACAGGGCGGCCGGGTCGAGGTCGCCGTCGTTCTTGGGCCGTACGCGCTGGACGTGCCAGCCGTACGCCTCGTAGCGCTCGAGGGTGTCCTCGGAGATCGCCGTCCCGGTGTCGGTGTCGGTGTCAGTGTCAGTGTCACCCTCGATCCAGAGGTGGTGGTCGTCCCACAGCAAGATCAGGTTGCCGAGCTTCTGCTGCCCGGCCATCGACGACGCCTCGGCGCAGATGCCCTCCTGGAGGCAGTCGTCATCGGCGACGGCGTAGACGTAGTGGTCGAACGGCGAGGTGCCCGGGGCCGCCTCGGGATCGAACAGGCCGCGCTCGTAGCGGGCGGCCACGGCCAGGCCCACCGCATGGGCAACGCCCTGGCCCACCGGGTCCGAAGTGGTCCCGACGCCGGTCGTGTGCCCGTGCTCGGGGTGAGCGGGCGTCTTCGAAGCCCAGGTACGGAAGGCCTCCAGGCAGTCCGGCTCCAGGCCGAAACCGGCCAGGTACAGCTGTATGTGGAGCGTCAGGGACGAGTAGCGGCCCGCGGACAGGACGAACCGGTCGCGCCCCGTCCAGTCGGCGTCCGCAGGGTCGTGGCGCATCACCTTGTGGAAGAGGGTGTACGCGGCGGGGGCCAGTCTCATCGCCGTACCGGGGTGGCCGTCACCGGCCTTCCGTACGGCGCCGGCGGCCAGGACGCGGACGGTGTCAACCGCGCGCTGGTCCCCTGCGGACCACTCGAACCGGGCGCGGAGGGGAGGGAGCACGGGGCCCGTGCAGGTCATGAACGGGGCTGTGCGGGTCATGGGCAAAACGTCTCCCTAGCTCAAGATCGCGGACTCGGATCGCGCGCGAACGGGTCGCCGCGCGTGGACGGTCACGGCGGATCCCGCCTACTGGTCCGCGGGGTGGGTGGGCAGACTCAGCCGGCGGTGGATGTCCAGTGCCGCGGTGGACTGGTTGAGGGTGATGTAGTGCAGCCCTGGCGCGCCTTGGTCCAGGAGGTGTTGCGCCAGTTCGGTGGCGTGCTCGACGCCGACGCGGTGGGCCTCGTCGGGGTCGTGCCGGGCGGCGTGCAGACGGCGGGCGAGGTCCGGCGGGAACGCGGCGTCGCTCAGTGCGGCGAAGCGGCGGATCTGGTCGTACCGGGTGGCGGGCATGATCTCCGGGATGACCGGGGTGTCGCACCCGGCGGCGGCCAGCCGGTCGCGCAGCCGGAAATAGTCCTCTGCGCGGAAGAACATCTGGGTGACGGCGTAGTCGGCGCCCGCCCGGCATTTGGCGACGAAGTGCCGGATGTCGCTCTCCCAGTCGGGTGAGCGGGGGTGGCGTTCGGGAAAGGCGGCGACCGCGATGCTGAAGTCGCCCAGCTCCCGCACCAGCCGGACCAGGTCCACCGCGTGGTCGAGACCGCCCGGGTGAGGAGTCCACGGCCCCCTCGGGTCACCGGGCGGATCGCCTCGCAGGACGAGTACGTCGCGTACGCCCGCATCGGCGTAGCGCCCGATGATCCGGCGGAGTTCGGCCACCGAGTGGCCGACCGCGGTGAGGTGGGCGACGGGACGCAGGGTGGTGTGCTCCGCGATGCGCTGGGTGAGGTCGGTGGTCCGTTCCCGCGAGGACCCGCCCGCCCCGTACGTGACGGAGACGAAGGACGGGTCGACGGCCTCGACCCGGCGCAGGGCCTGCCACAGCACGCGTTCGCCCTGGCCCGTCTTGGGCGGGAAGAACTCGAAGGAGTACGAACGGTGGCCGGCCGCGATCAGGGCGGCCGGGCCCGGGCTCGTGCGGGGCCGTGTGAGGGTGCTCATCGGTGGGCCCCGCCACCCGCGGGGGTGCCTTCCGGCCGGCCGCCGTGGTCACCGAGGGGATGCGCGTCCGCCCCGTAGGCGGTGCGGAGCAGTTCGCGTACCCCCTCCGGCGTGGTGTCGTACGTCTGCGTGCCCACGGCCGACAGCGCGAGCGAGGCCATCACCGAGCCCGTCTGCGCACAGCGCACGGAGGTGTGCCCTGCGGCGAGGGCGGCCAGGTAGCCGGCCCGGAAGGCGTCGCCGACGCCGGTCGGGTCGACGACGGCGTCCGTGGGGACGGCGGAGACGTCCTCCGCCGGGCTGCCCGCCCGTTCGATGCGGCTGCCCTTCTCGCCGAGCGTGGTGATCCACGTGCCGACCCGCCGCAGTACCTCGGTGTGGGTCCAGCCGGTCTTGCGCAGCAGCAGTTCGTGCTCGTACTCGTTGGTGAACAACAGGTGTGCCCCGTCGGTGAGTTCTCGGATCTCAGGGCCTTCCAGACGGGCCAGTTGCTGGGCCGGGTCGGCGGCGTAGGGAATCTCGAGGGCGCGGCAGGCCCGGGTGTGGCGGAGCATCGCCGCCGGGGCGTCGGCCCCGATCAGTACCAGGTCGGCCCTGCCGCACCGGTTCATCACGTCGACGAGGTCTATGTCGGCCGCCTCCGCCATCGCACCCGCGTAGAAGGAGGCGAGTTGGTTGCCGTCCGGGTCCGTGGTGCACAGGAAGCGGGCCGTGTGCCGGGTCTCGGAGGCGTGCACCGCCGAGGTGCGGACGCCCAGCTCCGCGAGCCGGCGGCCGTAGTCCCGGAAGTCCCGGCCGACGGCCGCGACGAGCAGCGGACGGTGGCCGAGTCGGGCCAGACCGTAGGCGATGTTGGCGGCGACGCCGCCGTCCCGGATCTCCAGGGTGTCGACGAGGAAGGACAGGGATATCCGGTCCAGCTTGTCGGCCAGGAGTTGGTCGCTGATGCGTCCGGGGAAGGTCATGAGGTGGTCGGTGGCGACCGATCCTGTGACGGCTATGCGCACGTCACACCCCCGCGATGGCACGGAGCGCGGCCACGCGGTCGGTGCGTTCCCAGGTGAAGTCGGGGAGTTCGCGGCCGAAGTGGCCGTAGGCGGCGGTCTGGGCGTAGATCGGGCGGAGGAGGTCGAGGTCGCGGATGATCGCGGCGGGGCGG
>NZ_JAGGOW010000112.1 GCF_018614135.1 Streptomyces sp. ISL-66
ACGTCGGGGAACACGTCGGGGAACACGTCGGGGAGCGGGCCGGGCTGGGCGCGTCTGCGGCGGCCGGTGGCCAGTGGCTCCTGCACCGGGGCGGCCTCCGCCTCGGCCGCCCTGCGTCGCCGGGCGCCACCGCGCGGGGCCGGGACCCCGGGCTGCGGCAGCTGCGACTCCGGCCGTCCCGGATAGGGGCCCGGCCCCGCGTCCGGGCCGGGCCCCGGGTCCGCCAGGCCCACCGGTGAGGGCGGCCCGGCCTGGGTGGCCATCGCGTCGGCCCAACTGACGACCCCGTCGCCCGGAGCCCGGCCCTGTTCGTGCCCGGCATCCCGGTCCCACGGGTCCCGGGGATCGGGGCCTGCGGGATCCCCGCCACCGGCCGGCCAGGACATATCGCTCACGACGCTCGCTCCACTGGTCCGTCCCGCTGCTCCGGGCACGGCACCCTAGCGGAGCGACCGTCACGCCACAAAGCCGGACGGCTACGCACCGTGGCGAACGAGTGATGCGGGTGACGGGTGAGGGGTGACGGGTGGCGCGAGCTGACGCGGACGGAACGCCGGCCCCTCGATAGGGGGCGCGGGCGGCAGGCGGGCGCTCAGTAATCGAAGGCGCGGGCCGTGTTCGCCGCCAGGGCCGTCGCCATGGCGTCCTCGTCGAGGCCGCGGACCGCGGCCATGGCCCGTACCGTCAGCGGGATGAGGTACGGGGCGTTCGGCCGTCCGCGGTAGGGCGCCGGGGTCAGGTACGGGGCGTCCGTCTCCACGAGTACGAGCTCCAGCGGGGCCACCGCCAGGGCGGCGCGCAGCGGGGCCGCGTTCTTGAAGGTGACGGTTCCGGCGAAGGACATGTAGTACCCGGCGGCCGCGCATTCCAGGGCCATCTCGGCGTCGCCGGAGTAGCAGTGGAAGACGGTCCGCTCGGGCGCGCCCTCCTCGCGCAGCACGCGCAGGACGTCCGCGTGGGCCTCGCGGTCGTGGATGACCAGGGCCTTGCCCTGTCGTTTGGCGATCTCGATGTGGGCGCGGAAGGAACGCTCCTGCGCGGCCGCTCCCTCCGGCCCGGTACGGAAGAAGTCCAGCCCGGTCTCGCCCACCGCCTTCACGTGCGCCAGCGCCGCCAGGGCCTCGATCTCGCCGAGCGCGTCGTCGAGGGCGCCCTCGCCGCCGCCCTCGCGGGCGCCCTGGCGCGACCAGCCGTCGGGGTCTCCGTGCACGATCCGGGGGGCCTCGTTGGGGTGCAGGGCCACGGCCGCGTGGACGTTGGCGTACGCGGCGGCCGTCTCGGCCGCCCAGCGGGAGCCCTTCACGTCGCAGCCGACCTGGACGACGGTGCTCACGCCGACGGACGCGGCCTTGGCCAGGCCTTCCTCGACGGTGCCGGACTGCATGTCCAGGTGGGTGTGGGAGTCGGCGACCGCCACCCGCAGCGGTTCGGGCAGCGGGGGCGGCGCGTCGTTCGACGTACTACGGCTCATGCGGCCGATCTTATGACCGGCGCATAAGTCCGAGGAGCCGGGCCAGCAGCCCGGGCCGTTCCGCCGGGACGGGTCCGGGGCCCTCGTGCGGCACCTTGCGCTGCTTCGGCGGCCGGTGGTGCTCCTCCTCGTACGTCGCCGGGACGGGACCGGCGATGCCGGGGGCGGCGCGGTGGTGGTAGAGCTGGTCGATCATGCCGAGGACCGACTTGACCTGACCCTCCCGCATGATCCGCACCACGTGCCCGCCGCAGTTCGTGCACGTCGGGTTCGACAGCGGCGACGGAACCCGCAGGCCGTTCACGGTGTAGACGATGAAGGGGTGTCCCGTGCCGTCGACGTGGTGCTCTATCTCGTACCCCTGCTCCCAGGCGTAGCCGCACTTCATGCACGCGAAGGCGTACGCCTCGTGCACGGTCGGCACGCCGGTCGTGGTGGCGGCTGCGGTTGTGGTGGGCGCGGCGGGTACGGCGCGTTCGGCGACGGGTACCTGGGGGTCAGCGATCTCACTCATGCCAGCTCCTCTTGTTCCACTGGTGCAATGCCAGTGGACGCCTCTTCGGGCGGGAGCGCATCAGGCCCTGTCTACTGTTGGACGGTCTTTGGGCGAGTCATGCCCAAAGCGCCCGGTGCGCGGTCTGAGCTTTGCTTTTCAGGTTAGCTCTTTACCGACGGGCGGCACCTTTTGTGCCGCGTTCTTTGCCGCCACGACGGCGTCGAAGACCTCGCGCTTGGGTACTCCGGCCTCGGCGGCGACCGCCGCGATGGCCTCCTTGCGCCGCTCGCCCGCCTCCTCGCGCACCCGTACCCGGTTCACCAGCTCCTCGGCGTCCACGTCGCCGGGGGTCGCCGCCGGGGCGCCCTCGACCACCACGGTGATCTCGCCGCGCACGCCTTCGGCGGCCCAGGCGGCCAGCTCGCCGAGGCCGCCGCGCTTGACCTCCTCGTAGGTCTTGGTCAGCTCGCGGCAGACGGCGGCGCGGCGGTCGGCGCCGAAGACCTCGGCCATGGCCGCCAAGGTGTCGTCCAGCCGGTGCGGGGCCTCGAAGTAGACGAGGGTGCGGCGTTCCGCCTGGACCTCGCGGAGCTTGCCGAGGCGCTCGCCGGCCTTGCGCGGCAGGAAGCCCTCGAAGCAGAAGCGGTCGACGGGCAGGCCGGACAGGGCGAGCGCGGTGAGGACGGCGGAGGGTCCGGGTACGGCTGTGACCTTGATGTCCTTCTCCACGGCGGCGGCGACCAGCCGGTAGCCGGGGTCCGAGACCGAGGGCATGCCGGCGTCGGTCACCAGCACGACGCGCTTGCCGGCCTCCAGGGCCTCGACGAGCTCCGGGGTGCGCGCGGACTCGTTGCCCTCGAAGTACGACAGGACGCGCCCGGTGGTGTAGACGCCCAGCCCCTGGGTCAGCCGGCGCAGCCGGCGGGTGTCCTCGGCGGCGATCACGTCGGCGCGTTCCAGCTCGGAGGCGAGCCGCGGCGGCGCGTCGGCGAGGTCGCCGATGGGGGTGCCGGCGAGGACGAGGACGCCTGCTCCCGCCGCGCCGGAGGCGGCGGCGGGCAGGGCCGTGCGGGGCGCCGCGGAGACTGGTTCGCGGGCGGCTTCGGACGGCGCGTCGGCGGTGGCGTCGGCGGTGGCCTCGGAGGGGCGGGGCTGGTCAGTGGTCACCGCCCCATCCTCTCAGCCGTCCCGGCCCGCCCACCCCGGCGCTCCCGTCCCCGGGGTTTCGGCCCGGCCGCGGGTCACCCGGACCCCCTCGACGCGGCCTCGTTCCCTACGATGACCCGGTGACCAGTACCGCGACGCCGCCGCCCAGCCCCGCGGGGGCCCCGCCCGCCTCAACGGCGGGGCCCGACCTCGGCCCCGGATCCGGCCCCGCCGACCAGCCGTCAGCCTGGCTGCGCCGTCTGCGCGGCTTCGGGTACGCGGCCCGGACGGGGGCGCAGAAGCAGTCGGACGTCCGCACCCGCCTGGTGCCCCCGTACGCCCGTCCGTCCGCGCAGCTGTGGGCGACCCTGGGCATCGGGGCAGAGGCGGCCGCGGTCTGGGAGCGGGTGCTGGCGTGGGCCGGGCCGCTGCTGGTGGCGCTGGTCGCCGGGGTGCTGCGGTTCGCGCATCTGGGCACCCCGAAGGCGGTGATATTCGATGAGACGTACTACGCCAAGGACGCGTGGGCCACGATCAGCCAGGGCTACGAGGCGAGTTGGCCCAAGGACATCGACAAGTCGATCCTCGCCAACCCCGACGGGGTCGGCCTCCCCGTGGACCCGGGCTACGTCGTGCACCCGCCGGTCGGCAAATGGGTGATCGGCCTCGGCGAGTGGATGTACGGCTTCGACCCCTTCGGCTGGCGGTTCATGACCGCCCTGCTCGGCACCCTGTCCGTGCTGATGCTGTGCCGGATCGGGCGGCGGCTGTTCCGCTCGACGTTCCTCGGCTGCCTGGCCGGGCTCCTGATGGCGGTGGACGGCCTGCATCTGGTGATGAGCCGCACCGCGCTGCTCGACCTGGTGCTGATGTTCTTCGTCCTGGGAGCCTTCGGATCGCTGGTCATCGACCGGGACAAGGCGCGGGCGCGGCTCGCGGCGGCCCTCCCGGTGGACGACGAGGGGCGGACCCGCCCGGACGCCGGGATCGCGCGGACGCTGGGGCTGGGCTGGCGCCCGTACCGGATCCTGGCCGGTGTGTGCCTGGGTCTGGCCTTCGGCACGAAGTGGAACGGCCTGATCGTGCTGGCCTTCTTCGGCGTCCTGACCGTCCTGTGGGACGCGGCCGCGCGCCGCACCGCGGGCGCGGGCGCCCCGTACGCGGCGATGCTGCGCCGGGACGCGCTGCCCGGCTTCCTCTCCACCGTCCCCGTGGCGATCGCCGTCTACCTGACCTCCTGGCTCGGCTGGATCCTCTCCCCCGACAACGGCAAGGGCGGCTACTTCCGCGACTGGGCCGCCAAGAACGACCAGCACAGCTCGTGGTCGTTCGTGCCGGAGTGGCTGCGGAGCCTGTGGCATTACGAGACGGAGGTCTACAAGTTCCACGTGGGCCTGACCTCCGGCCACACCTACGAGTCGAACCCGTGGAGCTGGCTGGTCCTCGGCCGTCCCGTCTCCTACTTCTACGAGTCCCCCGCGCCCGGCACCGACGGCTGCCCGGCCACCGAGACGGCCAAGTGCGCCCGCGAGGTGCTGGCGCTCGGCACCCCGCTGCTGTGGTGGGCGGCCTGCTTCGCGCTGCTGTACGTGCTGTGGCGGTGGTTCTTCCGCCGCGACTGGCGGGCCGGAGCGATCGCGTGCGCGGTCGGCGCGGGCCTGCTGCCCTGGTTCAACTACCAGGAGCGGACCATCTTCTTCTTCTACGCGGTGGTCTTCGTCCCCTACCTGTGCCTGGCGGTGGCCATGATGATCGGCGCCCTCCTGGGCCGGGCCGGCTCCTCGGAACGCCGCCGCGCCCTGGGCGCGGTGGCGGCGGGCGTCCTCGTGCTCCTGATCGTCTGGAACTTCATCTACTTCTGGCCGATCTACACGGGCCAGAGCCTGCCGATGGATTCCTGGCGGGGCCGCATGTGGCTGGACACCTGGGTTTGAAGTGCGGCCGGGGACGAGGTCCCGGTCCTGTAACAACGCCCCCGGTCGCGCCTGCGTTCGACGTAAAGTTCGTCCCGAGGGCCTTTGAACGCGTTCAGCGTTCAGTGGGGGGCCGTGGTACGGGGGACGGGGACTGTGAAGTGAACGGGGCAGCGAAGGGCGCGGTCATCGGCGGGGTGTTCCTCGCGATGATGGGCGGAGCCGGGTACGGGGTGTACGCGCTGGTCGGCGACGCCGGCGGGGACGACGCCAAGAGCACGGGCGCCGCCGCACCGGCGGCGCCCGCCAAGGGCACGGGGCCGGTCAGCGACAAGGAGGCCGCGGAGACCGCCAAGGCCTTCTTCGCCGCGTGGTCGGCCGGGGACGCCGCCAAGGGCGCCGAGCTGACGAACAATCCGGGGGGCGCCCGGGACGCGCTGGGCGACTTCACGACCGCCGCCCTCGTGTCCAAGGTCGCGATCACCCCCGGCGCGCAGACCGGCACCACGGTGGCGTACTCCGTCGCCGCGGAGGTCACCTACCAGGGGGTCACCAAGCCGCTGGCCTACGAGTCCAAGCTCTCCGTGGTCCGCGGCAACACCACCGGGCTGCCGCTCGTCGACTGGGACCCCGCGGTGCTCCACCCGCAGCTCCAGAAGGGCGAGCGGCTGCGCGGCGGCCCCCCGCCCAGCCCGCCCGTCAAGGCGGTCGACCGCAACGGCAAGGAGCTGACGGCCGAGAAGTACCCGTCGCTGCGCAAGGTGCTCGACGACCTGCGCCAGAAGTACGGGGAGAAGCTGGGCGGCACGGGCGGCGCCGAGCTGTGGATCGAGCCGGCCACCCCGGGCGCCCCGCGACGGAACCTGCTGACGCTCGTCGAGGGCACGCCGGGCAAGATCCAGACCGTCCTGGACGCCGACGTGCAGGAGGCGGCCGAGAAGGCCGTACTGCGCTTCCCGCAGGCCTCGGTGGTCGCCGTCCAGCCCAGCACCGGGGACGTGCTGGCCATCGCCGACCACCGGTCGGACGGCTTCCCGGCCTCCGTCAGCGGCGGGCGCGCGCCCGGCTCCACGATGAAGATCGTGACCGCCGCGATGCTGCTGGACCGGGGCCTCGTATCGGCGGACAAGGTCGCCGAGTGCCCGCCGGAGGTCTCCTGGGAGGGCCGGCGCTTCACCAACCTGAAGGGTTTCAAGCTCGACGACGAGACCTTCGCGACGAGCTTCGCCCAGTCCTGCAACACCGCCTTCATCAAGCAGATCAAGCCGGTCGGCGACATCGGCGCGCTCCCCAAGGAGGCCCGGGAGGTCTTCGGCATCGGCGCCGAGTGGAAGGTCGGCGTGCCGACCGTCGACGGCAAGGTCCCGGAGGCCACCGGCCCGGCGGCGGCCGCCGCGTACATCGGCCAGGGCGAGATCCAGATGAACCCGCTGACCATGGCCTCGATCACGGCCACCGCCCGCACCGGGGTGTTCCGTCAGCCGGTCGTCGTCAAGGCCTCGCTGGACGGCCGCGCGCTCGCGAAGGCTTCGCGGTCGATGAAGCCGGCGGTGGCGGCGCAGCTGGTGCGGATGATGAAGCTGACGGCGAGCAGCGGTACGGCGCGGGCCGCGATGTCCGCGGTCGGCGGCTCCGACAAGGGCGCGAAGACCGGCTCGGCCGAGGTCGACGGCGCGCAGAACCCGGACAGCTGGTTCACCGGCTTCAGCGGTGACGTGGCGGCCGCGGCCATGGTCGAGGGCGGCGGACACGGCGGGGACGCGGCGGGCCCGATCGTGGCGGCCGTACTGAACGCGGGCTGAGGGCCGAGCCCTCAGCCCCCGGCTCTCAGCCCTCCCGTACGTCGGCCAGTGCGGCCCCCGCGTGGGCGATCAGCTCGCGCGGGGCCATCGGGAACACCGTGTGCGGGGTACCGGCGGCCGCCCAGACCACGTCGTGGGCCAGCAGGGAGCGGTCCGCGATGACCCGGGTGCGGGTGCGGTGCCCGAAGGGCGGGACGCCGCCGATGGCGTAGCCCGTGGTCTCGCGGACCAGGGCCGCGTCGGCCCGGGTCACGGCGGTCGCGCCGAGCTCGCGGCGCACCGCCTCCACGTCCACCCGCGACGCCCCGTCCATCAGGACCAGTACGGGCACCCCGTCGGCCGCGAAGATCAGCGACTTGACGATCTGGCTGAGCTCGCAGCCGATCGCGGCGGCCGCGTCGGCGGCGGTCCTGGTGCCGTCGGGGAAGCTCCGTACTCCGGGCTCCAGGCCCAGCGCGGCGAGGGCTTCGGCGAACAGCGGATGTGTGGTGGTGGTCGTCATGCGGCCACGCTAACGCCGTGCGCCGCCCGGAGCTCCGCATTTTCCCCGAGATCCCCCGGACCGCGGGGACCGCCCCGAGCGCCGAGCGCCGGGCCCCGGGCGAACCGGCGGCGGCGGTCACAGCGAGGCGCGGACCGCCCGGACCAACGACTGCGCGCGCGGGTCGGCGGTGACCGACTTGGCCAGCGCGTTCGTGACGTAGCCGAAGCCGATGCCCGCCTCCGGGTCCGCGAAGGCCAGCGAGCCGCCGCGGCCCGGGTGGCCGAAGGAGGACGGGGAGAGCAGCGGCGAGGCGGGGCCGTGCAGCATGTGGCCCGGCCCGAAGCGCGTGTTGACCACCAGGACCCGGTCCGGGCCCGAGGAGAGCTCCGTGCCCGCCAGCGCGGTGGTCCGCGGGGTGAAGAGCCGCGCCCCGTCCTGGGTGTCGGACAGCAGCGCCGCGTACAGGCCCGCCAGGGCCCGCGCCGTGCCGATGCCCGCCGACGCGGGGAGCTCGGCCGCCCGGTACTCGGGGGCGTTCTCGTCGGGCAGCGGGTCGATCGCCGCGAAGGCCCGCCGGGTCAGCGAGCCGGGGTCGGCGTAGGCCTGCGAAACGTTCCTGCGCGGCCGGATCTTCAACGCTCCCACCGACTCCGGCGGATCCACCGGCGCGACCCGGCCCACCCGCCCGGCCTGCGCCTGCGGCAGACCGATCCAGAAGTCCAGCCCCAGCGGCCCGGTGACCTCCCTGGCCAGCCACTGCCCCAGCGAGGTCCCGCCCGTCACCCGTGCCACCAGTTCCGACAACAGCCAGCTGTACGTCTGCGCGTGGTAGCCGTGCGCCGTGCCCGGCTCCCACAGGGCCCCCTGCGCGGCGACCGCCCGCGCGCCCGAATGCCCGTCGACCGCCTGCGCCGGGGTCAGCCCCCGGTCGAGCGCCGGGACCCCGGCGCGGTGCGCGAGCAGGTCCCGTACGCGCGCGTGCTCCTTGCCGCCCGCCTTGAACTCCGGCCAGTACGAGGCGACCGGCGCGTCCAGGTCCAGCAGCCCCCGCTGGTGGAGCAGCAGGGGGACGACGGCCGCGACGCCCTTGGTCGCCGAGCGCACCACCTGCGCGGTGTCGGCGCTCCAGGCCGCGCCGCCCCCGTCGGCGTCCTTCGTACCGGCCCACAGGTCCACGACCCGTCGCCCGTCGCGGTAGACGGCCACGGCCGCGCCCCGGTCGCCGAGCACCTCGAAGTTGCGTACGAAAGCCTCGCGGACGGCCTCGTAGCCTTCCGCCACCTCACCCTGGATCTCCACGAGCGGTCCAACAACCGGCCGTACGCGGTTATGCCACCGACACCGAGCGCGGGTCGAAGCCGAACGGCAGCTCCAGCCGGTGCGCGCGCATCAGCTCCTCGTCGCACAGCACGTCCTGCGTCCGCCCGTCCGCGACGATGGTCCCCTCGCTGAGGATCACCGCGCGCGGGCAGAGCTCCAGCGCGTACGGCAGGTCGTGCGTCACCATCAGCACGGTGACGTCCAGGGAGCGCAGGATGTCGGCGAGTTCCCGGCGCGACGCCGGGTCGAGGTTGGAGGACGGCTCGTCCAGCACCAGGATCTCGGGACGCATGGCCAGTACGGTCGCCACCGCGACCCGGCGGCGCTGCCCGAAGGACAGGTGGTGCGGCGGCCGGTCCGCGAAGGCGCCCATGCCGACCTGCTCCAGGGCGCTGCGCACCCGCGCCTCCAGCTCGGGACCGCGCATTCCGGCGGCGGCCGGGCCGAAGGCCACGTCCTCCCGCACGGTCGGCATGAACAGCTGGTCGTCGGGGTCCTGGAAGACGATGCCGACCCGGCGGCGGACCTCGGCGAGGTTCCGCTTCTCCACGGGCAGCCCGGCCACGCTCACAGTGCCGACGCCGCCGCTCAGGATGCCGTTGAGGTGCAGCACCAGCGTGGTCTTGCCGGCGCCGTTGGGTCCGAGCAGGGCCACCCGCTCGCCCCGCCCGACGGTCAGGTCGACCCCGAAGAGGGCCTGGTGGCCGTCGGGGTAGGCGTAGGCGAGGCCGGAGACGGCCAGCGAGGGGGCTTCGGCAGGGGGTGCGTTCAAAGCGTCCAACCCATCAGACAGACGGCGAGTGCCGTCACCGGGAGTGCGGCCGCGTACGCCCACTGGGCGCGGGTGGCCGCCACTTCGTCGATCACCGGCATGGAGCCGGCGTAGCCGCGGCTGACCATCGCGAGGTAGACCCGCTCGCCGCGTTCGTAGGAGCGGATGAACAGGGCGCCGGCCGTCTTGGCGAGGACGCCCCAGTGCCGGAGCCCGCGCGCCTCGAAGCCACGGGAGCGGCGGGCGATGGACATCCGGCGCAGCTCGTCGGTGATGACGTCGCCGTACCGGATCATGAAGGAGGCGATCTGGACGAGCAGCGGCGGCAGCTTGAGCCGCTGCAGCCCGAGCAGCAGGGCCCGCAGTTCGGTGGTGGAGGCGAGCAGGACGGACGCGGCCACGCCGAGGGTGCCCTTGGCCAGCACGTTCCAGGCGCCCCAGAGGCCGGAGACGCTGAGCGACATGCCGAGGACCTCGACCCGCTCGCCCTGGGCCACGAAGGGCATCAGGACGGCGAAGGCGACGAAGGGCACCTCGATCAGCAGCCGGCGCAGCAGGAAGCCGGCCGGGATCCGGGCGGCGGCCGCGGCCGCCGCGATGAGGACGGCGTAGAGCCCGAAGGTCCATACCGCCTCGCGCGGTGTGGACACGACGACCACGACGAAGGCGAAGGTCGCGGCGAGCTTGCAGTGCGGCGGCAGGCCGTGGACCGGCGAGTGCCCGTGCCGGTAGAGCTTGTGGGCGTGGCCCGCGCCCATGTCAGGCGACCGGCGCGGCGGTGGAGACGGCCGTCAGGTCGGCGCCGCGGCGGCGGCGGACGGTCCAGAAGACGCCGGTGCCCACCGCGACGGTCGCGCCGACGCCGATGACTCCGGCGAGGCCGCCGGAGAGGCGGGCGTCGGAGACGTCCTTGACGCTGTAGTCGGCGAGCGGGGATTCGGCGGCGGCGTGTTCCGTCACCTTCTCGTCGATGCCCTTGTCGGCGGCGACCTTCTCCAGGCCGTCGGGGCTCGCCGAGGCGTAGAAGGAGACGAAGCCTGCCAGCGCGAGGGCGGCGACCAGACCGGTGATCCACACGGGCTTCGTGGAGCGGGCGGCGAGGCCGGCCGCGGCGGCGGGGGCCGCGGCCGGGGCGTCGACCAGCTCGCCGCCGACGCGCAGCTTGAGCGGGGCGGACAGGCCGCGGGCGCCGTGGACCAGGTCGGGGCGTACGGCGATCACGGCGCCGACGGTGGCGGCGGTGATGAGGGCCTCGCCGACGCCGATGAGGACGTGGACGCCGACCATGGCGCCGAAGACCTTGGTCAGCGGCACGTCGGTGGTGCCGCCCAGCGCGTACAGGAGGGTGAACATGCCGGCCGCGGCGGGCACCGAGAGCAGGGCTCCGGTGAAGGCGGCGACGGTCACCGAGCGGCGGCCGTCGGGCAGCAGCTTGACCAGGCCGCGGAAGACGGCGTAGGCGACGACGACGGTGACGACGGCCATGTTCACGACGTTGACGCCGAGGGCGGTCAGGCCGCCGTCGGCGAAGAGGACGCCCTGCATGAGCAGGACCACGGACACGCAGAGCACACCCGTGTAGGGGCCGACGAGGATCGCGGCGAGCGCGCCTCCCAGCAGGTGGCCGCTGGTGCCGGCGGCGACGGGGAAGTTCAGCATCTGGACGGCGAAGATGAAGGCGGCGACGAGGCCGGCGAGCGGGGCGGTCCGCTCGTCGAGCTCCCGGCGGGCTCCGCGCAGGCTGACCGCCACGGCTCCGGCGGCGGCGACACCTGCGGCGATGGAGACGGGGGCATCGATGAAGCCGTCGGGCACATGCATGGATCTGCTCCGCTTCCTGCGGTCCGTTGAACTGACGAAATATTTAACCGTTTAAGCATAGGGCCCACTTGCGAACGGTTGGCAAGAGCGGTGGGAGCACAAATAGCCTCGTGCGGTTTCGTGGGAATGTGCGAGGCTGGGGGCAAGAGGGGCGTATATGTTCTGATTCGAGGAGCTTTGCCGATGTCAGCCGCTGCCGAGAATCCCCCCGCGGGCAACACCGCGACAGCCACCGCGACGGCCACCGTGACCGTGGTCGAAGAGCGCGTGCGCGCCCGCGTGATCACCGACGACCCGCTCTACCGGGCCGTTCCGGCAACGCTCCGCTTCGTCCCCGCCGAGCCCCTGGCCGTACGGATCGTCTTCCCCGCGGACCTGTCCCCCGAGGGCATCGACAACGAGTGGGTCTTCCCCCGCGCCCTCCTGGAGGCCGGCCTCCAGGCCCCGACCGGGACGGGCGACGTACGCATCTGGCCCTGCGGACGCGTGCAGGCCGTCGTCGAGTTCCATTCCCCCGAAGGTGTCGCGGTGGTCCAGTTCGACATCGCCGCGCTGCGCCGTTTCCTGCGCCGTACGTACGCGCCCGTGGCCGCCGCCACCCGTTAGGCCCAACGGGACCGGCCCCGCACCTCTCGGGTGCGGGGCCGGTCTTCATCTCGTACGAACCTTCGGCCGGTCAGACGTTGACCAGCTCGCGGTCCTTGCCGTGCCCGTCCGCGCCGCCCGGGCCGTCCGAGGACTCCCCGAGGTGCTTGCGCAGGCTCTCGCCCTCGACGTCCACGTTGGGCAGGATCCGCTCGAGCCACTTCGGCAGCCACCAGGCCTTGTGGCCGAGCAGCGCGAGGACGGCCGGGACGATGGTCATGCGGACGACGAACGCGTCGAAGAAGACGGCGACGGCCAGTCCGAAGCCGATCATCTTGACCATCTGCTCGCTGGCTCCGATGAAGCCGGAGAACACCGCGATCATGATGACGGCCGCGGCCACGACCACCCGGGCGCTGTACTGGAACCCGGTGACGACGGCCTGGCCCGGCCGCTCGCCGTGGACGTACGCCTCACGCATGCGGGTGACGAGGAAGACCTCGTAGTCCATGGCCAGGCCGAAGACCACGCCCACCATGAAGATCGGCATCATCGACATGATCGGACCGGTCTGCTCCACCCCGAAGAGCGAGCCGAGCCAGCCCCACTGGAAGACCGCTACGACGGCGCCGAGGGCGGCGACCACCGAGAGCAGGAAGCCGAGGGCCGCCTTGAGCGGGACCAGGATCGAGCGGAAGACGAGCATCAGGAGCAGGAAGGCCAGGCCGACGACGAGTGCCAGGTAGGGCAGCAGCGCGTCGTTCATCTTCTGCGAGAAGTCGATGTTCATCGCGGTCGCGCCGGTGACGAGGACGTCGTTGCCGCTGCCTTCGCGGATCTCGTGGACCAGGTCCTCGGTCGCCGCGGAGGAGGGGCGGTCCTTCGGGACCACCGTGATGACGGCGGCGTCCTTGGCCTCGTTCTGGGTGGGCGGCATGACCGCGGCCACGCCCTCCAGGCCCTTGATCCGGTCGGCGGTCTTGTCGGCGAGCGCCTTGTCCCCGTCCACGACGACCATCAGCGGGCCGTTGAAGCCGGGGCCGAAGCCCTCGGAGAGCAGGTCGTACGCCTGGCGCTGGGTGGTGGACACCGGCTGGGCGCCGTCGTCCGGCAGGCCCATCTCCAGCTTGCTCGCGGGAATCGCGATGATGCCGAGGCCGATCACTCCCGCGAGCAGCACCATGACGGGGCGGCGCAGGATGAAGCGGGCCCAGCGCGTGCCGCCGTTGGGCTTGGGCCCGGCGCCTTCGGCGGCCGGCTTGCCCTTGCCGAACAGCTTGCTCTTCGCTCCGGCGGGCAGCACCTTCCCGCCGGCGAATCCGAGGATGGCCGGGACCAGCGTCAGGGCGACGAGGACGGCGATGACCACGGTGCCGGCGGCGGCGAAGCCCATCTTGGTCAGCATCGGGATGTTGACGACGGCCAGACCCACCAGCGCGATGACCACGGTCAGACCGGCGAAGACGACGGCCGAGCCGGCGGTTCCGGCGGCGCGGCCCGCGGCCTCCTCGCGCTCGCGGCCCTCGGCGAGCTCCGCGCGGTAGCGGGAGACGATGAAGAGGGCGTAGTCGATGCCGACCGCGAGGCCGATCATCATCGCGAGGGTGGAGGTGGTGGAGCCGAGGTCCAGCACGTTGGCGAGGGCGGTGATGGAGGAGATGCCGATGCCCACGCCGATCAGCGCGGTCAGCAGCGGCAGTCCGGCCGCGATGAGCGAGCCGAAGGTGATGACGAGGACGATCGCGGCGATCGCGATGCCGATGATCTCGCCGGAGCCCGTCTCGGGGGCGGCCATCAGGGCGTCGCCGCCGATCTGGACGTTCAGGCCGTCGGCCTTGGCGGCCGTACCGGACTCCTTGAGGGCCTCGCGGGTGGCGTCCGTCAGCTCCATGCCGCTGACCTTGTACTTGACGCTCACGTACGCGGTGGAGCCGTCCTGGCTGACGGCCTGGGCCTCGTACGGGCTGGCGACCGAGGAGATCTGGTCCTTGCCGGGACCGTCCTTCAGGTCGGCGACGATCTTCTCGACCTGCGGCTTGACGGCCGCGGAGTCGACCTTCTCGCCCGCCGGGGCCTTGATGACGATGCGGGCGGTGGCGCCGTCGGCGGCCATTCCCGGGAAGCGCTGGTCCAGCAGGTCGAAGGCCTTCTGGGCCTCCGTGCCGGGTATGGAGAACGAGCCTGAGGTGGGGGCGGACGCCGAAGCCGCGCCGAAGCCGGCTACGAACAGCAGCGCCACCCAGACGAGGGCGACGAATCGGCGGCGCCGGAAGGCGCCCCTGCCGAGTCGGTAGAGGAAGGTGGCCACGTCGGTGGTTCTCCCGTTCGGGTCGTGGGATGGAACAGGGCATGGAATGCCGGTCCGACGACGAGAGCGGCGTGTCAGGAACAGCAGGGATCGAGCGCGAGCGCGGGGACAGCTCGCAGAACAGCGGGGAGAGCGGATCAGACGCCGAGGGCGGGGAAGACCACGGCGTCGATGAAGTCACCGAGGAAACACCGGTCGACGGACCGGTCCTCGATCAGCGGGAGCGCGATGAACGCTCCGATGAGCATGTGTGGCACGAAGGCAAGGGCCGGACAGCCCGGGGCGATCTCGCCTCGGTCCACCGCCCGCTGCAGCATCGCCTGGAGGCCGGTGATCTCCGGGTCGACCAGTAGTTCCCGCAGCGCCTTGTGGAGCTCGGGGCTCTCGTGGACCGCATGGGTCAGACCCCGCATCAGCGCGGTGTCCTTCGCCATCTGGGCGTCGTCGGAGTTCTCGACCATGACGGCGAAGTCCCCGCGGATGCTGCCCGTGTCGATCTCCCGGAGGGAGACCGGCTGGGTACAGCGCAGGGCCTTGGCCACCAGCTCCGGCTTGCTCCCCCACTGGCGGTAGAGGGTGGCCTTGCTGGACTTCGTACGGGCGGCGACCGCGTCCATGGTCAGCGCCTCGTAGCCGACCTCGCGCAGGAGGTCGAGGACCGCCCCGTGGAGTTCGGCTTCCCGCTCGGGGGTGATCCGGCTGCGGCGCGACATGACTTCTTCGACCATCTCGGCACCTCTTCCCGACCTGCCATCCGAACGAAACCGTTTCGTACGGATAAGACGATACCCCCGGCGCCAGCGAAACGAAACCGTTCCGTTTCGTTTCGGCAGTGGCGTCGGTCACGCTCCCGCTCCCTCCCGGCCGACCCGCCGGACGGTCCCCCGACACCCGCATGGATCACCTGTACGAGTTGCCAGCCCCCCTCCCCGCGGAAAGCATTGGGGTGTGAGTCACGACGCGGCGTACCTCCGGTTCCCCCACCTCCACGACGACCTGCTCTGCTTCGCCACCGAAGACGACCTCTGGGTTGCACCCCTGGTCCCCGCCGGCGGGTCCGCGGGCCGGGCCTGGCGGATCACCGTCGACCGGACCCGGGTGGGCCACCCTCGGTTCTCCCCCGACGGCACGCACATCGCCTTCACCACCTGGCGCAGCCTCGACCCCGAGATCCACCTCGCCCCCGTCGCGGGAGGCCCGGCCCGGCGCCTCAGCTACTGGGGTTCCAGCGACACCCGGGTCTGCGGCTGGACCCCGCCCGACAAGGACGGCCGCAGCGACATCCTCGCCGTCTCCTCCCACGGCCAGCCCTTCTCCTACTTCTCCTGGGCCTACATCCTGCCCACCGACGGCAGTCCCGGCGGCCGGCTCCCCTGGGGGCCCGTCTCCGACATCGCCGTCCACGAGGAGGTCCAGGCCGGCGGGGGGACCGGCGAGCGGCGCACCCTGCTGCTGACCGGCAAGCCCCCGCACGAGCCCGCCGCCTGGAAGCGCTACCGCGGCGGCGCCACCGGCCGGCTGTGGCTGCACGGCGAACGGCTGCTGGAGGACATCGAGGGACACCTGGACTCCCCGATGTTCGTGGACGGCCGGATCGCCTTCCTCTCCGACCACGAAGGCATCGGCAACCTCTACTCCTGCCTGCCCGACGGCGCGGACCTGCGCCGGCACACCGACCACGCGGAGTTCTACGCCCGGCACGCCTCCAGCGACGGCTCCCGGATCGTCTACCAGTGCGCCGGCGACCTGTGGATCGTCGAGTCGCTGGCCCGGGGCGCCGTCCCGCGCAAGCTGGACGTCCGCCTCGGCGGCCCCCGCGCGGGACGCCGCACCTACCAGATCTCGGCCGCCAGCCACGTCGACTCGCTCTCCGTCGACGCCACCGGGCGGGCCAGCGCCGTCGTCGTGCGCGGCAGCCTGTACTGGCTCACGCACCGCGACGGCCCCGCCCGCGCCATCGCCGACACCCCGGGGGTGCGGGTCCGGCTGCCCGAGATGCTCGGCAGCGGCGGGCAGGTGGCGTACGTGACGGACGCCGAGGGCGAGGACGCGATCGAGATCGCCTACCTGCCCCGGGCCTCCGGGGACCGGGAGCCGCGCCGGCTCGCCCCTGGCGAGCTGGGCCGCGTACTGGAGCTGGTCTCCGACCCCGAAGGGGAGCGGCTCGCCGTCGCCTCCAACGACGGGCGGCTGCTGCTCATCGACGCGACCGAGGAGTCCAACGGCGAGGCGAGCGAGCTGATCCGGTCCGACAACGGGCCCGTCACCGACCTCGCCTTCTCCCCCGACGGCTGCTGGCTGACCTGGTCGCACCCGGGCATCGGCCGCTCGCTGCGCCAGATCAAGATGGCCAGGATCTCCGGGCCCGGCGCGCACACGGTCGTGGACGTCACGGGCGGCCGCTTCGAGGACGAGAATCCGGTCTTCACCTCGGACGGCCGCTATCTCGCCTTCCTGTCGTGGCGCGGTTTCGACCCGGTCTACGACGTGCACACCGGCGACCTGTCCTTCCCACTGGGCTGCCGCCCCTACCTGGTGCCGCTGTCCTCGGCGACCCCCTCCCCCTTCGCGTTCTCCCCGGACGGCCGCCCGGCGGCGGGCGGGCTCGACCCGGCCGAGGGCGACTCCGGCGACTCCGGCGACGGCACCGTCACGGTCGAGGCGGAAGGACTGGAGAGCCGGGTGACGCCCTTCCCCGTGTCGGCGTCCAAGTACTCGGCCCTGTACCCGGTCAGCGGCGGCGGGCTGGTGTGGCTGCGCTGGCCCATCTCGGGCGCGCTCGGCGAGACCTTCGCCAATCCGGCCGACACCAGCGGCAAGCCGACGCTGGAACACTTCGACCTCGTCAAGGCCCGCAAGACCGAACTGGCCTCCGGGCTGGACTGGTTCGCCGTCAGCGGCGACGGCACCCGGCTCGTCGTCAACGACGACGGGGACCTGCGGGCGGTCCCCTCCACCGAGTCGGGCGACAGCGACTCCACCGTCTACCTCGACCTGCGGCGCATCCTGCACGAGGTGGACCCGGCGGCCGAGTGGCGCCAGGCCTTCGAGGAGGCCGGGCGGCTCATCCGCGCGTACTTCTGGGACCCGAACATGTGCGGCATCGACTGGGACGGCGTGCTGCGCCAGTACCGGCCCCTGGTCGAACGGGTCGCCTCCCCCGACGAGTTCGCCGACCTGTTGCGCGAGGTCCTCGGCGAGCTCGGCACCTCGCACGCGTACGTGTCCCCGGCCCGGCGCAACGAGGGGCCGCCGCACTACCAGCGGGCCATCGGCCTGCTCGGCGCCAACCTCTACCCCCGCGACGGGGCCTGGGTCGTCGGCCGGATCCTGCCCGGCGAGTCCTCCGACTCCAAGGCCCGCTCCCCGCTCGCCGGCACCGGCATCCGGGAGGGCGCGGTCCTCACCCACGTCGACGGCCGGCCGGTGGACCCGGTCACAGGGCCCTACCCCCTGCTGTCGGCGGCGGGCGGCACCACCGTGGAACTCACCTTCGAGCCCGCCGAGGGCCAGGGCCACGCCCGCCGGGTCGCCGTCGTACCGCTGGTCGACGAACGGCCGCTGCGCTACCAGGACTGGGTGGCCAAACGCCGCGCGGTGGCCCGCGAGGTCAGCGGCGGCCGGTGCGGGTACCTGCACATCCCCGACATGGGCGGCTCGGGCTGGGCGCAGTTCAACCGCGACCTGCGGGCGGAGATGTCGAAGCCGGCCCTGATCGTGGACGTGCGCGGCAACGCGGGCGGGCACATCAGCGAGCTGGTCGTGGAGAAGCTCACCCGCTCGATCCTGGGCTGGGACCTCACGCGGGGCGCCCAGCCCGTCTCCTACGCCTCCAACGCGCCCCGGGGCCCGATCGTGGCCCTGGCCGACGAGGCCACCTCCTCCGACGGGGACATGATCACGGCGGCCTTCAAGCTGCTGGGGCTCGGCCCGGTCGTCGGCCAGCGCACGTGGGGCGGGGTGGTCGGCATGACCGGGCGGCACACCCTCGGCGACGGCACGGTGATCACCGTGCCGATGAACGCGGCGTGGTTCCCCGAGTACGGCTGGTCGGTGGAGAACCAGGGCGTGGAGCCCGACCTGCCGATCCTGCGGACCCCGCTCGACTGGGCGGAGGGGCGGCACGCGCAGATGGACGACGCCGTGCACCTGGCGCTGGAGCTGCTGGAACAGGATCCGGCGGCGGTGCCGCCCGGCTACACGGACGTACCGGACCGGCGGCGGCCGCAGCTGCCGCCGCGCGGATGACGCCGTAGGGCATGCGAAGGGGGCGCGACCCGGGAACGGCGGGTCGCGCCCCTCGGCGCTTCAAGCCGTCAGTGCTTCAACACGTCAGTGCTTCAACACGTCAGTGCTTCAACACGTCAGTGCTTCAACACGTCAGCGCTTAAAGGCGTCAACCGGTCAGCGGCTCCGCGTGCGCTCCTGCTCGTCCGCCGCGCCGCCTGCTCCCACAAGTCCCGTGGAGACGCTGGCCAGTCGGGGCTCGAACCGCTTCATCTCGCGCTGTCCGACCGTCGCAATGATCCCGGGCAGGTAGCCGCGGAACCCCTGCATGCCGCGCAGCCACCACTGCGCGTAGACGTGCGCGGAGCGCCGCTCGATGCCCGCCACGATCCGGTCGACGGCCGGGCCCAGCGGGTACGTCTGGTTCGACGGCCACGGCAGCCGCTGGCGCAGCTCGCGCATGACCTCGTCCTGGTCGGCGCCGCGCACCATGTCGGTGTCGGTCCACGACAGGTAACCGACGCCGACCTTGACGCCCTTGTAGCCGACCTCGGCGCGCAGGCAGTGGGCGAAGGCCTCGACGCCCGACTTGGAGGCGCAGTACGCGGTCATCATGGGCGCCGGGGTGATCGCGGCGAGCGAGGCGATCTGGAGGAAGTAGCCGCGGCTCTCCATCAGTACGGGCAGGAAGGCGCGGGCGGTGACGGCCCCGCCGATGAGGTTGACCTCGATGACCCGGCGCCAGGCGTCGGGATCGGAGTCCACGAACGGGCCGCCGGCCGCGACGCCCGCGTTGGCGACGACGATGTCCACCTTGCCGAAGCGGTGCTTGACCTCCTCGGCGACCCTCGCCATGGCCTCGTGGTCGGTGACGTCGGCGTACCAGTGGTCGCTTTCGGTGTGCAGCCGCTCGGAGACCTCCTTGAGGGCCTCCGGCTCCAGGCCGACGAGGGCGACCTTCGCGCCGCGCGCGGACAGTTTGCGGGCGAGCAGCTCGCCGACCCCCCGGGCGGCGCCGGTGACGACGGCGACCTGGCCTTCCAGACTCCTGCGAGCACTCACGGCGTCTTCTCCTTCGTGGCGTTGGGATTCTGGGCGACGTGGAGCGCGACGAGTTCGCGCATCGTGTGGGTGACGGCTTCCGGAGCCTCGACGGGGGTCATGTGCCCCATGCCGGTCAGCTCGGTGAGGCCCACGCAGTGGGGCAGCGCGGCCGCCAGCCCCCGGGCGTGCCCGATCGGGGTCAGCCGGTCGCTGGTGCCCCCGATGACGGCGGTGGGCACGGTGAGCGCGGTCAGCTGCGCGTCCAGGTCCAGTCCGGCCAGCACTCCGGACCAGGCGCGGCGCACCCCGGCGGGGCAGGCGTGGACGATCCGGGCGCAGGCCTCGACCTTCTCGGGCGCCGAGCCGGGGCCCATCGTGGCGTACTTCAGCACCGCCTTGGCGACGGGGGTGACGGGGCCGAGCGGGGCCCGGGCGCCGAGCACGGCCGCGGTGATACGGGTCCTCGCGCGGCCGGGACGCCACGGCAGGACCAGCGCTTCCGCGACCAACCGGCCGCTGCCGGTGCTGCACAGCAGCGCGGCGGCGGCGTGCTCGGCGAACTCCGGCCGGGCGGCGGCGGCCATGACCGTCATCCCGCCCATGGAGTGGCCGGCGACGAGCGCCTTCTCGCCGGGGGCGAGGGTGGCCTTCAGGACGGCGACCAGGTCGTCGGCCAGCGCGGTGGTGCTGTAGCCGGCGGCGTCGGCGGCGGCCGGGCTGCGGCCGTGGCCGCGCTGGTCGTAGGCGATGACCCGGTGGTCGGCGGCCAGGTCCCGTATCTGCGCCGCCCAGAAGGCGGTGGAACAGGTCCAGCCGTGCGCGAGCACGACGGCCGGAGCCCCGTCCTCGCCGTGCACCTCGACGTGCAGGCGCGAGCCGTCGGCGGAGGTGGCGACCAGCTCGTGGCGGGCGGACGGCGGGGCGTAGGGCCCGGCCGTGACGTGCGTCAGGCGGCTCACGCGGCGCCCTCCGCGGCGGTGGCGGACCGTTCGGCGGCGGCCGGCTTGTCCTTCGCCGGGGCCTTGGCCGTCGCCTTGGCCAGGTCCTTCGCCGGGGCCTTCGCGACCGCCGGGGCGGAGGCCGGGGCCGGGGCGGAGACCCGCTCGCGCTCCCGATGGCGGACGACCTCGTACTCACCCAGGTCCACGCCGCGCGTCTCCTTGCGGAACTCCCCGGTGGTCCCCGGCCAGACGGTGGTGTTGCGTCCCTGCGCGTCCAGGTACCAGCTGGTGCAGCCGCCGGTGTTCCACACCGTCCGCTCCATCCGCGCCTGGACGTGCCGGTTCCAGGTGTTGACCGCCGAGGGCCTGGCCGCGAGCGCGACCCGGCCGCCCAGCACGTTCAGCTGCCGCAGGTAGTCCGCCATGTAGTTCAGCTGCGACTCGATCATCAGGATCATCGAGCTGTTCCCGAGCCCGGTGTTCGGCCCGATGATCGTCATCCAGTTGGGGAAGCCCGCCGCGGTGGCTCCGCGCAGCGACTGCATCCCGTCCTTCCAGACCTCCGCGAGGGTCTTGCCCTCCGCGCCGACGACCCGGTCGGCGATCGGCATGTCGGTGACGTGGAAGCCGGTGCCGAAGACGATCGCGTCGGCCTCGGTCTCGGTCCCGTCGGCGGCGACCAGGACCGAGCCGCGGATCTCCTTCAGCCCGGAGGCGACGAGGTCCACGTTCGGCCGGGTGAGCGCGGGGTAGTACTCGCTCGACAGCAGGATGCGCTTGCAGCCGATGCGGTACGAGGGCGTCAGCTTGGCCCGCAGCGCCGGGTCCTTGATGGAGCGCGCCATGTTGGCCTTGGCGAGGGATTCGACCAGCCCGAGCTGGTTCGGCCGCTTGGTGAAGGCGCTGACCTGGAGCTCGCGGATCCCCCAGAGCAGCCCGCGGCGCGCAGCCCGGGTGAAGGGAAGTTGGCGGTGGAGCCAGCGCTCCACGGAGGTGATGGCGCGGTCGGTGCGCGGCATCACCCACGGCGGGGTGCGCTGGAAGAGGGTGAGCCGCTCCACGTCGGGCGCGATGGCCGGGACGATCTGGATGGCGGAGGCGCCCGTACCGATCATGGCGACGCGCTTGCCGCGCAGGTCGTAGTCGTGGTCCCAGCGGGCGGAGTGGAAGACCTTGCCGGGGAAGCCGGCGAGCCCGGGGATCTCCGGCATCTTCGGATCGGACAGCGGGCCGGTGGCGGAGACGACCACGTCGGCGGTGAACTCGCCGCCCGAGGTCTCGATGTCCCAGCGCAGCTCGTCCGCGTCCCAGCGCATCATCCGGACCTCGTGGTTCAGCCGGATGTGGCGGCGCAGCCCGAAGGTGTCGGCCACGTGCTCCAGGTACTCCCGGATGGCGGGCTGCCCGGAGAAGGTCCGCGGCCAGTCCGGGTGAGGAGCGAAGGAGAAGGAGTAGAGGTGCGAGGGCACGTCGCAGGCGCACCCGGGGTAGTTGTTGTCGCGCCAGGTCCCGCCGACCGCGTCGGCCCGCTCCAGTACGACGAAGTCGGTGATCCCCTCCCGCCGCAGCCGCACGGCGGCGCCCAGTCCGCCGAATCCGGACCCGATCACCGCCACTCGTACGTGCTCGCGCCCGTCCATGCCACCACCCATGCCCGCCGCCTCCGAATGTCCCACGCTGCCAGCAATCACTGGCACAATCGGGAGAGTAGAGCAGCCCCGTACTCGTGGGTAGGGGTCGCGCCGGGAAAGTTACCGTGGGTACGGCCTAGGCTGCGCCCGTGCCGGACAATGCGACGCAGGACCCAGCGGACACAGCGCAGAACACAGCGCGGGACGCAGCGCGAACGACGGAGGCAAGGACCACAGTGCGCGAATACCGCACGGAGGAGCTGGCCGAGGCCGCCGGCATACCCGTACGCACCCTGCGCTTCTACCGGGAGCGCAAGCTCCTGCCGCCGCCCCGCCGCGAGGGCCGCATCGCCTGGTACGACGACCACCACTTGGCCCGGCTGCGCACCATCGCCGCCCTGCTGGAGCGCGGCCACACCCTCGGCGGCATAGCGGAGCTGACCGTCGCCTTCGAGAACGGCCGCGACGTCGGCCAGCTCGGCGAGCTGCTCGGCATCGGCTGGTCCGAGGAGACCCCGGTCCGCCTGACGCCCGAGGCCCTCGCCGACTACTTCGAGGGCGAGGTGACCCCGGAGAACCTGGCGGCCTCGCTCGACCTCGGCTACCTCGCCACCGACGGGGAGGAGATCGTCCACGTCAGCCGCCGGCTGCTGGACGTCTCCTCGGCGCTGGTCCGCGAGGGCGTGCCGCTGTCCGCCGTACTGGAGGCGGGCCGCCGGGTGCGCGAGCACGCGGACGCGATGGCGGCCCTGTTCGCCGAGCTCATCTCCACGCACATCTCCCAGGAGGCGGTCCCGCGCCTGCGGCCGCTGGCGAAGAGCGTGGTCGAGGCCGAGCTCACGATGGCGATGGACCGGCTGCGCCCGCCGGTGTCCGCTCAGACCCCGAGCTCGTAGACGACGGTCACGGGCGCGTGGTCGGACCACCGCTCGGGGTGCGTCTGCGCCCGCTCCACGAACGCCTTGACGGCCCTGGCCGCCAGCCCCGGGGTCGCCACCTGGAGGTCGATGCGCCAGCCGGCGTCGTTGTCGAAGGCGCGCCCGCGGTAGGACCACCAGGAGTACGGACCCTCGGTGTCGGGGTGCAGGGCGCGCACGACGTCCACGTACCCGGCGCCGTCGTAGACCTCGCCGAGCCACTCGCGCTCCTCGGGCAGGAAGCCGGCGTTCTTCCGGTTCGTCTTCCAGTTCTTCAGGTCGGCTTCCCGGTGGCAGATGTTCCAGTCGCCGCAGACGACGACCTCGCGTCCGTCCGCGGCGGCCCGCGCCCTGAGCTCCTTCAGGTAGGCGAGGAACTCGCCCATGAACCGGTACTTCTCGTCCTGCTTCTCGGTCCCGGCCTCCCCGGAGGGCAGGTAGAGGCTGGCCACCGTCACACCGGGCAGGTCGATCTCCAGGTACCGGCCGGAGGCGTCGAACTCCGAACTCCCGAAGCCGACCCGCACCCGCTCGGGCTCCCGGCGCGTGTACAGCGCGACCCCGGCGCGACCCTTGACGGCGGCCGGAGCGAAGACGGTGTGCCACCCCTCGGGCGCACGCACCTCCTCGGGAATCTGTCCCTCCTCGGCCCGTACTTCCTGCAGGCAGACGACGTCGGCGTCCGACCCGGCGAGCCAAGGGGAGAACCCCTTCTTGGCCGCGGCGCGGATCCCATTCACATTCACGGAGGTCACGGTGAGCATCCCCGCACGATAGCCGGAGCGTTCCGTAGGCTGTTCGGATGTCTCAGGAGATCCAGCTCCGCGTCGTGTCGTACGACCACCCGGACGCGGTCAAGCTCAATGACCAGGTGCAGATCGAATACCAGGAGCGCTACGACGGCGAGGGCGATGTCACATTCCTCGACCCGGCGATGTTCGCCCCGCCCCGGGGCCTCTACCTCCTCGCCTACGACGCTTCGGGCGCGCCGATAGCCAGCGGCGGGTGGCGCGGCCAGGAGGCGAACGACGAGGGCTACTCGGACGGCGACGCCGAGCTCAAGCGCATGTACGTGGTCCCGGAGGCCCGCGGCCTCGGCCTGGCCCGCCGCATCCTCTCCGCGCTCGAAGCGGATGCCCGCGCGGCCGGCCGCCGGCGCATGGCCCTGGAGACGGGCGACCAGCAGCCCGAGGCCATCGCCCTCTACCTCTCCTCGGGCTACGCCCCGTCCCCCAAGTTCGGCCACTACCGCTTCCACGACACCAGTCGCTGCATGACGAAGCTGCTGAACCCGGCGTAAGCCCCGGCCCTCACCAAACCGCCCTGAATCCACCTGCATCAACCCGCTCCGCCCGGCCCGGGCCGCCCCACCCGGGCCACCGGCCCGCCCGGGCCCGGGCGGGGGAGGCCGCACACGGCCCCGAACTCCCGCCGCTGCCCGGCAAGTCCGTCCCGCGGCGGCGACTTCTAGCGTCGGGCGGCGGCTTCTGAGCCTCCGACACGGGCGCGTTCCCGGTGAGATAGGGCACACCGCGCGCGCCGACCACGCGTCAAACCACTTCTGATCAGCGGGGAAAGGCCCCGGCCATGTCCACAACCCGGGATACCTACCCCACCCCGAACGGTTCAGACCGCTAACATCTGAACGCGTACAACCTTTCGCATCACTCGCGAGTCTGTGTGATTACTGGCAGTGCGTTCACACAGACATCAGTTGGCAAGGAGGGCGTGAGGTGAGGCGCCGTACGGCAATTTTGAGCGGCGGCGCCGCCGTGGTCGGAGCTCTGGGCTATACGGGCCTGCGGGCTTCACGGGATTCGGACTCCTTCTCCGTCCGACAACTCGTCGACCGCGACCTCACGCTTCGCGACCCCGCCGCCTCCCCTTCGGCCCGCGCCGTCTTCCGGCTGCTCGCCGACCTGGAGAACGACGCGCGAACCGGGAACCCCCGCGCCACCGTCATCGGACAGCACGTCGAGCTCCAGAACGAACTCAACAATCCCGAATACGGCGACTACCAGGGATTGAAGCAGCCCGGTTATTACTACCGGAAGCCCGCCGACTTCACCGGCAAGTTCCCGGGATTCGTCGAGCTCGACCTCGGGCCCGGTTACGAGGCGGAAGGCTGGGGCGTGGACCGGCCCCGCCCCTACTCCTCGGCCTGGCCCTCCGGCCGCAAGGAATGGGCGTACGTCGACGACGTCGTCGACCTCGCGGCCGGCGTGTGGTCGGGTCTTCCGCGCGGCGACGACGGCACGTACAACAGGGACGGCAAGGAGAACCGCAGCGACGGCTCCGCCTCCGAGCTCCCCCCCAACGGCGGTGACCCGGCCGGTCTCGTCGGCATGTCCTTCCATCAGCCGTGGCCCGGCAGCAAGCTCAAGGGCTACCAGGAGACGCTGCGGCGCAATTCGCCGGCCGCCAAGGACTCCGGCTGGATCGACCGGCTGCTGACTCCGGGCACCGACGAGCACAAGGCGCTCCTCCTCGACCTCTCCTTCCTCGCCGACCACCTCGGTTACCTCGCGTCGCACGACGTACCCGTGCTGCTGCGCCCGTACCACGAGATGAACGCCGGGGCCAAGGACGGCTTCTGGTGGTCCGGCCTCGCGCCCGAGCAGTACAAGAAGCTTTGGCGGACGCTGTACGAACACCTGGTGAAGACCCGTGGTCTGCACAACCTCCTCTTCGTCTGGTCCCCGAACGCCTGGGACCACGTTCACGGCAGCGAACCCTGGGACTACTACCCGGGCGAGCGCCACGTGGACCTCGTCGGCGTCGACGACTACAGCGGCAGTCCGCAGAAGCCCTTCGGCGGCGGTGTGTGGACCAAGAAGTGGTACGACGGCCTGGCCGACTACCGCAAGCCGCGGATGATGGCCGAGTCCTTCCACGTGCCGGTTTCCAGCGCCCAGCCCCGGACGCTGGAGAAGACCCCGTGGGTGATCTGGACGGTGTGGGGCCAAGGCCTCACGCAGAAGAACCGGTCGGGCCCACAGGACATGAACACACCCGCCGACGTGGAGGCCACGTACGGCTCTCCGCGCGCCCTGACCGGAGGACCGGATTCGGGCGATGCGCGGCGGGTCTGGAAGTCACTGCGGCCGACGTGACGGGCACCGTCCCGGCAAGTTTTGCCCCCTGGGACATCTGAACTCAACACTGCGCTGCGACAATGCGAACGGTTGCGCGAGGGGAATCGCGCAACCGGCCAGTCCAGCTCCTGCTTGCCATCCCAGCTATTCAGACGAGGTGAGAGTCATATCCGGCACCACGGGTTCGGCCTCCGGCCGAGCTTCCCTCGAAGTACCGCGCATGCACCAGGTCGCCGCCTACATGGCCCTGGCCTGGGCGGCAGTGCTGCTCTGCTGGGCCTCGTACAGCTGCTTCTGGCAGGTCGGCATCGCCGACTTCGCCAAGGGCATCGTCTACTACGGGCTCAGTGACGGCTCCGGCCGGGCGGACACCGCGAACCTGAACTGGGCCGTGGTGTACATCATCGCGGGCCTGCTGATCCTGCGGGCCAACTCCTGGGCGCGCGGCCTCGCCTGTGGCGCCGCGCTCATCGAGGGCTACAACAGGCTGCGCAGCCTCACCGGCGCCCTGTTCGACAGTCGCCAGCAGGGCTGGTTCCTGGACACCACCGAGGGCAACCTGAAGCTGGCGACGTTCAGCGCCGGGGTCCTCATCACCACGACGCTGGTGTTCCTGCTGATCAAGGAAGCCGCCGTCTACGAGCCGTGGGTGCCGCCGACCAACCGGTGGACCCAGCAGGCCCAGGAAGCCCAGCTGGCCCACCAGGCGCAGCAGGCCCAGCAGCTCCAGCCGCAGGCGCAGCAGTTCCCGCCGCAGGGCCAGCAGGTCCCGCCGCAGGGTCCGTACGGCTCTCCGCCGCCCCAGGGCAACTACGGGTACCCGCAACAGGGCCACTACGGCTATCCGCAGCAGGGCCAGCAGGCGCCTCCGAGCCCGCAGGCGCCGCAGGCCCCGCAGGCGCCCGGCCAGTTCCCGAACCCGTATCAGAACCCGCAGCAGCCCGCTGCCCCTTATCCCGGATCGCAGCCGCCGCAGTCGCCGCCCCCCGGCAACTAGCCGCCGGCTCGTTCCATGTCGCCCCACTCGGAGAACCGTTCAATGACCGCCACCACCCCGGAGCATTCGTCCACCCGGCATGGCGCCAGGATGACGCAGCGCCACGCCTCGTGGAAGCCCGGCATCCTGCCGTTCCTCCTCCCGTTCCTGGTTCTGCTCGCCTTCGGTATGTGGTCGTACCTGCCGAACAGCACCCCGATGGCATGGGTGCTGACGATCGTGTGGTCGCTGCCCGTGGTGGGCGTGATGGTCGGTCTCCAGGGCGCGCTCCTGATCCGGCGCCGGGTGAAGCGCTCCGACGAGATGGTTCCGGCGGCCCCCGTCGAACAGGACTTCCTGATCGCCCTGGTGCCGACCATCGGGCGGCACGACACCTACCCGGCGCTGGAGCGGTCGGTCCTGTCGTACGTGGACCACCTGCCCCAGTACTTCCCGCACATGCGCGTCGACGTACTCACCGAAGAGGGCTGCGAGGCGGCGGAGCGGATCCAGGCGCTGGAGGACCGGAGCCCGCTGATCCGCGTCGTCACCGTGCCGAAGGCGTACGCCACCCCCAACGGCACCCGCTTCAAGGCCCGTGCCAACCACTACTCGCACGAGCTGCGCATCGCCGAGGAGGAGGCCCTGGAGAACGTCTGGGTCCTCCACATGGACGACGACACCGCGGTCGGTCCCGACACCTCGGCCGCCGTCGCCCAGTTCATCAACCGGCAGCGCAGGGCGCACCCGGACGAGACCAAGCACATGGCGCAGGGCATCCTGACGTACCCGCGCGAGAACGCGGTCAACATGTTCACCTGGCTCGCCGACGCGGTGCGTCCCGCCGACGACATCGCCCGCTTCCGCGCGCTGACCGGCACGGGCACCCCCGTGGCGGGCGTACACGGCGAGCTGCTCCTGTTGCGCGCCAACATCGAGGCGACCATCGGCTGGGACTTCGGTCCGAAGGCCATCGTCGAGGACGCCCAGCTGGCCCTGAACTTCTGCCGCATGTACCCGGGGCGCAGCGACTGGTTCAACGGCCGCTGCTACGGCGCTTCGCCGGCCACCGCCCGTGACTTCATCAAGCAGCGCGAGCGCTGGGCCTGGGGCCTGGTGGCCCTCTGCTTCAACCGGACCATTCCGCTGCGCTACCGCTGGTTCCTCTCGATCTGCGTGACCACCTGGATCCTCGGCCCGCTCCAGCACATCGGCGCGATCCTGCTCATCGCATGGTTCACCGGGAACATGAACACCTCGCCGGTCGCCCAGTCCGTCGTTGTGCTGTGGTCGCTCAACTTCGCCTACGTGGTCTGGACGTACTGGGAGGGCCTGCGGCTGAACGCGCTGGTCTCCATCAGCGGCCGGCGCAAGTGGTGGGAGCCCATCGTCGTCGTAGGCCTCATACCCCTGTTCTCGATCCTGGAAGGGCTCGGCGGATTCCGCGGATTCATCAAGTTCGTGCGGCGCGAAGAGAACAAGTTCGTCGTCATCGCCAAGCCCGCCTGACCCTTCCCCCAGGAACCTCACTCCCATGACACGCTCTCGCATCCCCCTCCTCGCGGTCTTCCCGGTCACCGTCATCACCGGCGTGATCATCGCGCCGCTGCTGTTCGGCAACCACCCCCTGCGGTGGTCGGCCGGTTCCGCCATGCCCCATCTGGTCGTGAACGACGAGCAGATCCGTGCGGAAGCGGCGCTCAAGAAGGCGAGCGGCGAGGAGAAGCCGTCCGCCGAGGCCGCTGCCGCCGACGCGGCCGCGGCCGCGGTCGCGGCGGCTCCGACGGTCAAGGCCGACAAGCCGTGGAAGGCCGGCATGCCGCAATGGGGCGTGCAGATCTACTGGGAGGACAACCCCGAGCAGAACGCCGCCTACCTCACGGAGAAGGCGAAGCTGCAGGCGAAGTACCTGGTCGACCTGAAGGCGAACTCGGTCTCGGTCTCCTTCCCCTTCTACACCGGTACCAGCACATCGACGAAGACGGAGGCCGGCCCCAAGACGCCGAGCCCCGAACGCCTCGAAACCGTGCTCCAGGTGTTCCAGGAGGCGGGGCTGCGCACCACCCTGCGCCCGCTGATGGACGAGAAGTCCCTCGGCGGCATGCCCAACTGGCGCGGCAACATCAAGCCGTCCGACCGGGACGCCTGGTTCGCCTCGTACAAGAAGTTCCTCGGCCCGTACCTGACCGTGGCGGAGAAGCACAAGGTCGCCTCCTTCACGCTGGGCACCGAGCTCAACACCCTGGAGGGCGACCCCCGCTGGAAGCCGCTCGCCACCGCGGCGGAGAAGATCTACTCGGGCGAGATCGGCTACGACGCCAACTACGACAACTACGTGGCGGGGCGGATCAACATGCCGGTCGAACAGCTGGGTGTCGACGCCTACTTCCCCGTGAAGGTGCCCGACGACGCTCCGGTGGACACCTTGGTCAAGGGCTGGAACGAGTGGCTGGACAAGAAGACGACCGGCGCCCTCCCCGAGATCGTGATCTCCGAGGCCGGTATCGGCGCGATGACGGGCGCCTACCACTTGCCGGGGGACTTCTACACCACGCGCGCCCTCAACACCCAGGTGCAGGCCAACTGGTACGACGCCGTCTGCCGGGTCGTCAAGCAGCGCAAGATGAAGGGCGTCTACTGGTGGTCGATCTACTTCGACGACAACCCGCTGGCCAAGCCGGACGACAGCGCGTCGCGCCTTCACTTCGCCGGGCGTCCGGACACCGAAAAGGTCATCCGGGACTGCTTCGGCTCGGACTACGCCCTGACCCCCAAGCCCTGACACACCTCTCGGCTCCTTGGTCGCGCACGTGACCCGACGAGCGTCGCACCTCCTGACCAAAGGCAGAATCTGAAATGAGCGAGGCGATCCTCCTCGTCGGCGGCAAGGGCACTCGACTGCGCCCGCTGACTGTTTTCACCCCCAAGCCCCTGCTGCGGGTGGCGGGCGTACCGTTCCTCACCCACCAGCTGGCCCGCGCGGCGAAGGCCGGGGTCACCCGGATCGTCCTCGCCACCTCCTACCTCGCCGAGCTCTTCGAGCAGGAGTACGGCGACGGTTCCGGTCTCGGCCTGGAGCTGGTGTACGTCACCGAGAAGGAGCCCCTCGGCACAGGCGGCGCGATACGCAACGCCGCCGAGCACCTCACGAGTGCGCCGGGTGACCCGGTCCTGGTGTTCAACGGGGACATCCTCTCCGGCCTCGACATCGCCGCCCTGCGGGACGGCCACAAGGCGTCCGGCGCCGACGTGAGCCTCCACCTGACCCGGGTCGCCGACCCGCGGGCCTTCGGCCTGGTGCCGACCGGCCCCGACGGCCGCGTACTGGCGTTCCTGGAAAAGCCGGAGACCCAGGAACAGATCATCACCGACCAGATCAACGCGGGCTGCTACGTCTTCACCCGCTCGGTCATCGACACCATCCCGGCCGGCCGCGAGGTGTCCGTCGAACGCGAGACCTTCCCCGGCCTGCTGGCCTCCGGCGGCTACCTGCGCGGCGTCGCCGACGACAGCTACTGGCTGGACCTCGGCACCCCCGCGGCCTTCGTCAAGGGATCGGCCGACCTCGTACGCGGCCTGATCGACTCCCCCGCCCTGCCCGGCCCCGTCGGCGAGGCACTGGTCCTGTCCGGCGCCCGGGTGCACGAGCAGGCCGTCCTGAGCGGCGGCACGGTCGTCTGCGAGGGCGCCGTGGTCGAGGCCGGTGCCGAAGTCGACGGCAGCGTCGTCCTGCCGGGCGCCGTGGTCGCGCGGGGCGCCCGCGTGCACCGCTCCGTGGTCGGCCGCCAGGCCTCCGTGGGCGCCGGTTCCGCGGTGCGCGAGGCCGTCGTCGGCGACGGCGCGGAGGTGGGCCCGTACAACGAACTGCCCGCCGGCGTGCGGATCGACTGCGGTGTCAGCCTGCCCGCCCAGGCCGTCCGCGTCTCCGCGCCGGTCATGGCCTGACACTTCCCCGCGGACAGCCGAGCGGCTCCCCACCCTGACCGGGTGGGGAGCCGCTCTGCTGTCCGCGGGCTCTCGCCCCGTACGGTCAGTGCTCAGTCGACGCCGCTGAGGTAGACCCGGCTGGTGCGGTCGTCGACCTGCGCCACCGCGACCTTCAGCCAGTTGAGGTTGTCCTCGCACGGCGCGCACACCTGGCCTTCGCGGACCCTCGCCAGCAGATCGGGCTCCGGCAACCCGAGGTGCGAGAACGGCGTCGATGGGTTCGTACTGCGGGCGAGTGGCTGTTCCCGCAGGCCGAGCGGTCGCTCCGGCTTCAGCTGTGCGACGAACTCGTCCACCTCGTCTTTGGGGAGGACGAACGCCATGATCAGGCCGTCGTCCTGCAGACCCTCCAAGTGCGCGGCCTTCGCCTCCGTTGCCGCGGCGGGCAACTGCACCTGCAGCGTCTTGGCGACCGACGCCACGGTGGCCCCGTCCACCCAGTGCGACACTTGCCCCGATGAGCGGTCCGGCGCCGGGGGGCCGTTCCCCTTCATCCCCGAGCACCCGGCCACTAGCCCGGTGAGCAGGGCCACCCCGCCGACCAGCGCCGGACGCCACCTGCTTCGTGGCTCCAAGCTCACCGGGCGTCTCCGTTCCGGCCGATGTCGGTACGTGTGCCGTCCCGTCCCGGTTCCTTCGGATCGGGCCAGGCGCCGCCCGTACTCATGTCGTGCTGCTGCACCGAACTGCTTCCCCTCATGTCGAATTCCCTGGCCTGTCCCGTCGTGTGCATTCGGGCCATATCGGCGTCGGTCACCGTGGTCGGACCGATGGGCGTGGCTTTGCCGGGGTCCCAGTTGTACCGGTCCCACACATTGACCTGATAGTCGATGCTGACCTGCGGCTTGCCGTCCGGTCCCGGCACCGCCGTCACGACGCCCGTGGTGTTCGTCATGGCGCTGCCCACGGCCAGGTACCAGTTCGCTGTGCCGTCCGGGCCCTTGTCGTGGGTGTATCCCTCACCTGCGGTCTCCACGGGGATCGCGACGGGCTTGCCGCCCGACTGCGCGAAAGCGTCCAGCGCCTGGCGGCGCCATTCGTCCTCCTGCTTGCCGCGCGTCACCGCCGACACGTCACGCAGGACCGTGTCGTCCCCGTCGCTCAGCATCCTGTCGACATCGAGGTCGAGGGTCTTGCCGGTCCCGTTCAGATAGTGGTCCATGTGCCGGGCCGCATCCGTCTTGCCGATGAAGTCACCGCTGTTCGAGATCCCGTTGGCCTGGAACTCCTTCCAGTAGTCCCCGAAGCCGGGTGAATCGACGTCGTACCGCCCCGCCCCGTCGTCAGCGGCCACCCGCTTCACCGAAGGGGTCAACAGGCCGGCGGCCAGCAGCTCGTCCTTGTGCTGCGTCCAGAGCTGCGCGCGCGACTCAGGACTCAGGGACTGCCACAACCGCTGCAACTCCTTGCGCTGCTTGCCGTCGGCGTCTTCTCCCAGACCGGCGAGTTTCAGGGCGCGGGGCAGCATGTCCTGGTCGAGCGACGTGTACGACGCGTGGCCCGCGTTGGTCGGATCACCGCCGTGGCTCGCGCGCAGCGCCCGTACCGCAGCCGCGTCCACCTCGGAGGCGTGGCTCACGATCCCGGTCAGCGTGTCGGCGTACCACTGCATCATGTCGCGTTTCCTCTGCCCGGGCCCGTCCACCTCGCAGACAACGGCATCCGCGATCACCACGGTCCCGTCCGGGCGTCCGGTGACGCTGAAGCCCTCTTCCTTGGCCTCGGCGGTCACGCTCCTGGCCTGCTGCTGGATGCTCTTCAGCTCGGTGTGCGCGTCATCGAGGACACTGAAGATGCTCCGCGCCTCCGCGTGGAGGTCAGCGAACTCCTTCACCGTCTTGCCGACGAACTCCCGGGTCACGCCCGCGTTGACGCCCTCCCAACGGGCCGTCTCCGCCTTCGCCTTCATACCGTCGCGGGCCTCGCCGCCGAGCCGCTGCATCTCCCCGGCCACGCGCTTCCAGTCAGCGACCGCCGCACCCAGTTTGCCGAGGTCGACTTCCATGAGCTCGCTGTAGTTCACGGGCTGCTCCTCCCCTACTTGAAGTACTCGGCGAGCCGGGAAGCGGGTACGGCCGAGCCGTCCCGGTTCCGGAGGGACGCGGCGATCGCCGCGTCATCCTCGGCATGCGCCTTCTTCGAGTAGTCCAGGTGGTTCGATATGTGCGCACAGGCCTGGAGGACGCTCTTGACCTGCGAGGTCCATACGGACACCGTCGTCTCCAACTCACCGCCGAGGGCGAAGTTGCTGCCCTTCAAGGCCGCTGCCGCCTGCATCGTGGAGCCGGCCCCCTCCGTGTTGGCACCGGCGCCGGCGATGTCCGCCTCCTTGTGCAACCGCCCGTGCAGCACGAAGGCCTCATGCCCGACACCACCGAGGTCGTCCTGGTTCACGACAAGGTCGCCCTGCCCGCCCCCGGGCCCGCCCGGTACCCGATTGAGCCGCATCGACACATGCCGGCCGGCGGCTACCGCCGCCTTCGAGTTCTCCCACTCATCCCATGCCATCGCGCCATTCCACCACGCACCTGCGACAACTTGATCAACAGCCAAGAAAGCCCAGTCAGCTTTGAGCCAGAGTCCGCTCCCGGCCCGGTGGTGCGCCGAGCCCTCAGGCACCAGGGCGCCCCACGGCATGGAGGACGAGGCCTTTCCTCAGCCGCTATACGGCTGGAAGCCGCCGGTCCGCGACCGGCGGTCCCGCAGCGCCGCCGGCAGTCCGAAGAACAGGCAGCGAACGGCCCCTGAAACGACGAAGATCCCGCCTGATCTTTCGATCGGACGGGATCTCGTCACCGTTCCCGAGAGCTACTCGCGAACTGTCGTTTGTGGACCTGTGGGGATTTGAACCCCAGACCCCCTCGATGCGAACGAGGTGCGCTACCAGACTGCGCCACAGGCCCTTGCGACGTGTGAAACATTAGCATCCCCTCGCGGGTGCTCCAAAACCGATATCGGGGAGCGTCCGCGCAGGTCACCGATCACTCGTTCGCGGCGCGCGGCCGCTCGTCGCCCTCGTACTGGTCGAACAGCGGCGTACGGGCCGCGTCGCGGCCACGGGGGCGGGACGGCGGGGGCGCGGGCTGGGCGCGCAGGCGCGGTTCCGTCGGCTCGGCCGTGCTGGAGCGGGTCGCGCTCCAGGCGTCCGGGGCCGCCGGGCCGCCGGTGGCGCGGGGGGCGACCGGGGCCGTCACGTACGTGGGCAGCGGGACCGGGACGGGCTCCCAGCTGTCACCGCGGGCGGGGCCGCGCTCGCGCTCGCGCTGCTGGTCCACCCACTCCGCGTGGTCGGTCTGCTCGACCAGGGCGCGCCGTCCGGCCTCCTGCGGCGAGACCGGTGGCGCCGGGTCCGGTTCGGAGCCGGCGGTCGCCTCGGACTCGCGGCGCCGCGGGCGGTTCTCGCGGAGCCGGCGGGCGGCCGCTTCGGCACGCCGCCGGTCCATGGTGAACTCGAAGCGCCGCCGCTCCTGCACCCGCAGGTGCACGATGTACGTGCTCAGCAGCAGGGCGGGGGCGGCGGGGGCCCACAGGTAGTGGAGTCCGCCGACGGCGGCGACGACCGCGCCGAGGGTGAAGATCAGGAAGAGCAGGGCGGTGGTGCGCCGGCGGCGGGCCAGGACGACCAGGCGCTGCGCGCGGCGGGCCCGCTCCGCGCGGTCCGCCCGCTCCGAGGCGGTCGGTCTCGGCTCCGCCCGGGTCGGCGCGGGCACGACGACGGCCCGGACGTCGTCGACGTCCGCGGAATTCACCGTTTCCGTCGCTGCGTCCGGGTCCGCGGGGGGCTGGTGTCGCGCCTCCTCGTCACCGCGCTCACGCAGTCCCTTGGCGTAACGGCGCTCCATTCCCGCCCGGCCGGAAAGCAGCCGGATGGCGGTGGAGAAGCGTTCCGTCGGACGGGCTTCGTTCAGCTCGTCCTGCCTCCGGAGCCACATGGGCACCAAGTAGGCGGCCCAGGCCCCGACAATGACTGCGTAGATGAGGCCGCTGCTGCTCACACCCCACACCGTAGAGGGGTGCGGGCGGGCGGATCCGCCAATTGGGACGGCGTGTCGCACGATCTCGCTGATATCACGGACTTTTTTTGTGATTTCTCGGATCAGGTTATGGGCGAACCGGTCGCCGACCGAAAGAATTCGAACATATATCGGATTTGCATTAACTCTGGGACGCGGGCCCGTGCGAGTGGCGTTGCCGGTGCCAGCGGCGCAGGAGCCCCTCCCGGGCCTCCTCCGCCGTCAGCGCGTACACGAGGTGGTCCCGCCACGCGCCGTCGATGTGCAGGTAGCGCGGCCGCAGGCCCTCCTCGCGGAAACCGAGCTTCTCCACCACCCGCCGGCTCGGACCGTTCTCCGGGCGGATGCACACTTCGATCCGGTGCAGCCCGACCTTCGTGAAGCAGTGGTCCACCGCCAGCGCGACCGCCGTCGGCATGACCCCGCGGCCCGCCACCTCGCGGTCGACCCAGTAGCCGACGTGGCCCGCGCACATCGAGCCCCAGGTGATCCCGGCGACCGTCAGCTGGCCCACCAGGCGCCCCTGGTACTCGATGACGAACGGCAGCATGCGCCCGGCACTCGCCTCCGCCCGCAGGTGGCGGACCATCTGGCGGTACGTCGGGCGCTGGATCACCGGCCCCCAGGGCGCGGGCGGCGGAATGGTCGCCTCCCAGGGGCGCAGCCAGTCGCGGTTGCGCCGGTTGACCTCGCGCCAGGCGCTCTGGTCCCGCAGTTTTATCGGCCGGAGCGTGACATCGCCGTCCGCCAGCACCACCGGCCAGGAGGGGCCGTTCAGCTCGCGCTCCCTGGTCTGTCGGCGGGCCGCGGGTGGTCGCCGCCGCGGATCTGGTCGACGGCGTGGAGCAGTACCCGGGACAGGACGGCGATCCCGTCGCGGACCCCGCCCGTCGAGCCCGGCAGGTTCACGATCAGGGTGCGGCCGGCCACGCCCGCCAGTCCTCGCGACAGCGCCGCGGTCGGCACCTTGTCCAGGGACTCGGCGCGGATGGCCTGCGGGATGCCCGGGATCTCGTAGTCCAGCACCCGGGCGGTGGCATCCGGGGTGCGGTCGGTCGGGGAGATGCCGGTGCCGCCGGTGGTCAGGATGACGTCGTACCCGGCGGCCACGCCCTCGCGCAGCGCCGCCTCCACGGGGTCCCCGTCGGGGACGACGCGCGGGCCGTCCACCGCGAAGCCGAGCGAGCGCAGCCCCTCGGCGAGGACGGGGCCGCCCCGGTCCGCGTACACGCCCTGCGAGGCCCGGTTGGAGGCCGTGACCACCAGCGCGCGCGGGGAGCCCGGGGCCGTGGCGTGAGCCGGTGGCGGTGCGGACTCCGGCTCGTGGGGGTGGCTGTGGCTGTGGACCTCGCCGCCGCGCGGGGCGTTCACGAGCGGACCCAGTCGCCGGACTTGCCGCCCGTCTTCTCCTCGACCCGCACGTCCGTGATGACCGCGCCCTTGTCCACGGCCTTGACCATGTCGATGACGGTGAGCCCGGCGACCGCGACGGCGGTCAGCGCCTCCATCTCGACGCCCGTGCGGTCGGTGGTCTTGACGGTGGCCAGGATCTCGACGGCGTCGTCGGCGACCGACAGGTCGACCTTCACCCCGGAGACCGCGAGCGGGTGGCACAGCGGGATCAGGTCGGGGGTCTTCTTCGCGCCCATGATCCCGGCGATCCGCGCGGTGGCGAGGGCGTCGCCCTTGGGGACGCCCTCACCGCGCAGCAGCTCGATCACCCGGGGGGAGACCAGCACGCGTCCGCTGGCCCGTGCCGTCCGCGTGGTGACGTCCTTCTGCGAGACGTCGACCATCCGGGCCGCGCCGGCCTCGTCGATGTGCGTCAGCCTGGTGCCGGCGGCGCCGCCGGCGCTGCTCTGCGTACTCATATCTGCGTGCCGCTCCCGTCCGGGCCCCGCAAGGGCCTGTGTGGTGCAACACGCTACCCGCATCCGCCGGACCTCAGCCGAGCAGGACCACCTCGACCTCGGCCCCGGGCTCCACCGAGGTCACGTCCTCCGGTACGACCATCAGCGAGTCGGCGTGCGCCAGCGCGGCGATCAGGTGCGAGCCCGCTCCGCCGACCGGGCTGACCGTGCCGCTCCGCTCGTCGTACTTGCCGCGCAGGAACTGCCTGCGGCCGGCGGGGGAGCCGATCGCCTTGTCGGCCTTCAGGACGGCGCGCACGCTCGGCCGGCTGACTTCGGAGGCGGGCAGTCCCATGAGGGCGCGGATCGCGGGGCGCACGAACAGCTCGAAGGAGACGTAGCAGGACACCGGGTTGCCGGGCAGGGCCAGCAGCGGGGTGTGGTCGGGGCCGATGGTGCCGAAGCCCTGGGGCTTGCCGGGCTGCATGGCGAGCTTGCGGAAGTCGATCCCGGCGCCGTCGATGTCCACGCCGTCGGCCCCGACGCCGGTGGAGACCGCGGTGAGGGCCTCCTTGACCACGTCGTACGCGCCGACGCTGACCCCGCCCGTGGTGACCAGCAGGTCGGCCCGGATGAGCTGGTCCTCGATGGTGGAGCGCAGGGTGTCCGCGTCGTCGGCGACGGCGCCGACCCGGTAGGCGATGGCGCCGGCGTCCCGCGCGGCGGCGGCCAGCGCGAAGCTGTTGGAGTCGTAGATCGTGCCGGCGGTCAGCGCCTCGCCGGGCTGGACCAGCTCGCTGCCGGTGGACAGGACGACCACCCGCGGGCGCGGGCGCACCCGCACCGTGCCGCGCCCGATGGCGGCCAGCAGGGCGATCTGCGGCGGGCCGAGCACGGTGCCCGCGGCGAGCGCGAGGTCCCCGGCCCGTACGTCGCTTCCGCGCGAGCGGACGTGCGCCCGCGCCTCGGCGGCGCGGTGCACCCGTACCTCGCCGGCGGCACCCTCGGGCGACTCGCTGGCCGGGGACATGCCGGAGGCCGCTCCCCCGCCGCTGCCGCCGTCGGTCCACTCGACCGGTACGACGGCTTCGGCGCCGGGCGGCAGCGGGGCGCCCGTCATGATGCGGGCGGCCTGGCCGGGTCCGACGGTCGGCAGGTCCCCGCTGCCGGCCGCGACGTCCCCGATGACCGTCAGCACCGCGGGGAACTCCTCGCTCGCGCCCTGGACGTCGGCGGTCCGGACGGCGTACCCGTCCATCGAGCTGTTGTCGAAGGGCGGGAGGGCGACGGGCACGGTGACGTCCTCGACCAGGACGCAGCCCTGGGCGTCGAGCAGCTGGAGCTCGATGGGCTCCAGCGGCCGGACGGTGGCGAGGACGTCCGCGAGGTGCTCGTCCACCGACCAGAGGCGCTGGGGGTCGCCGGCCGGTCGAGGTTCCTGCGGTGCGTCGGTCTTGGTCAAGGTGCTACATCTCCTCCGTGACGAAACGGCGAAGCCAGGTGCGGAACTCCGGGCCCAGGTCCTCACGCTCGCAGGCGAGTCGGACGATGGCCCGCAGGTAGTCCCCGCGGTCCCCGGTGTCGTAGCGGCGGCCCCGGAAGACCACGCCGTGCACCGGGCCGCCGATGGTCTCGTCGGCGGCCAGCTTCTGCAGGGCATCGGTCAGCTGGATCTCTCCGCCGCGGCCCGGCTCGGTCTCCCGCAGTATGCCGAAGATCGCGGGATTGAGGACGTACCGTCCGATGACCGCGAAATTGCTGGGCGCGTCCACCGCGTCGGGCTTCTCGACGAGACCGGTGACGCGGACGACCCCGTCCTCCTCCGTGCGCTCCACCGCGGCGCAGCCGTAGAGGTGCACCTGGGCCGGCTCGACCTCCATCAGCGCGACGACGGTGCCGCCGGTGCGCTGCTGGATGTCCACCATCTGTCGCAGCAGCGGGTCGCGCGGGTCGATGAGGTCGTCGCCGAGGAGGACGGCGAAGGGTTCGTCGCCCACGTGCGGCTCGGCGCACAGCACGGCGTGGCCGAGACCCCGCGGGTCGCCCTGGCGGACGTAGTGCATGGTGGCCAGGTCGCTGGATTCCTGGACCTTCTTGAGCCGGTCGTCGTCGCCCTTGGCGATGAGCGCGGATTCCAGCTCGTAGTTGCGGTCGAAGTGGTCTTCGAGTGCGCGCTTGTTACGGCCCGTGATCATGAGGACGTCGTCGAGGCCCGCCGAGACGGCTTCCTCGACCACGTACTGAATGGCCGGCTTGTCGACGACCGGGAGCATTTCCTTGGGTGTCGCCTTGGTTGCGGGGAGAAAGCGAGTACCGAGGCCCGCGGCCGGAATGACGGCCTTTTTGATCACGGGGTGCAACTGAGTCATGGGCGGAACGATAGTCGGTCGCACCATCGGTCATGTGAGATTCGAATGAATAATGATCAAGTATGTACCGGTACGGAGAGGTAGGAGACATCCGTGGCAGAGAACCAGCCGCAGCCCGCGCCAGCCCCCGCCAAAACGGCCCTGCGCCGGGAACTCCTGGCCGCCCGCCGGGCCTTGTCCCCCGACCTGCTCCGTACGTCGGCCCGCGCGCTCTCCCGCTCCGCTCTGGAACTGCCCGAACTGGCCGACGCGCGCACGGTGGCGGCGTACGTCTCGATCGGGACGGAACCCGGAACCCGCGAACTGCTCGACGCGCTGCGGGCGGCCGGGAAGCGGGTGCTGCTGCCCGTTCTGCTGGCCGACAACGACCTCGACTGGGCGGCGTACGAAGGCCCGGGGAGTCTGGCCGAGGCCGCGCACCCGGGCAAGATGCGGCTCCTGGAACCGGCCGGACCGCGCCTGGGCCCGGACGCGGTGACCGGCGCCGACGCGGTACTGCTGCCCGGACTCGCGGTGGACCGGCGCGGGATGAGGCTCGGGCGGGGCGGCGGCTCGTACGACCGGGTGCTGAAGCGGCTGGAGCGCGCCGGGGCGCATCCCGCGCTGGTGGTGCTCCTCTACGACGACGAGGTGGTCGCGCGGGTCCCGGAGGAGCCGCACGACCACCCCGTGCGGGCGGTGGCCACCCCGTCAGGGGTGGTGCGCTTCTGAGCTTCGGCGCTGGCTTCGGCGCTGGCTTCGGCGCTTCGGCGGCGTTAGGGCATCAGCCTCAGGGTGTCGACCGTGGCCTTGTCCACGGCCTCCTTGCCGAAGGGCCAGTCCAGCAGTTCGCCCTTGGCCCACAGGGTCGTCTGGTCCGTGTAGTGGTCGTGGTACGCGTGCCCCGAGGCGCCCGTCAGGTTGATCCAGCGGGACTTGTCGAGGCCGCCCAGGTTCACGACCATCCGCATCGACGGCACCCAGGTGACCCCGTACCCGCTGGAGGCGTTCCAGCCGGTCGCGTTGACGGTGGCCTCGCCGCCGCCCAGGTTCCACGGGCCGCGGTTGAGGAGCCACTGGAGGTAGCCCGGGCCCTCGGTGCCGATCGTCTGGTTCTTCAGCATCAGCTGGTGCAGCCGGCCCCAGCTCCAGGTCGACTGGTCCTTGCCGAGCTTGGCGGTCAGCTCCCAGCGGGCGTCCTTCATGGCCCTCGCGAAGAGCTGGTCGCGGGTGGTGGTGTCCGCCTCGCCCCGACGGGCGGCGGGCGACCGCCACCACTCGGAGTTCTCGTTCTTCACCAGGCGGCGGACCACCTCGAACCAGCGGTCGCCGCCGTCCGGCTGCGCCGAGTCCGCATCGCGCGCACCGCATTCGCGGATCATCTTGGCGAGGTCGTCGGCCGGTCCGGTCGTCTGCTCGGGGACGTTCATGCAGCTGCCCTCGATGCGCAGTTCCTTCGGCATCTTGTCGCCGAAGGCCAGCTTGAGGATGTTGCGCCAGACCGAGTTGAAGTACGCGGCGGCCGCCGAGTCGGGCTCCTGGGTGTAGTTCCAGCCCTCCAGCAGCTTCTGCGCGGAGCGGACGTCCGGGTCCGAGACCTCGATCTTGGCCAGCATCGGGGTCAGCAGCGCGGCGATCTCGCTGCTGTTGTCCATCTGCATGGTGCGCATGTCGTCGGTGGAGATCTTGCCGCTGTCCTTGATCTTCGCCTCGATGAGGTCGTTGATCCGCTGGCTGCGGGCGCCGTAGCCCCAGTCGGCGGTCAGCAGGTACGGGTACTTGCCGGCGCCGGTCTCGGTGACGGCCTGGTTCGCGGTCACGATGAAGCCGCGGCCCGGGTTGAGGTCGTACGGCATCTCGTCCTGCGGGACGTAGCCCGCGTTGCCGTCCTTGCCGCCCTTCCAGGCGTACTTCGAGTCCCAGCCGGGGGTCGGCATGCGGCCGTCCGCGCCGCCGCCGCGGATCGGGATGCGGCCCGGGGCCTGGTAGCCGATGTTGCCGCTCGGACCCTTGCTGTCGGCGTAGATCAGGTTCTGCGACGGGACCTCGAAGTCGCGGGCCGCGGCGCGGAAGCCGTTGAAGTCCTTGGCCTGGTTGATCTTGAAGACGGCGTCCATGGACTTGCCCGCGTCCAGCGCCGTCCAGCGCAGGGCGACGCCGTAGCCGTTGCCGCGGTCGGGCGCGGAGCTGGCGACGGGGGCGCGGGCGCCGACCGAGCCGATCTCGTCGCTGCGGTCGGAGATCAGCGGGCCGTTGTTGGTGCCGCGGACCGTGATCTTCTTCTCGCCGCCGCCGGCGATCTTGATGACCTCGTCGCGGACGGTGAAGGGGAGGACCTTGCCGTCGTAGACGTAGCCCTCGGGCCTGACCTGCTCCAGGTAGAGGTCGGTGACGTCGGCGCCGAGGTTGGTCATGCCCCAGGCGATGTCGGCGTTGTGGCCTATGACCACGCCCGGCATGCCGGAGAAGGTGTAGCCGGCCACGTCGTACTGGCACTGGGCGGAGGCCGCCCGGCAGTGCAGGCCCATCTGGTACCAGACCGAGGGGAGCTGCGGGGAGAGGTGCGGGTCGTTCGCGAGCAGCGGCTTGCCGGTGGTCGTGTACTGGCCCGAGACGACCCAGGAGTTGGAGCCGATGCCGCTGCCGGCGGGGCCGAGGATCGCGGGGATCTCGTCGAGGGTGTCGGCGAGCGCGCTCATGTGGGTGCGCAGGCCCACGGTCGCGCCCTGGGCGGTGGTGTTGCCCGCGAGGCCGGTCGGGCCGTCGGCGTCGCCGGTGCGGACGGAGGCCTGGGAGCCGACCGGGCCGCCCTGGCCCGCGGAGCCGGGGGTTCCCGTGGAGCCGCCGGAACCGGAACCCGCTCCGGGGCCGGCCTGGGGGGCGTACTTGCCGCCCTTGACGGAGCCGCCCTCGACGATCGCCCTGTTCCGGTCGAAGGGGTAGGGCGGGTAGAGGTCGTCGATCTGCGCCTGGGAGAGCTTGCCCGTCATCAGCGCGCGGTCGATCTCGTCCTGCATGTTGCCGCGCAGGTCCCACGCCATCGCCTTGAGCCAGGCCACCGAGTCGACCGGGGTCCACTGCTCGGGCCGGTAGTCGTCGCTGAGCTTGAGGGCGGCGTGCTCGACGGAGAGGTCCTTGCCGGACTTCTCCTTCAGGTACGCGTTGACCCCGTCGGCGTATGCCTGGAGGTTCTTCTTGGTGTCCGCCGACAGCTTGGTGTCGTACTCCTGCTGCGCGACCTGGCGCCAGCCGAGGGTGCGCAGGAAGGCGTCCGTCTCGACCTGGCCGGAGCCGAACATCTCCGAGAGCCGCCCGGAGGTCATGTGCCGGCGTACGTCCATCTCCCAGAACCGATCCTGCGCGTGCACGAAGCCCTGCGCGCGGAAGAGGTCGCTGTCGGTGTCCGCGTAGAGCTGCGGGATTCCGTTGGCGTCGCGCTTGACGTCGACGGTCCCCGCCAGGCCCGGCACCTTGAGGGAGCCGGTGGTCTGTGGGTACGAGGCGCGCACGCTGTCCACGCTCCAGTACGCGCCGTAGCCGAGGCCCGCGAAGAGCGCCAGGACCAGGACGAGCACGATCAGACGGGCACGTCGTCCCTTCTTCTTGACGGAAGGGGCGGTTTCGTTGGCGGGCATCGCTGTCCTTAGAGGGGCAGGGTGGTCCTGGGAGTGCTGGGAGCAACCATAGGCGCAGGACAGGGCTCGTTGATCCGCGAGGGTCGAGGTCGTGAGGACACAGCCCCGCAGGCGTTTCACAATGTGGTTGTCGAGTAAAGGGCGCGTCAAGATTAGGTAAGCTAACGAAGTACGTGCCGTACGCGCCCGTGCAGGAACGATGCGTCGTGCGACGCCCGTCGTCCCGCCCACGCCAGGCACGTCGAGGAAAGGGCCGCCCGCTGACTGTCCACACGCTCAATGAGCTTCTGCTGGTCTGCTCGCTCGTGCTCCTCGTCGCGGTCGCGGCGGTTCGCGTCTCCTCGCGCAGCGGACTCCCCAGCCTGCTCATCTACCTCGGCATAGGCGTCGCGATAGGCCAGGACGGCATCGGCAACGTCGTGTTCGACAACGCCGAGCTGACCCAGGTCATCGGTTACGCCGCGCTCGTCGTGATCCTCGCCGAGGGCGGTCTGGGCACCAAGTGGAAAGAGATCAAGCCGGCCCTGCCGGCCGCGATCGTGCTCTCGCTGGTCGGCGTCGCCGTCAGCGTGGGTGTGACCGCGGCCGGAGCGCACTATCTGGTCGGACTCGAATGGCGCCAGGCCCTGCTGATCGGCGCGGTCGTCTCCTCGACCGACGCGGCGGCGGTCTTCTCGGTCCTGCGCAAGGTCCCGCTGCCCTCGCGGGTGACGGGCGTGCTGGAGGCCGAGTCCGGCTTCAACGACGCTCCCGTGGTCATCCTGGTCGTGTCCTTCGCGACCGTCGGACCGGTCGACGAGTGGTACGTCCTGATAGGCAAGATCGCCCTGGAGCTGACGATCGGAGCCGCGATCGGCCTGGCCGTGGGGTTCCTGGGCTCGTTCGGACTGCGGCACGTGGCCCTGCCCGCCTCCGGCCTCTACCCGATCGCGGTCATGGCCATCGCCATCACGGCCTACGCGGCCGGTGCGATGGCGCACGGCTCCGGCTTCCTCGCCGTGTACCTGGCGGCGGTGGTCCTCGGCAACGCGAAGCTGCCGCACTGGCCCGCCACCCGCGGGTTCGCGGACGGGCTCGGCTGGATCGCCCAGATCGGCATGTTCGTGCTGCTCGGCCTGCTGGTCACCCCCCACGAGCTGGTCCACGACTTCTGGCCGGCCGTCATCATCGGGCTGGTGCTGACGATGGTGGCGCGGCCGCTGGAGGTCTTCGTCTCGCTGCTGCCCTTCCGGCTGCCCTGGCAGGAGCAGGCCCTGATGTCGTGGGCCGGCCTGCGCGGCGCGGTGCCCATCATCCTGGCGACCATCCCGATGGTGTCCGGGATCGAGGGCAGCGAGCGCGTCTTCAACATCGTCTTCGTGCTGGTCGTCGTCTACACCCTGGTGCAGGGTCCGACCCTGCCGTGGCTGGCGCGCAAGCTGGAGCTCGGGGACACCGACGAGGCCGCCTCCGACCTGGGCATCGAATCGGCTCCGCTGGAGAAGCTGCGCGGACACCTGCTGTCCTTCGCGATCCCGCCCGCCTCGCGGATGCACGGCGTTGAGGTGAGCGAGCTGCGACTGCCGCCGGGGGCCTCCGTCACGCTGGTCGTCCGGGACGCGAAGAGCTTCGTACCGGCGCCCTCGACCGTCCTGCGGCGCGGGGACGAGCTGCTGGTGGTGGCCACCGATCCGGTGCGCGACGCGGCGGAGGCGCGGCTGCGCGCGGTGGCCCGGGGCGGCAAGCTGGCGGGGTGGCTGGGGACCGGCGGGGCGAGTACCGCAGGTTAGAGCGGCACTCTAATTCGGCCATCTTCGATGGCTTATGCCCGCATTCACCCGCTTTTAGGCCGAGCCTGAATGCGAAGTTCCCGTTAATCGCAGGTGAAGACATGCCCTGTAGCCCTAATCACAGGACATACAAGCCGATCTGCCTGTACGATAAAGGGACACCACATCGAACCAACTCTGCCTGACGCAGAGCTGGCGCGACCGCAAAGCGGCCGTGGCACCCAGAGGGCGCCCAGGTATCACTCGGTTCTGCGCAACAGGACAGCTCTCGGGGCTCCCACATGTACGGGTGCGGCCGCTCACAAGGTGGCGCATCGTCCGCAGACGGGGAGTTCTACCAGGCAGCGGAAAGGCCAGGCCGTGACATCCGCGGTCACGACCGACACGTCCGCCCGCCCCGGCTACGGGCAGCTCCTGCGCACGCCCGGCGCCCTCGGCTTCGTCCTCCCGGGATTCGCCGCACGGCTCCCCTTCGGCATGCTGACGATCAGCATCCTGCTCCTCGTCCAGCACACCACCGGCTCCTACGGCAGCGCCGGCATCGTCGCCGCCGTCACCGGTATCTCCATGGCGCTGTTCGCCCCCGTCATGGGCAAGCTCATCGACCGCCACGGCCAGAGCGCCGTCCTGGTCCCGGTGGCCCTCACGCACGCCACCGCCGTCAGCTCCCTGGCGGCGCTCGCGCTGCTGGGTGCGCCCGTCTGGGCGCTCGCACTGGCGGCCGTCCCCGCCGGTGCATCCGTCCCGCAGGTCGGACCCATGGTCCGGTCCCGCTGGGCGGCCAAGCTCGAGGGCTCCCCGCTGCTGCCCACGGCCGCCGCGTTCGAGTCCGTCACCGACGAGTTCACCTTCGTCGTCGGCCCGGTGCTCGCCACCGCGCTGTGCACCGGCATCAACCCGGCGGCCGGTCTGGTCACCGAGGCCGCGCTGACGCTGATCGGCGGCCTTCTCTTCGCCGCCCAGCGCGCCACGCAGCCCCAGCCCGTCGCCCGCCCGGCGCACGGTGAGAAGCGCGCCTCCGCCCTGTCCTTCCACGGGCTGCGCGTCCTGATCATCGCCTTCATCGGGATCGGCGCCGTCTTCGGCGGCATGCAGGTCTCGCTGGCAGCCTTCTCCGAGGAGATCGGCAACCCCGGCGCCAACGGCCTGCTCTACGGCGTCTTCGCCGCGGGCAACATGATCGCCGGCATCGCCTGCGGTGCGATCGCCTGGAAGATCGGCCCCCGCCGCCGCCTGATCCTCGGTTACATCGGACTCACCGCGGCCGCCTCGGTCCTGTGGGCCGCGAACTCGATGATCCTGCTCGGCGCGCTCGGCCTGGTCGTCGGCCTGTGCATCGCCCCCGCGCTGATCACCGGCTACACCATGATCGAGCAGCTGATCCCGGCCACCTCGCGCACCGAGGCCTTCACCTGGCTCACCGGAGCGGTCGCCTTCGGGCAGGCCGCCGCCGTGACCCTGGCCGGCCGTCTGACGGACGCGCACGGGTCCTCGTACGGGTTCCTCGTGCCGCTGGTGGCCACCGCACTGGCGCTGAGCATCCTGCTCGCCCTGCGTGCGAAGCTGGCACCGACGGCCCCGAGCCGGATCGTCAGCTCGTCCACGCCGCCCGCACGGGCCGTCCGGTCCACCTCGTTCACGCCCTCCAAGGGCGTGAACGAGCGTGGTCTGGGTCACCGCGTGCCGGTGACGGTGGACTGATCTGCCGGAATACGTCACCATGGAGCGTCGTTAGCACTCATTGAGCCAGAGTGCCAGGAGGAAATTCGTGCCGACCTACCAGTACCAGTGCACCGAATGCGGTGAGGGCCTTGAGGCCGTGCAGAAGTTCACCGATGACGCACTGACCGTGTGCCCGAGCTGTGAGGGACGCCTGAAGAAGGTGTTCTCCGCGGTCGGCATCGTCTTCAAGGGCTCCGGTTTCTACCGGAACGACAGCCGCGGTGCTTCGTCGAGCAGCACGCCTGCCTCGAAGCCGGCGTCCACGCCCGCCGCCTCCCCGGCCGCGGCGTCGACGGCGTCGTCGTCCTCGTCATCGGCCTCGACTTCTGCGTCTTCGTCGTCGTCGTCGAGCAGCTCTGCCGCCTGACCTGCCCGACCGCTCCTCAGCATCGTTCGAGGCCCTGCCGTCGTCACCGACCGCGGGGCCTTCGGCGTGCCGCCGTTAGGGTGGGCCGCATGGCGAATGCAGAGATCGGTGTCATCGGCGGATCGGGCTTCTACTCCTTCCTGGAGGACGTCTCCGAGATCCAGGTCGAGACGCCCTACGGGCCCCCCAGCGACTCCCTGTACCTCGGCGAGCTGGCCGGCCGGACCGTGGCGTTCCTGCCCCGGCACGGGCGCAGCCACACCGTTCCCCCGCACAAGATCAACTACCGGGCCAACCTGTGGGCGCTGCGTTCGGTCGGCGTCCGCCAGGTGCTCGGCCCCTGCGCGGTGGGCGGCTTGCGCCCCGAGTACGGACCGGGCACCCTGCTCGTCCCCGACCAGCTGGTCGACCGTACGAAGTCCCGCGCGCAGACCTACTTCGACGGCGAGCCCCTTCCGGACGGCTCCGTCCCGAACGTCGTGCACACCACCTTCGCCGACCCGTACTGCCCCGTCGGCCGGGAGGTGGCGCTGGCCGCGGCGCGCGGCCGGGAGTGGGAGCCGGTGGACGGCGGCACGATGGTCGTCATCGAGGGGCCGCGCTTCTCGACCCGCGCCGAGTCCCGCTGGCACGCGGCGGCCGGCTGGTCGGTGGTCGGCATGACCGGTCACCCGGAGGCGGTCCTCGCCCGCGAGATGGGGCTCTGCTACACCTCGATGGCGCTGGTCACGGACCTCGACGCGGGCGCCGAGACGGGCGAGGGGGTCTCCCACACCGAGGTCCTGAAGGTCTTCGGCGAGAACGTCGGCAGGCTGCGCGAAGTCCTCTTCGACGCCGTCGCGGCCCTGCCCCCGACCGAATCCCGCGCCTGCCTGTGCACCCACGCCCACGACGGCTGGGACCTGGGCATCGAGCTGCCGTAGGCGCGGACCCGTACAGGGACCCGTACGTGAACCCGTACACGGCCCGGTGCCATGTACGGGGCCGCGTCGCGTACGGGTTCATGCCCCGTCCGCTAGCGCACCGTGAAGCGGGTCTGGATCACCTTCCCGTCGGCCAGGACCTCGGAGGCCATGATCGAGGTCGTGGCCGGGTCCCTCACGGTGAAGTTCAGCGCGAACGTGCCGTCCAGGCCGATCACCCGCGTCACGCAGGGGTCGGCTGTCTTCGAACCGTCCGCCTTGCGGCCGCTCACGGCCACCGTGGCCACCGGCGCGAAGCTGCGTCCGGTGACCTGGACGGCCGTGCCCACGGGGCCGCTGTCCGGCGAGAGCGCGTAGGAGGGCGCCGGCGGCGGCGGGGTGCCGCCGACGGTGAAGCGGGCCAGCGCCTTCTTCCCGTTCACGAGCCACTCGCGGGCTTGGAGGGCGACGGTGGCCGGATCGTTCACGGTGAAGGTCTGGGAGAAGCTGCCGTCGAGGCCGACGACCTTGGTCCTGTAGTTGTCCGCGCTCTTGGAGCCGTCCGGCTTCAGCCCGTCGATCTCGACGGTGCTCACCGGGGCGAACCCCTGCCCGACGACCGTGACCTTGGTGCCGGTCGGCCCGGACGACGGGGAGAGCGTGATGAAGGTCTTCGCCACCGTGAGCGGGGCGGTGACGTGGAGGCCGCCGGCGGTGACCTGGACCTGGTAGACCCCCTCGGTCGCCGAGGAGGCGAGGGTGACCGTACCGGACAGGGCTCCCGAGGCATTGACTCCCAGGTTCGTGGCCGACAGTTTCGCGGGGGCGCAGCCGGTGCCGCCGGCCGCGCACAGGGCGGCGGTGACCGCGGCGCCCGCGGGCCAGCCGGCTCCTGAGAGCCCCACCGTGGCGCCCGGTTTCACGGTCGCCGCGCCCGTGGCGAGGGTCACGGGGTGCGTGGTGACGGTGAAGGGGACGCGGGTCTCGGTGCCTTCCACCGCGCCTTCGTCGGTGTGGATGAAGGCTATGGCCGGGTCACTGATCGTGAACTCGGTGCTGAAGGTGCCGTCGGTGGTCGTGCTCGGGTAGACGGCCGTGTCGTCGAGGGTGTTGCCGGCGGCGTCCAGCGCCACCACGTTCAGCTGCTGGTCCTGGTGGTAGTTCTTGCCCGACACCGTGATCACGCTGCCGACCGGACCGTGGTCCGGGCTCGGCGTCAGCTCGTACGGGCCCGCCGGCACGTACGCCTTCACCTCCAGCGGGGCCTTCGCCTGCTTCGTACCGTCGCTGACCTGGACGGAGTACGAACCATCGGAGACCGTCCAGGAACTGGCCAGCGCGATGCTTCCGCTCAGGCCGCCCGAGGCGTCGATCGCCAGCGCGCTGGAGGCGATCTTGGCCGCGTCGCAGTTGCCGCCCCCCGCGTCGCAGAGGGTCGGGGTCGCCGTGGCGCCCGGGGTCCAGCCGCCGCCGGCCAGGGCCACGGAGGTGCTCGGTTTCACCGGACCGGTGGGAGCGGACACGGTCGCCTCCGTGCTCCCGCCGCCCTGCGCGGTCACCGTGGCCACGGTCCCGCCGCCGGCGGTGACGTCGCAGGGGGTCTGGTAGGTGCCGCCGAAGACCACGGTGGTGGTCCGCGTCCGCAGGGGGGTCAGGTTGACCGCCCCGGACGCGGTGGCCGGGAGGAAGAAGTCGCCTTCGAACGGCGGCAGGACCACGGCCTGGCCGCTGGTGTAGTCGAGGTTGACCGTCGGCCCCTGGATGGTGACGGTGCCGGTGGCCCCGCCGGACAGGGTCAGGTCGATCGCCGGGGTGGTCGGGATGTTGCTGAGGTTGGTGGTGCTCTTCGCCGGACCGGCTCCGAGGGTGATCTTGGCGTGGACCTTGCCGCCCGGCGGAACGCTCGTGCTCGTCAGGTCGACGGTCATGGCCTGCGGACCGGTGGCCTCGCCCTGCCCGGCGGGCAGGGAGCAGTGCACGGTGGGGGTGACGGTCCCGGCCTGGGCCGCGGGAGCCAGGGCGAGGCCGCCGGCGGCCAGGACCAGGGCGATGCCGCCCGAGGCCAGTGGCGCGCGCCGCAGCAGTCTTCGGTGCGAGAGCATCCGATCTCCCTTTGTCGGTGGGGGTGTGGGGTGCGGGGTGTGGGGCTGGCGGTGCGGGGGTGGTGGAGGGGTGGGACGGGCCGGGACCCGTGCGCGGTTCGCGCGGGGCCCCGGCCCGGTGGTGCGGGTGGCGTGCGGGTTGGTGTGGGTTTGGTGCTGGGTTGGTGGTCGTCCGTGGCCCGGGGGGCCGTGGCGCCGGCGCCCGGTGGCGTCAGGACAGCGAGAGCGTGAGCGTCGCCGCGTAGTTCCCGCCGGGGATGACCGCCGGGGTGTGGAGGTTCAGCCCGGCGGAGGCGTCGAAGACTCCGCCGACCACCTGGCCGCCGCCGGAGGCGAGTTCACACAGGCCCGCCGGGGTCGCGCCGAGTGCTCCGGGCGCTCCCGCGCTCGGTGTGCCGACCGCGTTGGAGTGCGCAGCGCAGGACGGGGTCCAGCTCACGGCGCCGGCCGGGATGACGGCCGTGCCGCCGCCTGCGGCGGTGAAGTCGCTGAGCGTTCCGGTCAGCGACCAGCCGGCGGTGCCGCCTCGAGCGTCCGAGACCTCGATCGGGTTGAGGGTGCCGTGGACGTCGTGGCTCGCGCCGTCCAACTGGATGGTTCCGAAGTTCACTTCGGCGCCGGC
>NZ_JAGGOW010000113.1 GCF_018614135.1 Streptomyces sp. ISL-66
CTCCCGCTGGGCGCGCACGGCGCCGGGCGGCGCGTCGCGGCCACCGAATGGCGCGGCACCCTGGCCACCGTCGCCGGCCTCGGCCTGCTCCTGCTCCCCGCGTCGGGCCCGGCCCCCGACGACACCCTCACCCTGGCCGAGGCCCTCGCCGTCTCCGGCGCGACGGCCGCGGTGATCGTGCTGCTGACCGTACGCACGGACACGCGCTCGGGGCTGCGCCACGCGACCGCGTCGGGGCTGGCGTCCGCGGCGGCTTCCGCCCTGACCCAGACCGTCGCCGTGGCGGGCGGCCGCGGCGGGGCGCTGCTCAGCGTCCGGGTCGTCTCGGTGGCCCTGCTCGTGGTGGTCTTCGCGGTCGGCGGGATGCTCCTGTCCCAGCGGGCTTACCGGGGCGGCCTCGGCGCCCCCCTCGCGGTGGTCAACCTCGCGAACCCGCTGGCCGCCGCCGCGATCGGCATGGTCCTGCTCGGCGAACGCATCCAGGGCGGGGCGATGGGGGTCCTGCTGGCGGTGGTGGGCGCGCTCGCCGCGGGCCGGGGCGTGCTGCTGCTCACGCGGACACCGGCCCAGGCGGCAGCCGCCACCTCGCCGGCGGCTGCTTCCGCGGGCGCCGCCCCGGTGACGGCCGCCGCGCCCGTGACGGCTGCCTCCGTGACGGTCGCCGCCTCCGGCGTTCCCTCCCAGCCCGCGTCCATGGCCCGCGTGTCCGCATGATTCACGTGATCCGTGTGATCCACATGTGATCAACATGATCCGCACGGTCTGAGAACCGTTTCACCACTTCGCGCGTCCTCCCCGGTAAGACGAAGGACGCGGACACGAAGCGCGCGCACGGCGCGCCACACCGAAGCGGAGTGAACGGGCATGGGCATCATCAGCTGGATCATCCTTGGACTGCTCGCGGGCGGGATCGCCAAGGTCCTGCTGCCCGGCCGGGACCCCGGCGGCCTGATCGGCACCACCCTCATCGGCATCGCCGGCGCCTTCATCGGGGGATGGCTCTCGGCGAAGTTCCTGGACCGGCCGATCCAGGACGAGTTCTTCGACCTCGCGACCTGGGGCTCCGCCATCGGCGGCTCCCTGGTCCTCCTCATCGCCTACCGGCTGATGTTCGGAAACTCCCGCAACTGACCCAGAAGCCGCCGGAACCCCCGCCGCCGACGGCCCCCACGCTGATGCGGAGAACCACCACCATGCCCAGCTGGCGCACCACGCTCACCTCAGCCGGGATTTCCGGTTCCCGCCTCCGCGGCGACTACACGTACGCGGCCCGCCGCGTCCTGCGCCGCGAACCCGCGCCCTACCTCGCCCTGCGCCTGCTGGCCGCGCCGCCGCTCGTGCCCTGGCTGGCGGCCGGGCTCGCCTTCATGAACAGGGTCGACGACGTCGCCGAGACCGGGGCCCCGGACGAGCGGGCGGCCGGCCTCAAGGAGCTGGGCGCCGAAGTGCACCGCGCCCTGGAGACCGGCGACAGCCCCGATCCGCTGCTGCGCGCCTACGCCCACGCCGTCGGCTCCCGCGGCCTGCCCGTCGAGTGGATCTTCCGCTTCCTCGACGGCGCTGCCACCGAGGAAGCGGTCTTCGACGGCTTCGCCGCCGAGGAGGACTTCCAGGCCTACCTCGACGCCTACGCCTGGCCCGGCGTGCTCGTCTTCACCGGCCTCCAGTACCCGGGCGGTCCCGACGCCGAACAGGCCGCCGCTTGGCGGCGCTTCGTGGACGCCGCCCAGCGGGTCGACTTCCTGGCCGACATCGCCGGGGACCTCGCGGCCGGTCGGCTCTGCATCCCGCGCACCCGCCTCGCCGAGCACTCCGTAACCCGGGAGGACCTCGAACGGGCCCGCGACACCCCGGGCGTACGGGAGCTCCTGGCCGCCGAGTGCGGGCGCGCCCGCGGTGCCCTCGCGGCCGCCGACGGGATCCTCGACCTCACCGAACCGGGGCTCCGGCCGGTCGCCGTGACGATGACGGAGCTCATGGGACATCAGCTCACGGCGGTGGAGAAGGCCGGTGTCGGCGCCTTGCGCAAGGACGTCGGCTACGGCCTGATCGCGCCGCTGCGCACCCTGGTGCGGGCCAGGGCGCGCGGGCCCCGTACCGCGAAGTGACCTGAACCGCGCACTTCGGGAAGAATGACGGGGCAGCACGCAGACCACGCACACGACGCACACGACGCACACCACGCACACGACGCAACCGAGCCCCCACGAAGCCGGAGCACCCGATGCCGCAGATCACCGTCGACTACTCGGCCCGCCTGTCCGACACGTTCGACCGGCGCGGTTTCGCGCTCGCGCTCCACCCGGTCACGGCCGGACTCGTCGAGACCACCCTCGAGAACTGCAAGACCCGCTTCCGCTGCCTCGAGGAAGCGTACGTGGGCGACGGTTCGCCCGAACACGCGCTCATCCACGTCCAGGTGGGCCTGCTGGCGGGCCGGACCGCGGCCGTCAAGGCCGAGTTGGCCGATGCCGTGCTGGAGCTGCTGCACAAGTACACGTCCACCGGGGCGTCGGACCCCGGTGTCGTCGTGCACGCCTCGGTGGACGTGAACGACCTGGGCGCTTCGTACCGCAAGTACATCGAGGGCTGAACGGGCCCCGGCCGGTCAGTAGGCGCCGTTGACGTTGTCGATCGAGCCGTAGCGTGCGGCGGCGTAGTTGCAGGCGGCCGTGATGTTGGCGACCGGGTCGTAGGAGTTCTGGGCGGTCCCGGGCACGTGATAGGCGCGGAAGGTCGGGTCGATGACCTGGAGCAGGCCCTTGGAGGGTATGCCCGCCGCCGCGTTGGAGTCCCAGTTGTTGATGGCCATCGGATTCCCCGAGGATTCACGCATGATGTTGCGGTGAATTCCTTCGTAGCTCCCGGGAATTCCGTGCTGCGCCATCACGGCGAGCGACTCGCGGATCCAGCCGTCGAGGTTGTTCGCGTAGCCGGTCGGGGCCTTGGCGGCGACGGTCTTGGCGGCCGCGGCGGCGGCGAGGTTCAGCTTCAGGCCGGGACGGATGATCGAGGGGTCGGCGCCGACGACGCTCCGGTTGGCCTCGTAGAGCTTCTGCCAGCCGCCGCCGACGGAGTGCTCGGCCGCGATCTTGCTCAGGGTGTCACCGCTGACCACGGAGTACGTCATCGGTGCGGCCTTCGCCGCGGCCGGGGACGCCTTCTGTACGGCCGGTGCGGCCTTCACGACGGCGGGGGCGGCTTTCACGACGGCCGCGCCGGCCGTGGTCGCGCTGATCAGCGGGAGGGCCAGGGCCGCGCTCCCGGTGCCGGCGAGGGCCAGCTTGCGCGTGATCGGGTGGTGCTTCGGCCGGCGGTGCTTTCCCTTTGCGGGCATGGCGGAATTCCTCACGTGGGGGTCGGGAGAGCCCTGGTGACGGCCGGTTTAGGCAGCTGACCACCGGGAACGAGGCGACCGTAGGCGAATCCGCGGGGCCGGAACAAGACGTGAATTCGGCAGGGAGATCAACTCCCCGCCGTCGGCCCGATGGATGACCTTGAAAGGGAGTTCGGGAATTCCCAACTTTCCCGACAGGGAAAGGGAATCGAACGTTCCGGGGAAATGATGTTGACGGGGCGGGCGTGACCCACATCACGGGCCGGCGGGCCGCGTCTCAATTCGGGCAAGTCGCCCTTCGGCGTGCGTGATTCGGGCGACCCGCCCGTTGGTGGCGAAACACCCATCACGGGTCAATCAGGTCAGGTCTCCTGAATGATCGTGCCGTCCTCGTCCATCGGTGGGTGCATCCGGGAGGGGCCGCAGCCGCCCTCCTCCTCGTCCGACGGCCGGGCCGTCTCCGGCCCGTCGGGCCCGATCCGGACCACCCGCCGCATCCGCACGACCAGCAGCTCCCGGCCGTCGTCGAGGCGCACCGAGTCCGCGTCGCCGGCGTCCCGGAACTCCGCCGCCACCCGGGCGTACCCGGCCCGCTCCGGATCTTCCGGAACCTCGTACACGGCCGGCCAGGGCCAGGTCAGCAGGTGGACCAGCGCCCGGCGCGCGGCGTGCGGGCTCGCGAGCATCGCGGTCGCCGGCTCCCAGCCCGCGCCGGTGCGCTCCAGCACCCGGAACGCGGTCGGCAAGAGCACGATCCCGGCATGCGTGCGCAGCGCCCGCAGCGAGTCGGCCCGTACGTCCTGCGGGTAGCGGGGGCTGCGGTAGTGCAGGCCCATGAGCGCGAGCCGCTCGGTGGCCTCCATGACGCCGGTCGCCGCGGTGTGGTCGATCACGAAGCCCGCGTCGAGCTCGGGGTCCTTGGCGTTCGGGTCCCAGCTGCGGTCGGCCGGCTCCGGATCCGTGGGCCGGGGCGGCTCCGGCCCCTCGCTGTTGCCGTAGACGATCTCGTCGCACCGCACCACCCGGTAGCGGGTGCCGGCCGCCGTGACCTCGTTGACCGGTTCCGTCTCCAGCCGCGCGACGGCCGCCAGCAGCTCCCGGCGGACCCGGCGGTCGTCGGTGTCGTCCTTGGCCCGGAACCACAGGAAGGAGTTCAGGCTGTCACGGGCGTCCTGCGGGAATCCGCCGGTGACCGGGTTCAGGACCCGCCACCGGTGCCCGTCGCCCACCTCCTGGCAGGCGATCCCGAAGAGCGGTCCCCGGACGATGTAGTGGTCGTAGCGCTGCGCCGCGTCGGCCGCGTCGGCTTCCTGGGCGGCGGCCACCGGATGCTCCGCGTGCTCGACGTTCATGTAGAGGTGCTCGCTCCCGGGGGGTACCTCGCTGCTCATACCGCATTCTGGGCACAGCTCCCGGCCGGGTGCCGGGAGGATCCACAACCCTGCCCAGAATCACTGAGGTTGTGCTAAACCGCCTTCGGGCGAGGGGTGCCCGGGGTCTGCCCGGACCAGGGTCTAGAGCCGCGTCAGCGCCTGGTGCACCGCCGCCACCGATTCCGCGCTCGCCGGCAGCAGGGGGAGGCGTACGTCGGGGGTCGGGATCCGGCCCTGCGCGTACAACACCCCCTTGACCACCGCCGGGTTCGGCTCCGCGAAGCACGCCGCGGAGAGGCGGGCCAGCCCGTGGCCCAGCGTCCGCGCCCGCTCCGCGTCGCCCGCCCGCCAGGCCTCGGCGAGCTCGACGAACCGGGCCGTCGCCAGATGGGCCGAAGCGAGGATCCCGCCCGTCGCGCCCAGCGCGAGCATCGGGGAGAGGTAGGCGTCGTCGCCCGCCAGCACCTCGAAGCCGTCCGGCAGGTCGCCGAGCAGCGCCACCGCGTCCTGGTCCACGGCGCCGACCGCGTACTTCACCCCCGCCACCCCGGGCAGCGCCCCGATCGCCCGCAGCGCGGCCGCGTCGAGCGACTGCCCCGTCCGGTACGGGATGTGATAGACGATCAGCGGCAGCGGGCTCACCTCGGCCAGCCGCGTGAAGTGCGCGAGCACCCCGGCCGCCGCGGGCCGCAGGAACGGCGGTACGGTCACCAGCGCCGCCGTCGCCTCGGGCCACCGCTCGAGCCGCGCGAGCGATTCCTCGGCGGCCCGGGTTCCGCCGGCCCCGGCGCCCACGCTCAGCAGCGCACCGCGCTCGCGGCAGACCCGCGCGCAGACGTCGGTGACGAGGTCGCGCTCCGCCCCGTCGAGGGTGGCCGTCTCGGCGGTGGTGCCGAGGGCCACGATCCCGGCGGCCCCCGCGTCGAGGACCTCGTGGGCCAGCGCCTCCAGGGCCCCGGCGGCGACCTCCCCGCCGGGGGCGAAGGGGGTGACGAGCGGTACGTGGATCCCGTGCAGGCTCCGCGGCGTGTGGTTCGGTGTCATGTGTCGAGGCTCGCGCGCTCCGAGCGTCGAATCCAGTTCGCGTTCCTTACGCAAACCGTAAGCTGATCCGATGCTCGACGTACGACGCTTGCGCCTGCTGCGCGAACTGGCCCGCCGGGGCACCATCGCCGCGGTGGCCGAGGCCCTGTCCTTCAGCGCTTCGGCCGTGTCCCAGCAGCTCGGCGTCCTCGAACGCGAAGCCGGCCTGCCCCTGCTGGAGCGCACCGGCCGCCGGGTCCGGCTCACCCCCGCCGGGCAGAACCTGGTCGTGCACGCCGAAGCCGTGCTCGAGCTGCTGGAGCAGGCCGACGCCGACCTCGCCGAGGCGCGCGGCGGCCTGGCCGGAGCCCTGCGGATCGGCTCCTTCCCCACCGCCACCCGGGCCATCGTCCCGGCGGCCCTGATCACCCTGGCCCGCCGCCACCCGCGGCTGGAACCGATGGTGTCCGAGACCGACCCCGCGGCCGTGGCGCACGCGCTGCGCGCCGGGGACCTGGACGTGGCCCTGATCCACGAGTACGACTTCGTTCCCGCGCGGCAGGAGCCGGGGCTGGCCACGGAGCCGCTGTACCGGGAGGCGATGTACCTGGCGGTGCCGGCCGAGCGCGACGGGCGGGCCGTCCCGGTGCCGCAGTCGGCGCCGGATCCGGCCGCGCTGGACCGTGCCGCGCCGGCCCCCGATGCGCCGGATGCCGCGCCGGATCCCACCGCGCCGGCCCCCGATGCGCCGGATCCCGCCGCGCCCGTCGGAGCCGATCAGGCCGCGAGGCTCCGTACCCACGCCCACGAGCCCTGGATCACCGCCACGCCCGGCACCCTCTGCCGCGCCATGACCGTACGGGCCTGCCAGGCCGCCGGGTTCACCCCGAGGATCCGCCACCAGGTGGACGAGTTCGCCACCGTCCTCGCACTGGTCGCGGCCGGCCAGGGCGTGGCCGTGGTGCCGCAGCTAGGGATCGCCGGGCACGCGGACCCGGCCGTCTCCCTGACCCGGCTCCTCATGGAGCGGCGCACCAAACTGGCCTTCCGCTGCGGGGCCGGCGCCCACCCCGCCGTGGCCGCCTTCGGGGCGGCCCTGCGGGCGGCGGTACCACCGGAACTGGCCACCGCCCAGCGCGCCGGAGCGTGAGCCAACTGCCCTCCACGGGACCGCGCGTGTACGTTGACGGGGCCGGTGGATCCCCCTCGGGGCTCCGGCGCATCCGACGGAACCGTGATCGAAGATCGGGGTAGCACGTGACGCACCGCGTACGAGGGGTCATCGCCCGGAGCAAGGGCGCTCCGGTGGAGACGACGACGGTCCTCGTCCCCGATCCGGGGCCGGGCGAGGCGCTCGTACGGGTCCAGGCCTGCGGGGTCTGCCACACCGACCTGCACTACCGCGAGGGCGGCATCAACGACGAGTTCCCCTTCCTGCTCGGCCACGAGGCCGCCGGGATCGTCGAATCGGTCGGTCCGGACGTCACCTCGGTGGCACCGGGCGACTTCGTCGTCCTCAACTGGCGTGCCGTGTGCGGGACCTGCCGGGCCTGCAAGCGCGGCCGCCCCTGGTACTGCTTCGCCACCCACAACGCGACCCAGCCCATGACTCTGGAGGACGGCACCCCGCTCTCCCCGGCGCTGGGCATCGGCGCCTTCGCCGAGAAGACCCTGGTCGCCGCAGGCCAGTGCACCAAGGTGGACCCGGCGGCCTCGCCCGCGGCCGCCGGACTGCTCGGCTGCGGCGTGATGGCAGGCCTCGGCGCCGCCCTGAACACCGGCAACGTGGGGCGCGGGGACTCCGTCGCGGTCATCGGCTGCGGGGGAGTGGGCAACGCCGCCGTGGCCGGGGCCCGGCTGGCCGGAGCCTCGCGGATCATCGCCGTGGACCTGGACGACCGGAAGCTGGAGTGGGCGCGCGGCCTCGGCGCCACGCACACCGTCAACGGCACTGCCGTGGACGTGGTCAAGGCCATCCAGGAGCTGACCGGCGGGCACGGGGCCGACGTGGTCATCGAGGCCGTCGGCCGCCCCGAGACGTATCGGCAGGCGTTCTACGCGCGCGACCTGGCCGGCACGGTGGTCCTGGTCGGCGTCCCGACACCGCAGATGCGGCTCGAACTCCCGCTGCTGGACGTCTTCGGGCGCGGCGGCGCCCTGAAGTCCTCCTGGTACGGGGACTGTCTGCCCGAGCGGGACTTCCCACTGCTCATCGACCTCTACCTCCAAGGCCGCCTCGACCTCGACGCCTTCGTCTCCGAGCGGATCGCGCTGGACGACGTGGAGGCGGCCTTCGAACGGATGGAGCGGGGCGAGGTGCTCCGCTCGGTGGTCGAGTTCTGACACACGCCACGAGCCCAACCCGCTGCGCGGAAAGGGCAGTCGTGCCGCGTGAGCGGGGGCTTGCCCCGGGGGACGACCACCGGGGCAAGCCCGTCCTTTTCGAGCACCTCGCGTACACTCGGCCGGGCCCGCCGCCCCGCCTCGCCGCCATTCCACGGCTCCGGGACGGCGCCCGCGCATCCACCGCACCGCGCCTACTCCAGGGAGCCCCGTGACCCCCGCGCCCACCGCCGGCGGCAGCTACCGCCAGCCCGGTGTCGTACTCACCGACCACCACTTCACCGTCCCGCTCGACCACAGCCGCCCGGACGGCGAACGGATCGACCTGTACGCGCGCGAGGTGGTGGCCGCCGGCAAGGATCCGCGATCCCTGCCCTGGCTGCTCTACCTGGAGGGCGGCCCCGGCTTCGGCGCCCGCCGGTTCATCGGCCGCCAGGCCTGGCTGGGGCGGGCCCTGGAGGAGTACCGGGTCCTGCTCCTGGACCAGCGCGGGACCGGCCGCTCCACTCCCGTCAACCGGCAGACCCTGCCGCTGCGCGGCGCGCCCGCGCAGCAGGCGGAGTACCTCGCCCACTTCCGCGCCGACTCCATCGTGCGCGACGCCGAGGCCGTCCGCCCCCTGCTCACCGGCGGCGCGCCCTGGACGGTCCTCGGCCAGAGCTTCGGCGGCTTCTGCGCCACCCACTACCTCTGCGCCGCCCCCGAGGGCCTGACCGCGGCCCTGATCACCGGCGGGCTGCCGCCCCTCGACGCGACCGCCACCGAGGTGTACGAAGCGGCGTACCCGCGCATGGAGCGCAAGAACCGCGCGCACTACGCCCGCTACCCCATGGACGTGGAGCGCGCCCGCGCCGTCGCGGCCCACCTCGCCGAACGGCCGGCCGAACTCCCCGGCGGCTACCGGCTCACCGTCGAGGCCTTCCAGTCCCTCGGCATCCTCCTCGGGCTCGCGGACGGCAGCCACCAGCTGCACTACATGCTGGAGAACGCCTTCGTCCCCACCCCGGCCGGTCCGGCGCTCTCCGACGGCTTCCTGGAGACCGTCCACGCGCAGCTCTCCTTCGCCGGACACCCCCTGTACGCGCTGATCCACGAGACGATCTACGCCCAGGACCCGGTGGCGCCCGCCGGCTGGGCCGCCGAGGAGGTCCGCGCGGCCCACCCGCGCTTCGACGCGGCCGCCACCCTCAAGGGCGACGAGCCGCTGTACTTCACGGGCGAGACCATCCACCCCTGGCACTTCGAGTGCGACCCGGCGCTGGCACCGCTGCGGGAGACCGCCGGGCTGCTGGCCGCCCGGACCGGCTGGACGCCCCTGTACGACCCGGCGCGGCTCGCCGCCAACGAGGTACCGGTGGCCGCAGCGGTCTACCACGACGACATGTACGTGGACACCGCGCAGTCCCTGGCCACCGCCCGGGCCGTCCGCGGACTGCGGCTGTGGGTGACCGACGAGTTCGAGCACGACGGCGTCCGCGCCGGCGGCCCGCGCGTCCTGGACCGGCTACTGGCGCTCGTACGGGACGAGCTCTGAGCGGCCGCGCGTCCGTCCGTCCGTCCCTCTGCGTAGGGTGCGACGTATGACAGAACGACTGGACGGGCCCGCCCCGATGCCCGCACCCCTGGAACCCATGCCCACCGACTGGCAGCGCGCGCTCGCGGTGGTGGCGCACCCCGACGACCTGGAGTACGGCTGCGCGGCGGCCATCGCCGACTGGACGGACGGCGGCCGGGAGGTCGTCTACCTGCTCGCCACGCGCGGGGAAGCCGGCATCGACACCATCGCCCCCGCCGCGTGCGCCCCGCTGCGCGAGGCGGAGCAGCGCGCGAGCGCGGCCGTGGTCGGGGTGCGCACCGTCGAGTTCCTCGACTACCGGGACGGCGTGGTCGAGTACGGCCTCGACCTGCGCCGGGACATCGCGGCGGCCATCCGCCGACACCGGCCCGAGCTGGTGATCACCATGAACCACCGCGACACCTGGGGCGGGGCCGAGGGCGGCGGCTGGTGGAACACCCCCGACCACAAGGCGGTCGGCCGGGCCACGCTGGACGCGGCCGGTGACGCGGGCAACCGCTGGATCTTCCCCGAACTCCTCACGGAACAGGGATTGGAGCCGTGGAACGGGGTGCGCTGGGTCGCGGTGTCGGGCACCACGACGCCCACGCACGCGGCGGACGCCGGTCCCGGCCTGGAGCGTTCGGTGAAGTCCCTGATGGAGCACAAGGCGTACATCGAGGTCCTGACGGACGAGGATCCGCAAACGTACGTACGGAACTTCCTGACGGGCAACGCCCAGCAGGCGGCGGCCCGGTTCGGGGGCCGCCCGGCCGTGCCGTTCGAGGTCTTCCCGCGTTGATCGCCGCACCTTAAGGTGTCCGCGTGATCGACACCATCAGCACGGAGATCGCGGAGGGCGAGCAACGGATCCGGCTGCACGTCGCGGACGGGATCGCGGAACTCACCCTCTGCCGGCCGGACAAACTCAACGGCTGGAGCTGGGAGTCCACGCGCCAGTTGGGCCTGCTGGCGGACCGGATCCGCTTCGATCCGGCGGTACGGGTGGTCCTGCTGCGGGCCGAGGGCCGGGCCTTCTGCGCCGGCATCGACGTGACCGCCCCGGGCGGGGCGATCACCGGCGCCTCGGCGGCCGAGCGGAACCGCAACTACTACGAGGGCATCCGCTGGGTCCACGAACGCTTCGCGGTCCTGTCCAAGCTGCCCCAGCCGGTGGTGGCCGCCGTGCAGGGCTACTGCCTGGGCTTCGGCTTCGAGCTGGCGCTGATGGCCGACATCCGGGTGGCGGCCGAGGACGCCGTCTTCGCCCTGCCCGAGGCGCGGTTGGGGGTGGCGGTGGACGCGGGCGGCGACCTGCGGATCGCCCGCGAGGCGGGCGCCGGCTGGGCCAAGTTCCTCGCGCTGACGGGCCGCCGCATCGACGCGGAGACGGCGCTTCGGCTGAACCTGGTCCAACAGGTGGTCGCACTCGGGGAGTTGGAGTCGGCCGGCCGGGCCCTCGCGGCGGAGATCGCGGCCAATGCCCCGCTCGCCGTGCAGGGCATCAAGCGGGGGATCGACGCGTACGCGGACGCCGCCCTGCCGGCGGCCCTCGACCGGGTGGCGATGACGGCGGCCCTCACCCTCACCTCGGGGGACTCCCGAGAGGGCTACGGCGCGAAGGCGGACCGGCGCCCTCCGCGTTTCACCGGGAGCTGAGGTGAGGTGAGCGGAGGTGAGCCCGGGCCGGGCGCCGGCCGCCGGCCGCCGGGCGCCGGGCGCCGCGCGGACGTCCGGCCGGGGACCGGCCGCCCCCTGCTACTCCTCCAGCCGCAGAAGTGCCAGGGCGCGGGCCGAGACCGCGGGGAGGGGGTCGTGTCCGCCCTCGGCCGCCCAGTGTTCGAGGGCGACCGTGACCGCGTCGATGAGGACGGCCGCCAGGAGGCGAGTCTCCAGGGCGGACTCGGGGCGGCCGGTGCGGGTGGCGAGGACCGGGATCAGGCGGTCCTGCATCGCGCGGGCGGCCGCGAGCCAGCGCAGGCGGATCGCCGGGACGCGGCTCATCACCTGGATCAGCCGGACCGTCTGGCCCGGCCCCTCGTAGCGGGCGCCCGCCGTCGCGATGGTGAAGGCGGCCTGGGCGGCCTCCGTGAGCGGTTCCGCCGCGGGGCGCAGGGCCATCTCCTCCACCAGGGTGGCGACCCCGGCCGTCAGCACCGGGGTCAGCGCGTCCTCCTTGGCCGGGCAGTACCGGTAGAAGGTGCGCAGCGAGATGCCGGCCGCCCGCGCGATGTCGTCGACGGTCGTGGCCTCGTAGCCCTGCTCGGAGAACAGCGCGGCCGCGGCCTCCGCGATCTCGTAGCGGGTGGCCTCCCTGCGCCGCTCCGTCAAGGACGGGCGGCTCGTACTCACCGAGGTCATCACCGCGGCACCTCCAGGGGATCGATGGGTCCCGGGCGGGCGGCCCCGCGGGGCCGTTTCACCGGCTGAACGGGCCGCGGCCCAACTGCTCGCGCACCGGCACGACGTCGGGGTTGACGATTGAGCGGCGCTGCCAGTTCGCGCCGTCCACCACCAGGGTGTGGCCGGTGATGAACCGGGCGTGCGGAGAGGCCAGGAAGGTGGCGGCCCAGCCGAGTTCGCGCGGTGCGCCGACCCGCAGCGCGGGCTGCCGGCCGTCCTTGGCGTCCGGGGCGGCGCGTTCCAGGCCGCCGCGGATGTCTTCGGTCATGTCCGCGTGCGGGAACAGCCCCGGGACCAGTCCGTTGATCTGGATCCCGTACGGGCCCCACTCGACGGCGAGCGTCTCCACCAGGTTCTTCACCCCGGCCTTGGCGGCCGCGCTGTGGGCGAATCCCGGACCGCCCGTCCAGGCGTACGAGGCACCGATGTTGACGATCGAGCCGGCGCTGCCCGCGTCGAGGTGGCGGCGGCCGAACTCGCGGGTCATGAACCAGGTGCCGGTGAGGGTGATGTCGACGACCGCCCGCCAGGCGTTGGGGGACAGGTCCTCGGCCGGGCAGGGGAAGTTGGCGGCCGCGTTGTTGACCAGCACGTCCGGCAGCCGGCTGAAAGCGGCCTCGGCGGCGTCGAACACCCCGGACACCCGCTCCGGGTCCCGGATGTCGCAGACGGCGGCCGTCACCCGGCCCGCGCCGGGTGTGGCCGCCAACTCCTCCTGCGCCGCCTCGAGCTGCTCGATCCGTCGGCCGGCGATCACCAGGTCCGCGCCGAGCCGCGCGAACTCGGTGGCGATGGCCTTGCCCAGACCGGTGCCGCCCCCGGTCACGAGCACCACCTGTCCCGCGTACGTACCGGGCGGCAGGGCGGCCGAACCGAGCGGCGGCGGCGCGGGCAGGCCGCGCGAGGGGTTCTCCATGCGCCCCATCGATAGCGTGCGGGCGCCGAGATCACCATGCCCGTGCCGGGGGCAGTTGGTTCCGCTGGCGCTGCGGCCGGGAAGGTTCGCCGGGCGTCGCGATCCGGCACACCCTTTCCGTCACGGCACTATCCCTGCGGGGCGTACGCCTGCTTGCTCGCGCACGTCCAGATCACCGCGCTGTTCATCCCGGTGGCCAGATCGCGGAAGGCGCCGCCCACCCTGTCGTCGTCCGAGACGGCGTGGGCCTCGGTGTTGACGTCGGTGCTCGCGCCCGCCGGGTTCGGCAGGACGAGCGGTGCGCCCGTGCCGGGCCAGTAGGCGGCCCGGACGTAGCGGGCGTAGCCCTCGACGAAGGTGACGGCCGAGCCGACGGTCACGTTCGTGGTCGGGCTGATGGCGTCGAAGGTCAGGTGCTCGTAGCCGGCGACCGGCCCGGGGCTGGTGGGCGGCGCGTCGTACGGCTTCTTCCAGACGGCCGGGGTCCGGCGCCGCAGGTCCCGGTAGTTCTCCTGCTCGAAACCGACGACGCGGCCCTTGTCGTCGATGCCGGTCGCCTGGGTGCCCGTCGTCCAGTAGGTCTCGGTCCAGACGGGCAGGCTGTAGGGCGGGTAGCCGCCGCCGGCCGGCCAGACCACCGGGAAGGTCTTGCTGACGATCTGGTCGTTCTCCCAGTCGTCGTACTCCGTGTGGGCGGTTCCGAGGACGTCCCCGCGCTTGTTGATGCCGTCCACCGACACGATCTTGGTGCTGGGGTGCGCGTCCGCGGGCACCGGCAGTTCACGGACCACGGTGCCGTCCGCCCACTCCTTCGCGGTGCCGGCTTCCATGCCGACGACGCGGCCCGCGTCGTTGACGTCCCCCGCGTGGGTGGTGGCCGTGGCGGCGCCGGTCAGCAGCCGGACGGCCGCGTCGCCGTCGCGGTAGGTGAAGGCGGCGCGGGCGTGGTCCGAGGAGCGCTCCACGGTGCCGACCATCAGGCCCTTGGCGTTGACGGCGGTGACCTTGCCGTTCTGGAAGCCGTCCGGCAGCGGGACGGCGTGGACCGCGTGGTCCGCGGTCCAGTACGCGGGGAGGCCGACGCTGTCGCCGACGGCGAGGCCGTCCGCCCCGAGGTCGTTCACGGCTCCGGTGGTCCAAGGCGCGCCGCCGGGCAGGGCCGGCAGGGTGACGACGCCGGGCGCGCACGCGGCGGCGGCCGTGGCGGCCGTGGGAGCGGCGGTCGAGGTCGTGGCGGGCGCGGCCGCGGCCGGTCCCGCGGCCGTGACGAGGCCCGCCAGGACGATGGCGGCCCCGGCCGCGGACATGCTTCTGCTCATGTGGTGCTTCCCCCAGGATGTGCGAACCGCCCCGCCCGGACGGCGGGGTCCCCGAAGCCCGTCAGGTGTTTTTGTGACGTGCTCGTGTCATATGTTGCCCGAAAGCGGGCGGGATGTGACCGGATCGGCGCGTGTCGTTGCGGACGGGCCCGTTCCCATGGGTCCGCACTGGTTCCCAGGGACGCAAGCGACCGCTTAGTATGCGCGCGAGAGGCGTGATTCCCGTCGGCGGCTGGAGGCCCCGGATGCAGGCATGGCGAGTACACACCCCCGGCGAACCCCGCGAGGCCATGCGCCTCGAAGAGGTCCCCGAACCGGTGCCCGGCGAGGGCGAGGTGAGGCTCAAGGTGCTCGCCGCCAACGTCAACTTCCCCGACGCGCTGCTCGTGCGCGGCCAGTACCAGATCCGCCCGCCGCTTCCCTTCACCCCCGGAGTCGAGATCTGCGGCGAGACCGAGGACGGCCGCCGCGTGATCGCCAATCCGAGCCTGCCGCACGGCGGGTTCGCCGAGTACGTCACCGCCTCCGCGCGCGGCCTGCTCCCGGCGCCGGACACCCTGGACGACGCCGAAGCGGCCGCCCTGCACATCGGATACCAGACGGGCTGGTTCGGCCTGCACCGCCGGGCCCGGATCCAGGCCGGCGAAACCCTCCTCGTGCACGCCGCCGCCGGCGGGGTCGGCAGCGCAGCCGTCCAGCTCGGCAAGGCCGCCGGGGCCGTCGTCATCGGGGTCGTCGGCGGCAAGGCCAAGGCCCGCACCGCCGAAGAACTCGGCTGCGACCTCGTCATCGACCGCACCGAGGGGGGCTTCGAGAACGTGGTCGCCCGGGTCAAGGAGTTCACCGGCGGACGCGGCGCCGACGTCGTCTACGACCCGGTCGGCGGCGACGCCTACACCGCCTCGGCCAAGTGCGTGGCCTTCGAGGGCCGCATCGTCGTCGTCGGCTTCGCGAGCGGCACCATCCCCGCACCCGCCCTGAACCACGCCCTCGTGAAGAACTACGCCGTCCTCGGCCTCCATTGGGGCCTCTACGCGGCCAAGGACCCGGCCGCCATCGCCGCTTGCCACGCCGAGCTCACCCGCCTCGCCGCCGCGGGCTCCATCACCCCCCTGATCAGCGAGCGCGTCCCGCTCGCCGGCGCCGCCGACGCCGTGCAGCGCCTCGCCGACGGCGCCACCACCGGCCGGGTGGTCGTCGTACCGTCGCAGGGCGCAGCGACCCCGGGCGCCGCGGACACGGACGGGGGCTCCCGATGACGCCCGCCGCGGCGGTCACCGCCGAGCGGCTGCTGGTGCGCGTACGGGAGCTGCTCGCCGCGCATCCGCCCGCCACCACCGCACGCGAAGACTTCCTGCGGGCCCGCTTCGACGCCGGACTCGCCTGGGTCCACTACCCCGAAGGCCTCGGCGGCCTGGACGCGCCCCGCACCCTCCAGGCCCTCGTGGACGCCGAGTTGGAGGCCGCCGGAGCCCCCGACAACGACCCGCGCCGGATCGGCATCGGCCTCGGCATGGCCGCGCCCACGATCCTCGCGTACGGCACCGAGGAGCAGAAGGAGCGCTTCCTGCGGCCCCTGTGGGTCGGCGAGGAGGTCTGGTGCCAGCTCTTCAGCGAGCCCGGCGCCGGATCCGACCTGGCCGCGCTCGGCACCCGCGCCGTACGGGACGGCGACGACTGGGTGGTGGACGGCCAGAAGGTGTGGACCTCCAGCGCCCACACCGCCCGATGGGCCATCCTGATCGCCCGCACCGACCCGGCGCTGCCCAAGCACCAGGGCGTCACCTACTTCCTGTGCGACATGCACGCCGACGGCGTCGAGGTGCGCCCGCTGCGCCAGATCACCGGCGAGGCCGAGTTCAACGAGGTCTTCCTCACCGGCGTCCGCATCCCCGACGCCCACCGCCTCGGCGCCGTCGGCCAGGGCTGGGCCGTCGCCCGCACCACCCTGATGAACGAGCGCGTCTCCATCGGCGGCATGCGGATCCCGCGCGAGGGCGGCATGATCGCCCCGGTCGCCGCCGCCTGGCGCGAGCGCCCCGAACTGCGCACGCACGCCCTCCACCAGCGGATGCTCGAACTGTGGGTAGAAGCGGAGGTCGCCCGGCTCACCGGGGAGCGGCTGCGCCAGCAGCTCGTAGCGGGACAGCCCGGCCCCGAGGGCTCGGGAATGAAGCTCACCTTCGCCCGCCTCAACCAGGAGATCAGCGGCCTGGAGGTGGAACTCCTCGGAGAGGAAGGGCTGTTGTACGAGGACTGGACCATGCGCCGTCCCGAGATCGTCGACTTCACCGGCCGTGACGCCGGCTACCGCTACCTGCGTGCCAAGGGCAACAGCATCGAGGGCGGCACCAGCGAAATCCTCCTCAACATCGTCGCCGAACGCGTGCTGGGCCTGCCCGCCGAGCCGCGCGACGACAAGGACCTCGCGTGGAAGGACCTGGCTCGATGAACCTCCCGAGCGCCGCCCCCCTGGACCTGCTCTACTCCGAGACCGAGGAGGAACTCCGCACGGCCGTACGGTCCTTGCTGGCCGCCCGCTGCGATCCGGCGAGCATCCTGGCCCGGATCGAGGACGGCCGCCCCCATGACCCGGACGTGTGGCGGATCCTCGCCGCCGACATCGGCACGGCCGGACTCCTCGTACCCGAGAAGCTGGGCGGCCAGGGCGCGAGCCACCGCGAGGCGGCCGTGGTCCTGGAAGAGCTCGGCCGGGCCGCCGCGCCCTGCGCCTACCTCACGAGCGCGGTCCTGGCCACGGAGATCCTGCTCGGCTGCGACAGCGCGCCGGCCGCGGACCTCCTGCGGGAGCTGGCGGCGGGCCGCCGGATCTGCGTTCCCGCGCTGCCGCTGACCCTGGCCCCCGGCGCGCCGCTGCCGCGGCCGGTCCGGGACGCCGGAGACGGGCTGCTGAGCGGCACCGTCACCTCGGTCGCCGACGCCGTGGCCGCCGAGGTCCTGCTCGTCCTCGCCGACACCGGGCTGTACGCCGTCCCGGCCGCGGACGTCCGGCTGACCCCGCTCGTCGCCCTGGACCTGACCCGCCCGCTGGCCACCGTCACCCTCGAGGGCGCCGCGGGAACCCTGCTCGCCGACCCGGCCACCGCCCGCGCGGCCATCGCCGGAGCACTGCTCTCGGGGGCCGGACTGCTGGCCTCGGAACAGCTCGGGCTCGCCGAGTGGTGCCTGACCCAGACGGTGGCGTACCTGCGCACCCGCCACCAGTTCAACCGGCCCCTCGGCTCCTTCCAGGCCCTCAAGCACCGCCTCGCCCGGCTCTGGCTCGACGTGGCCTCCGCCCGGGCGGCGGCCCGCGCCGCCGCCGACGCCCTGGCGACCGGCGCCCCCGACGCGCCGCTCACCATCGCCGTGGCCCAGTCGTACTGCTCGGGCGTCGCCGTCCGCGCGGCCGAGGAGTGCGTCCAGCTCCACGGGGGCATCGGCATGACCTGGGAACACCCGGCCCACCTCTACCTCAAGCGGGCCAAGGCCGATTCCCTCGCCCTCGGCACGGCCGGCCACCACCGCGGGCTGGTCGCGGACTTCGCGGAACTCCCGGCGCCGTAGGACCCGAACGCCGGCGGGGCCGACTCGGCCCGCCGGCGCCGGCGTTCGACGCACGGGTCCGGGCAGGGCCCGGCCGGGGGTACCGAGCAGGAGGGGGCCGTGCGGTGACCTCGCCCGCCGCACGGCGTTAGACCCGTAGGCACCGGGCACCGAGCGAGGGAGACCGTATGTACGCAGCACCCGCCGCCGCACCACTCACCCGCCGCGCCGTCCTCCGTACGGCCTTCACCGCGGCCGTTCTCGCCGGCACGGCCGCGGCCCTGGCCCCCGTACTGCGCGCCCGCGGCCCCCGGCAGACCCTCACCCCGGCCCCGCTCACGCAGCTCACCGAGGAGACCTACCGGGGCCGCCACATCGCCGTCGACGCGGCTGCGGCCGCCGTCCGCATCGACGGCCGGCCCCTGCACGTCATGCGTCGCGCGGACGGCAGCTACCTCAGCGGGATCAACCACTTCCAGTCCTACGAGACCCCGCTGGAGCTGGCCCGCGCCGCGGTCGACGAGCTGGGCAGCAACCAGCTGGCGTTCGCGGCCCCGCACCACGGCGGACAGGAGTAGCGGGCCATGTACGTCCGGCAGAACCAGAAGAACCTGACCAGCGCCCAGAAGAAGCGCTTCACGGCGGCGGTGCTCGAGCTCAAGCGCAACGGCGTCTACGACGCGTTCGTGCGCACCCACGACAAGTACTTCGTCCCGGACCGCGACCGCAAACTGCGCGTGGGGCACATGTCCCCGTCGTTCTTCCCCTGGCACCGGCGCTACCTGCTGGAGTTCGAGCGGCAGCTGCAGAGCGTCGACCCCGGCGTCACCATCCCGTACTGGGACTGGACCACCGACAACAGCCCGGCCTCGTCGCTGTGGGCCGAGGACTTCCTCGGCGGGACCGGCCGCGAGAGCGACCGCCAGGTGATGACCGGCCCCTTCGCCTACGGGAAGGGGAACTGGACGGTCACCGTGGGCATCACGGAGTCCAGTTTCCTCACCCGCAACCTGGGCCGGCCGCAGAACCCGATCAGCCTGCCGACCCGGGCCGAGCTCCAGTGGGCGCTCGACGACCCGACGTACGACACCTCGCCCTGGGACTCCACGGCCAAGGGCGGCGGTTTCCGCAACAAGCTGGAGGGCTGGGCCGCCCCGAAGAGCGAGAAGTGGCGCAACCACAACAAGGTGCACCAGTGGATCGGCGGTCACATGACCGGCGGTACGGCGCCCAACGATCCGGTGTTCTGGCTCCACCACGCCTTCGTGGACCTGCTCTGGGACCGCTGGCAGCAGAAGCACCCGGGGGCCGGCTACCTGCCCGCCGCCCCGCTCGCGCTCGGCGACCTTCAGCGGGGCCGGGTGATCGCCGCCGACGAGCCGATGCCGCCCTGGGACGTCACCCCGCGCGCGATGCTCGGACACCAGGGGATCTACCGCTACGAATGACCGAGCGGCCCCGGAGACGGGGCCGGACACGGGGAAGGGCCCCCGCCGTACGGCGGGGGCCCTTCGGGTACCAGGCGGATCAGCCGCCGTAGTTGCCCTCGGTGTGGTGACCGCCGTCGTGGCCCGAGGCGTTGACGCAGGTGTTGCCGAACGCCGGGTTCAGCAGGGCGATCACGTTGACGGTGTTGCCGCAGACGTTGACCGGGACGTGCACCGGAACCTGGAGCAGGTTGCCCGACAGGACACCGGGGGAGCCGACAGCCGCACCGTGCGCTCCGGCATCGGCAGCCGCCAGACCCGCACCGGCGGCCAGGGCGCTACCGGCGGCAGCGGTGATGACGAATGCCTTCGCGATACGCGACATCAAGATCTCCTCGTGAGGATGGGGCGCCGCAGAACGGAAGCTGCGGCCTTCGACATGGCATACAACGCGGGGACCGCCCAAGGGTCACGGCCGTTAGGCCTACCCGTTGATCCCGAACCGTGCCGAGGCGAAGTACGGACGCACCTGCACGACCGCGCCCGGCCGCAGCACCGCCACCACGGGGCCCGCGCAGCCGGGCTCCCTGTAGAGCGCCACCGACCCGCGGGTCCTGTTCGTCACCGCCCGCCCGCCGCCGCCCTTCGCGGCCAGGCAGCCCTTGGGGGAGGTGAAGCCGTGCGCCTGGTCGTCCGTGCCCAGGTACTGGAAGTCGGGCGCGACGGCCGACGGCGTGCCGAGGGCGGTGGTCGGGCCGTCGGCCGCGTGCGCGCTCGCGCCGGACACCGATCCGGCGGCGGCCGCCAGCAGCAGGACCGGGACGGCGCCGGACCGGACGAGGCCGCGCAGGGCGTGGTGAAGTGAGGTGGATCGCATGTCCCGACCAACCCTGCGCGACCGGCACGGGGTCACGCCTTGTCACTCGTAGCACGTCTGTGCGACGACGTGATCGGCGGCGGGCGCACCGACCACCGCCGACGCGACCGCCGAAGCCACGGCCACCGCCTCCGCCGCTACTCCACGGGTCCTTCCATGACCTTGCTGATGAACTGGATCGGGCCCTCGCCCATGTTGGGCACGTACGTCTTGGCGTTGTGCTGGCCGCCCTGGATGATCTTCAGTTCGGTGTGGATCGGTCCCTTGCCGTAGGTCGCGATGAACTTCTGCACGTTCGGCAGGGTGTTCTTGTTGCTCTCGTTGGTGCCGACCTGGAAGGCGAGGTAGACGTCCGGGCCCTTCTTGTCGATCAGCTCCTTGGCCAGCAACTCCGGGTTGTTCTCCGCCCTCTCCTTGTCGTGGCCCTTCCACAGCGAGGAGTCCGGGACGATGTCCGGGCCGGAGCAGATCGCGGCCTTGAACTTCTCCGGGTACTTCAGCACGGACTTCAGGCTCGCGAAGCCGCCGGTGGAGGAGCCCATGTACGCCCAGCCGTCACGGGACTTGACGGTGCGGAAGTTCGCCCGCATCAGGTCCGGGACGTCGTCGGTCAGCCAGGTGCCCATCTTGGGCTGGTCCGGGATGTCGGAGCCGTCCCAGTAGACGCCCTTGTCGTCCGGGCCCGGGTTCAGCACCGGCATGGCCAGGATGAAGGGCTTGCTCTTGCCCTCGGAGTACCACTTGCCGATGCTGCTCTGGAGGCCCAGGTCGGTGCCCATCCAGTAGTTGTTCGGATATCCGGCGCCGCCCGGCAGGGCGATCATGACCGGGAAGCCGCTCTTGGCGAACTTCGGGTCGTTGTACTCCTTCGGAGCCCAGACCCACACCTTGCCCTTGAAGCCGGACTTCTTGCCGTCGAGCGTGGTGACGGCCACGTGCGTGCCGTCGGGCAGCGTCATCGAGTTCTTGAAGTCGGCCTGCGGGCCGGTCGGCATCGACATCTTGGAGTTCGCCGGCGGCTTGGCGTCCGTACCGGCGCCGCCCCCCGCGGAACCCGCGGGCGGCGTCCCGAAGGACACGGCCTTGCCCTTGTCGGTGAAGGGCGGTATTTCGTAATGGGCCATCACGAGCGACGCCACACCCGCGAGCGCGAGGACGGAGGCCCCCGCGATCACCCAGCGCCGCACGCGGGACGGCCGCCGCCGCCGCTCCTCGGGCTCCTGCGGCTCGCCGTACGACTGCTGCGGTTCACCGTACGGAGCCTGCTGCCGTCCGTAGGGGGGCCGCTGGTCGTGACCCGGCCCGTGCGGCGGGTACGGCGGGTAGGGCGGCTGCTGGTACGGCCCTTCCGACCGGTACGGCTGATGCTGTCCGTCGTCGGGTGAGTGCGACATGTGCGGGTGCTCTCCGGCTTGGTGCTGCCCCGTGGGGGCGGGGTGGGACTGCTTTCGATCGGAAGATGAGCGTAGGTGCTCGAAGGTTCCGTATTTTTACCTTTTTTGGGCTTCCGCAGAGAAGGACGTTGCCCGACGCGAAAACGGCTCGCGCAGTTCCCGTTCTGTTCGCCGAGTATCTCTGGCCCATGCACATGCCCATCGGTACGGTACGTCCGCGCCGCCCCAGACCACCCCCCGCTCGGAGGTATTTCCGTGTTCGGCATGCCACTCTCCCGGTCCCGTCGCAAGACCGCCCTCGCCACCGCCTTCGGCCTCACCGCCGTCGGCGCCGCGCTGTGGACGGGTCTCGGCAACGCACAGCCCGCACACGCGGCAGGTCTGCCCGCACCCGACCACATAGTCGTCGTGGTCTTCGAGAACCACGCCTACAACCAGGTCATCGGCAGCTCCAGCGCCCCGTACGTCAACTCCCTCAAGACCGGGGGAGCCAACCTCACCAACTCGTACGGCATCACCCACCCGAGCCAGCCCAACTACCTGCAGCTCTTCTCCGGCTCCCACCAGGGCGTGACCGGCGACAGCTGTTACACCCCGGGCTTCAGCTCCGCACCCAACCTGGCGTCCGAGCTGATCGCCGCCGGAAAGACCTGGGCCAGCTACAACGAGACCCTGCCCAGCCAGGGCTCCACCACCTGCTCCAGCGGCAAGTACGCCCGGAAGCACAACCCCTGGTTCGCCTTCTCCAACGTGCCCACCAGCACCGCGAAGACCATGACCCAGTTCCCGACGGACTTCACCACCCTCCCCAAGACCTCGTTCGTCATCCCGAACCTCTGCAACGACATGCACGACTGCTCCGTAGGCACCGGCGACACCTGGCTGAAGAACAACCTCAAGGCCTACGCGGACTGGGCCAAGACCCACAACAGCCTGCTCGTCGTCACCTTCGACGAGGACAACCGGCTCGCCGGCAACAAGATCCCCACCGTGCTCTACGGCCAGCCCGTGACCCCGGGCTCCACCGGCTCCACGACCTACAACCACTACGACATGCTGCGGACCCTCGAAGGCCTCTCCGGCCTGACCGCCCACGCGGGGAACGCGGCCACCGCCAAGGACATCACGGGCATCTGGGCTTCCTGACCATGTACGTTGCGGACAGTCGCGGCACCCCCGCGTCCGCCGTGCCCCCCGAGCCGCAGGCCGTCACCCCGGGCACCCGCCCGGGGCGGCGCGCCGCGCTCGCCCCCACGGTGCTCGCCCTCGGCACGGTCAGCCTCATCACCGACGTCTCCTCCGAGATGGTCACGGCCGTGCTCCCGCTCTACCTCGTCGCCGGACTCGGACTCACCCCGCTCGGCTTCGGCCTGCTGGACGGCCTCTACAACGGGGTCAGCGCCCTGGTCCGGCTCACCGGCGGCCACCTCGGCGACCGCTTCGGCCGCCACAAGGCACTCGCCGGCATCGGCTACGGGCTCTCCGCCCTGTCCAAGCCGCTGCTGCTGCTCGCCCACACCCTGCCCGCCATCGGGGCCGTCCTCGCCCTCGACCGCACCGGCAAGGGCCTGCGCACCGCCCCGCGCGACGCGCTGATCTCGCTGTCGGCCGCCCCCGGGGAACGCGGCCGGGCCTTCGGCGTCCACCGCGCCATGGACACCGCCGGGGCGCTGATCGGGCCGATCCTGGCGTTCCTGATCCTGCGCGGAGCCGCCGAGGGGTACGACGCCGTCTTCGCCGTCAGCGCCTGCGTGGCCGCGCTCGGCGTCCTGGTGCTCGTGCTCTTCGTACCGGGCCGCCGCACCGAGCCCGCCGACACCCGGACTCCCGTCTCGCTGCGGTCCTCCGTCGGGCTGCTGGGCCGCCGGGACCTGCGCCGGATCAGCCTGTGCGCGGTGCTCCTGGGCCTGTGCACCGTCAGCGACGCCTTCGTCTTCCTGCTGCTCCAGCACGCCACCGGGATCGCCGACCGCTGGTTCGCGCTGCTGCCGCTGGGAACCGCCGCCGCGTTCTTCCTGCTCGCGCTGCCGCTCGGCCGGCTCGCCGACCGCATCGGCCGCGGCCGGGTCTTCCTCGCGGGCCACCTCGCGCTGCTCGCCGCGTACGGGCTCCTGCTGGCCGGCGGGCACCATCCGGTGCTGCCGTACGCCGTCCTCCTGCTGCACGGCGGCTTCTACGCCGCCACCGACGGGGTGCTCATGGCCGCCGCCGCCGGGGCCGTCCCCGAGGAGCACCGCGGCGGGGGCCTCGCCCTCGTCCAGACCGGCCAGGCCCTCGCGCGGTTCGCCGCGTCGCTGGGCTTCGGCGCCGCCTGGACCTTCTGGGGCGCCCGCCCCGCGCTGGCCGTCGCCGCCGTCTCGCTGGCCGTCGCCCTCGCGCTGTGCCTGTGGCTCCGGCCGGGGGACACCCCGCAGGACGACCCGTCGGCGGACCCGTCGGCGGATCCGGCGGACGGCCCGGCCGCCGCAGCCGCCTGAAACCTTCCCCCGTAGCTTCCGAAAGGCCCCCACACATGCCCCTCCAGCGCCGGATCCTGATCCTCGTCTCCGCCGTCGTCCTGCTCGCCGCCATCGGCGCGCTCGCCGTCGTCCGGGCCTCCTCGCGCGCCGAGGAGAAGAACCAGGCCCGGGCCGGCGGTCCGCCGGTCACCCGGGGCGAGGTCTCCCTCACCCCCGGCGAGGGCGGCCGGCGCATCGTGTTCAGGAACATGGCGTGGGGGCCGCACCGCGACGAGCTCGCCACGGCGGCCGCCGCCGCGCCCGAAGGTCCCCGTACCGCCTCCGGGGTCAGCTGCCTGCGCTTCCACTCGGCCGGCGGCACCGGGATCTGCCTGCGGGCCGACAAGGGCGGGGTGCAGGACGCCTACAAGGCCGTCGTCCTCGACGCGAACCTCAAGGAGGTCACCGGCCGCCCACTGTCCGGGATCCCCACCCGGGCACGGGTCTCGCCCGGCGGCCACCTGGTGGCCTGGACGGTCTTCGTGGGCGGGGACTCGTACGCCGGTACGAACTTCTCGACCCGGACCTCCCTGCTGGACCTGCGGACGGGGAAGTTCGACGCCTCGCTGGAGGACTTCGCCATCCAGAAGGACGGCAAGGGCTACCGCAACGCGGACGTCAACTTCTGGGGGGTCACCTTCGCCGCCGACGAGCGGACCTTCTACGCGACGCTGGCGACCGGCGGCCAGACCTACCTGGTCCGCGGAGACCTCGCGGCGCGCACGGTGACCACGCTGCGCGAGAACCTGGAATGCCCGTCCCTGTCGCCCGACGGGACCCGGTTGGTCTTCAAGAAGCGGGTGCCCGGCTTGTCGCCCGACGCACCGTGGCGCCTGTACGTCCTGGACCTCGCCTCGATGGCGCAGACGCCGCTCGCCGAAGAACGCAGCGTCGACGACCAGGTGGTGTGGACCGACGACGACACCGTCGTCTACTCGCTGCCCGGGGACTTCGGCGCCGACCTCTACTCCCTGCCCGCCGACGGCGGCGGCGCCGCGGCCCGGCTCATGACCTCGGCCCTCGCCCCCGCCTTCCTCGGCTGACACCGGAGAGGGGGAACGAGGGCCGAGACGCCCGGCAGCGCGCGGAAGGACCGTTACGCCGGGACGAGCGTCTTGCGGCGCCGCTTGCGCTGGGCGGCCGCCGACATCCTCAGCTCGATGACCGATCGCACGGTCGGCCACTCCTCGTCGAGGACCGAGTAGAACGCCGTACTGCGGACCGCGCCGTCGAGGCCCCGCGAATGGGCCCGGCGGACCCCCTCGCTGGTGAACCCGAGCCGTTCCATCGCGGCGCGCGAGCGGCCGTTGCGGGCGTCCGCGCGCAGCGAGATGCGCCGGACCCCCCAGGTCTCGAAGGCGTGGCGCAGCAGGAGCAGCTTCGCCTCGGTGTTGATGCCGGTTCCCTGGGCGGCCGGGGACAGCCAGGTATTGCCGATCTCGGCGGCATCGGGGATCGCCGTCGCCGGATCGCCGAACGGGACCCCCGGCACGGCGGGCCACACCAGCGGCCCCTGCCAGTAGTCGAGTTCCAGGAACCGGGTCGAACCGACCACCCGACCGTCGGTGGCTCTGACCACCGCGAACGGGAGCGATCGACCCGCCGCCTGATCGGCGAGGGCACGGTCGATGTACTCGTGGGACGCCTGCAGCCCGTGCGGTACGGGAGTGAAGGCGTAAGTCGTACGATCCTCGGCCCCGGCCATGGCCAAGGCCTCGGTGTGGTGGGGGGCGAGGGGCTCGAGCCGCACGGAGCGGCCGGCGAGGAGTACGGGTACGGGCACGGAGCCTTCGGTCCTTCTGGGCGGTGGGGTGGTTGCACAGTCTGCGTCCCTGACGTCGCCCCCCGTGCAAAACACGGGTGAAAGGCAACGGGCTGTCAGGTGAACGCGAGTGGCTCAATGTAGCCCCTTAAAGTCCTCTCATGAAGCCCCTGATTGCCAATGGCGCGCGACTCTTTTTCGAGGACCTGGGTCCCCGCGCAGGAGCCCCTGTGATCCTGCTCCACGGACATCCCTTCGACCACACGATATGGGCCCCGCAGACGGCCGCCCTGACCACTGCCGGTTACCGCGTGATCACCCCTGACCTGCGCGGATACGGTCGCAGCCCGGCGATCGAGGACAAGACGCTGCTCGCCGGCTTCGCCGACGACCTGGCCGTTCTGTTCGACGCCCTGGGCATCGAAGAGGCGGTCGTCGGCGGTGTGTCCATGGGCGGCCAGATCGCCATGGAGATGCGGCTGCGCCACCCGGGCCGGGTACGCGCCCTGGTGCTCTCGGACACCTCCGCTCCGCCGGAGACGCAGGAGGGCAAGACGCTGCGCCGCGAGCTCGCCGAGCGGCTCCTCAGGGAGGGGATGAAGCCCTACACCGACGAGGTCATCGACAAGATGCTCGCGCCCTACAACGTGACGGGCATGCCCGAAGCCGCGGCCCGGGTGACCGCGATGATGTACGCGACCGACCCGCGGGGCGCGGCCGCCGCGCTGCGCGGTCGGGCCGAGCGGCCGGACTACCGGCCCGTGCTCGCCGCGCTGCCGCCCCAGGTGCCCTGCCTGATCGTGGTCGGCCGGCACGACGTCTACACCCCGGTCGCCGAGGCCGAGTCCCTGCACGGACTGGCCGCGCACTCGGCGCTCGTCGTCATCGAGCGGGCCGGGCACCTGCCGGGCGTGGAACAGCCGGAGGCCTTCAACCGGGCACTGCTGGATTTCCTGGCGGACCTCTGACCGCGGCGGGCGTGGGCTGAAGCCCGGCCGGTGAGCGCCCGTCACGGCGGATCCAGGCGGGATCCGCGAGCCGTGCCGGAGCGGGCGCCTGAGATCATCCGGGGATGGACAACGTACTGCGGCGACTGCGCTCCGTCGGGCCGTTCTTCACGGCGGCCTCCGGCGAGGAGCCGCCCGGCGCCGGCTTCCGGCCACTCGACGAGCTGTACGGGGAGCGGCTGGGCCCCTACGTCGGCGAGGTCGGCCGGAGGATCGGCAGCGGGCCGGGGCGGGTGGCGGCTTCGACCGCGCAGTTCGGGATCGTCTCGCGGCTCTGGTCGCTCGCGCTCGGCTGCGCGGTCCTGTCCGGACGGGTGCCGGACCTGGGACCCGACCGCGTGTGGTGGCGGCTGCCCGAGGCGGGCTCCCTGGAGCTGTGGCTGCCGGAACCCGCCGAACGGCCGGGGGAGACGCTCGGCGACGCCTTGGCGGACACCGTGCTCGGCAACGTCTCCGTGCTGGACGCGGCGCTGCGCGAGCACTTCGGCGTCTCGCCGCGCGTGCTGCGCGGCAACTCCGCCTCCGGACTGGTCGGCGCGCTGCGGGTGCTGGCCGACCGGGTGCCGGGCGAGGCGGCGGTGTCCCTCACGGCCGGGCTGCTCGCGGACGGCGGACCCCTCGGCGCGACCGGCACCTTCATCCACGAACCCGGACTCGGGGTGGCCTTCGTGCGCCGCAGCTGCTGCCTGTACTACAAGGTCCCCGGCGGCGGCCTCTGCGGGGACTGCGTACTGCGCACCAGGTAGCCGTGCGGGGCCAACGGACGGGTCAAACGGACCGGGGCCACCGGGCAGCGGTTGCACTGCTCCCCGGTGGCCCCGTCGCACACTAGAAGGTCAGGTTCCAGGCGTCGATCTTGCCGGTGTCCTGGTTGGCGTTGTCGTTCGCGCGGAGCTTCCAGACGCCGTTCGCGACCTCGGAGGAGGCGTTGACGGTGAAGGTCTGGATGATGTTGTCCGTACCGCCGCCGGTCCGGTTGCTCAGGACGTAGACGGTGCCGTCCGGAGCCACGAGGTCGACCTTGAGGTCACCGATGTAGGTGTGCTTGATGTCCACGCCCACCTTGAGGGTGGCCGGCGCGTTGCCGGTCACGCCGCTGACGGTGATCGAGCTCTCCACGGTGGTGTTGTCGCCGATCGCGACGTCACCGAGGTTCTCGAAGTACGTGCCGGCCGGCGGGGTGGCGCCGACCGCCTTCAGCGCGTCGACCTGGCCCTCGCCGAAGAAGCTGTTGTTGGCGGTCGTCCCGGTGCAGCGGGTGTCCGACGGGCAGGCCGTGTCGTTGGCCTGGGTGGCCAGCTTGTCGCGCATCTGCGCTGGCGTGATGCCCGGGTTGGCACTGGCGAGGAGCGCCGCGACGCCCACCACGTGCGGGGTGGCCATCGAGGTGCCGCTCTTGGTGCTGTACCCGCCGCCGGGCGCGGTGGAGTAGACGTTGCTGCCCGGCGCCGCGACGTCGATGACGCCCTGGCCGAAGTTGGAGAACGAGGCCTTGGTGACACCGGTGCCGTTGGCCGCGACCGTGACCACGCCCGGGAGCTCGGTCGGGATGTCGAGGCAGGCGTTGGTGATGGTGCGCGTGGTCGGGGTGGAGTCGTTGGGGCTCGCGGAGTCGGTGGTCTTGTGGGCGAGGTCGTAGTTCTCGTTGCCCGCCGCGGCGACCTGGAGGGAGCCCTTGCTCTCCGCGTACTCCTGGGCGCGCTTGACGCCCTCGATGATGGCGGCCTGGTCGATGTTGTCCGGGCAGTTGAACTGCCACGGGTCCGTGTAATAGCTGTTGTTGGTGACCTTGAAGCCGTGGTCTCCGGACCAGACGAAGGCGCAGATGGTGTTCTCGGCGAAGAAGAACGAGTTGCCCGGCTCGGCCACGCGGACCGAGGCGATCTTCACGCCCGGGGCCACGCCCACGACGCCCTTGCCGTTCTTGGCCGCGGCCACGGTGCCCGCGACGTGCGTGCCGTGGGTGTCCACGTCGCGCCAGGCGCCGACCCGGGTGTCCGGCTTGCCGTAGGCGCAGGACGCGGAGTCGGCGGCGTTGAAGTTCGGTGCCAGGTCCTGGTGCTGGTCGTCCACACCGGTGTCCAGGATGCCGACCTTGACGGAGGCCGAGCCGGTGGTCACGGCCCAGGCCTGGTCGGCCTTGATCTGGCTCATGTCGGCGCGCACGGGCTCGCCCGTAGGGGTCGTGGACTGCGCCGGGTTGGCGGGCAGCGCCGGATTGTAGGCGTCGGCCGGGACGTCCGAGGTGCGCGTCGCACCGACCTTCTGGACCCCGCTGACCCCGCGCATGGTGGTGGCGAAGGTAGAGGAGGCCGAGTGGGCGACGATCACGCCGATGGAGTCGAAGTACGAGAAGACGGTGCCGCCGTTCGCCGTGACCGCGGAGCGGACGGCGGAGCTGTCACCGGCGGCGGTGATCACCAGGTAGGCGCGGGTGCCGGCAGCCCAGGTCGCACTCTGGGAAGTCGGCGCCGCGGCCTGGGCCTTGGCGGGAGCGGAGGTGACCGGGACGCCGGCCGGGGAGACGGGCGCCGTGCCGGCGAGCGCGGCCGGTGCGCCGAAGGCCAGGGCGCCGAGGGCGGCCGCAAGCACGAGGGTACGTCGAGGTCGGCTGGATATGTGGGGTATCAATGCGTCCTCCGAAGACGGCCCTGCGGTGCGGGTGGCACCTACAGGGCCGTACGAAACGAGTGGTGGACGCAAGATGTCAGAAGCCTGCCCCGATATGGAAGTACCTTTTACAGCACGACCGGTCATCGCCTATTGGCTCAAAATCGACGATGCGATCGAGGTGTTGGAACCGGCCGGACTGGGCACCGTGGGGGTCGAGCCCGGTCCGGCCGTCCTTCCGGGCGCAACCGCTAGACGGGTACGCCGGCCTTGACGCCCTCCGGCTGGGCGGGGACCGCGGCGCTCTCCCCGTGCCCGTCATCGGTGAGCGTGGTCTCGTCGAACGGCAGTCGGCCCGCGAGGACTTCCGTGGCGCGATCCCGGTCGAACTCCTTCGTCCAGGTCCCGATCAGCACGGTTGCGATCGCGTTGCCCGCGAAGTTCGTCATGGCCCGCGCCTCGCTCATGAAGCGGTCGATGCCCACGATCAGGCCGACTCCGTCGACCAGTTCAGGCCGGTGCGACTGAAGTCCGCCGGCGAGCGTGGCAAGGCCGGCGCCCGTCACCCCGGCCGCACCCTTGGAGGCCACGATCATGAACAGCAGCAGCGATACCTGCTCGCCCAGCGCGAGGGGTTTGCCCATCGCCTCCGCGACGAACAGCGAGGACATCGTCAGGTAGATCGCGGTCCCGTCCAGGTTGAAGGAGTAACCCGTCGGGACCGTGATCCCGACGACCGGCCGCGACACCCCGATGTGCTCCATCTTCGCGATCAGCCTCGGCAGCGCCGACTCCGAGGAGGAGGTGGACAGGATCAGCAGGAACTCCCGGCCCAGGTAGCGCAGCAGGGAGAAGACGCTGATCCCCGTACACACCCTGAGCAGCGTGCCCAGCACCACGAACACGAAGAGCAGGCACGTCGTGTAGAAGCCGATCATGATGACCGCCAGGGATTTCAGCGCGTCCATGCCGGTGGCGCCGACCACCGCCGCGATCGCACCGAAGGCACCCACCGGCGCCGCCCACATGATCATCGCGAGCACCCGGAACACCAGCTTCTGCAGGTGCCCGATCCCGCGCAGCACCGGCTCGCCCGCCGTGCCCATCGCCTGGAGCGCGAATCCGCACAGCAGCGCCACCAGCAGGGTCTGGAGCACCTCGCCGCCGGTGAAGGCCGACACCATCGTGGTCGGGATGATCCCCAGCAAGAACTCCGGGGTGCTCTTCGCGCCGCCCGCCTTCGCCTGGGCCTCGCCGGCGTGCCGGGCGGCCTCGGTCAGGTGCAGCCCGCTGCCCGGGTCCAGGAGGTTCCCGACCAGCAGTCCGATGGCCAGCGCCACCGTCGACATCACCATGAAGTAGCCGAGCGCCAGCCCGCCCACCGCGCCGACCTTGGCGGCCTTGCGGACCGAGCCGATGCCGAGCACGATCGTGCAGAAGATCACCGGCGAGATCATCATCTTGATGAGGTTGACGAAGCCGGTGCCCAGCGGTTTCAGCTCCACGGCCACGCCGGGAGCGGCGAAGCCGACGGCGATGCCGAGCAGCACCGCGCCGATCACCGCGATGTACAGATAATGCGTCTTGTCGCGTCTGGCGGCCACGCTGCCTCCTGGTGATGCTCCTTGCCTCCCGGTGGTGAAGGCGTCCCGGGAGGACCATCGCGCGCCGCTGTGACCCCGGTCACCCTTGCGTTCATAGAGTTCACGCCCGGGTGCACACTGAGGGCCATGTTCCGCTTTCCCCGGCCGCCGCGCAGCCTCGCCGGCCAGCTCTTCGCCATGCAGGTGGTGCTGGTCGCGGTGGTCGTCGCCGGATGCGCCGTCTTCGCGTACGCGACCGCCCGAGGCCAGGCCGAGGAGGCCGCCCGGCGCCAGGCCGGCGCGGTGGCCCGCGCGGTCGCCGACTCCCCGTCCGTACGGGACGCCGTGCGGGCGGCGACCGGGGGAGTGCGCGCGGACGGCGACCCGTCCGCGACGCTCCAGCCCTACGCGGAGCAGGTCCGCGCCGACGCCGGCGTGGACTTCGTGACGATCATGGCCCCGGACGGGCGGCGCTGGACCCACCCCGATCCCCGCCGCATCGGCGAGCGCTTCCTCGGCAACACCGCCCCCGCACTGCGCGGCGAGACCTTCAGCGAGACCTATACCGGCACCCTCGGCCCCTCCATCCGCGTGGTCACCCCGCTCGTGGACGGCGGCCGGGTCATCGGCATGGTCGCCGCCGGGATCACCGTCCGCGCGGTCAGCGCCCGGCTCGCCGCGCAGCTCTCCGCCCTCGCCTGGGTGGCGGTCGGGGCGCTCGCCCTCGGCGGAGCGGGCACCTACGTGGTTAACGCCCGGCTGCGCCGGCACACCCACGGGATGAACGCCGGCGAGCTGAGCCGGATGTACGACTACCACCAGGCCGCCCTGCACGGAGTCCGCGAAGGCCTGCTGATGCTCGACGGACAGCGCAGGATCACCCTCGTCAACGACGCGGGACGCGAGCTCCTCGGCCTGCCCGGGGAGATCAAGGGGACCGCCGTCGCCGACCTCGGCCTGCCCGCCCCGCTCACCGGTGCCCTGCTCGCCGACCGCCCCCGGGTGGACGAGGTGCACCTGACCGCGGACCGGGTCCTGGTGGTCAACAGCGCGCCCGTCGCGGGCGGCGGCCGACGCGGCACCGTGGTCACCCTCCGCGACCACACTGAACTGCAAGCTCTCACGGGGGAGTTGGACCACGAGCGGGGATTCACCCAGGCGTTGCGCGCACAGGCCCACGAGGCGGCCAACCGGCTGCACACCGTGGTCTCCCTCATCGAACTCGGCCGCAGCGAGGAGGCGGTGGAGTTCGCCACCGCCGAACTGACCCTGGCCCAGACCCTCACCGACGAGGTGATGGCCGCCGTCGGCGAGCCCGTGCTCGTCGCCCTACTGCTCGGCAAGGCCGCCCAGGCCCACGAGCGGGGCGTGGAGCTCTTCGTCACCCCCGACAGCGGAGCCATCGGGGCCGGTCCCGGAGGCCCGCCCGCCCGGGACCTCGTCACCGTCCTCGGCAACCTCGTCGACAATGCCGTCGATGCCCTCAGCGGAGTCCCCGGCGGCCGCATCGCCGTCACCGTCCGCCCCGAAGGCCCCGGCGGCCGGGGTCTGCTGCTGCGCGTGGCGGACAACGGCCCCGGACTGCCCGAAGGGGTGGACGTCTTCCGGCGCGGCTGGTCAGGTAAGGGGGAGGGGCGCGGCCTCGGCCTCGCACTCGTGCGCCAGGTGGCCCACCGCTACGGCGGCAGCGCGGACGCCGACCAACTGCCGGACGGGGGCGCACGGTTCACCGTAAGACTGCCCGCGCGAGGGGAGGCTGAGGCATGAGCACGTCCGAGGTGCGGGTCCCGAGCACGTCCGAGGTGCGGGTCCTGGTGGTCGAGGACGACCCCGTCGCCGCCGACGCGCACGCGCTGTACGTCGGCCGCGTGCCCGGATTCACCGCCGTCGCGGCGGTCCACTCGCTCGCCGGGGCCACCCGGGTCCTGGAACGGACCCGGATCGACCTGCTGCTGCTCGACCTGACCCTGCCCGACGGCCACGGGCTGCGCTTCGCGCGCGGCCTGCGGGCGGCGGGGCATCCCGCCGACGTGATCGTGGTGACCTCGGCGCGGGACCTGGCCGTGGTCCGCGAGAGCGTCTCGCTCGGGGTCGTGCAGTACGTGCTGAAGCCCTTCGCCTTCCCGACCCTGCGCGAACGGCTGCTGCGCTACGCCGAGTTCCGCGCGTCGGCGGCGGGCGAGGCGGCCGGCCAGGACGATGTGGACCGGACCATGGCGGCGCTGCGCGCACCGGGCCCGGCCGAACTGCCCAAGGGCATCGGTGCGCCGACCCTGGACCTGGTCGCCGCGCTGCTGCGGGCGGCCCCCGAGGGGCTGACCGCGGCCGGGACGGCCGAGGCGGCCGGGATCTCCCGGATCACCGCCCGCCGGTACCTGGAGCACCTGGTGGACACGGGCCGTGCGGCCCGCGCCCCCCGGTACGGCCAGGTCGGCCGCCCCGAACTGCACTACCGCTGGCTGGCGGCGGCTCCGGCCGGGACGCGCGCCGGCTCGGTGTCGAAGGTGTAGAACTTCCGGTGGTCCAGCATGTCGGCCGGGGTCACGTCGTTCCACGGCCGCATGGTGTCGTGCAGGTCCACCACGTTCGGGGTGCCGGCGGCCGGCAGGTACGTCGACTGCGGGTGCAGTGCCTGCCATTCGGCCCACAGCTTGTCGATGTAGGCGTGGTGCATCCAGAACACCGGGTCGTTCGGGGAGACCCCGGTGGCCATCTGGCCGCCCACCCACACGTGCACCCGGTTGTGCAGGTTGGCCCCGCGCCAGCCCTCCAGGTTGTTGCGGAAACCGCTGGAGGAGCTGTTCCAGGGCGCCGCGTCGTAGACCGGCATCGCGAGGACGGCGTCCACCTCGGCCCGGGTCGGCAGCTGGGCCACTCCGGTGCCGAGCGCGCGGCGCAGGTAGGAGCGCCCGTCCACCCGTACGGCTACTTCCCACTTGCCCGTCGCGTACGCGAACGGCCCGTCGAGCACCTGCCCGTCACGGGCCCGCCCGGTGCCGCCGAGGAAGTCGGCGGCCCAGAGGGAGGAGCGGGCGGTACGGTCCGCGGTCCAGTCCCAGTAGGGAAGGGCCACCGTCGGATCCACCGCCTGCAGAGCCGCCTCGAATTCCAGCAGAAACCGGCGGTGCCAGGGCAGGAAGGAGGGGGAGCGGTGGCCGACCCGGTCGCCGGAGTCGGTGTCGCCCATGATGAAGCCGTTGTGGGTGGTGACGAACCGGTCGTAGCGGCCGGTGCGCTTCAGCTCCAGCAGCGCGTTGGTGAAGGCCCGCTTCTCCTCGGAGGTGAGCGAGGCCTGGTTCTTGCGGATGGTCATCACATGCCGCCCATCGGGACGAGGGCGGCGCCCTGGAGTTCGCGCACGGCGGCGCGGGCGAGCGGGAGCACGTCGGAGAACGTCTCGTAGTGGTTGACGACACTGATCCAGGTGCCGTCCGCGTTCCGCATCACGTGCAGTTCGCGGCCGTCTATGGAAACGGTCGGCAGGCCCGCGGAGTGGTGGCCGCCGTGGTGGCCACCGGCGTCCGAGGCGGGGGTTATTCGGATGCGACGGCCCTGGTAGATCTCGTCGACCGTTCCCGTGGGGGTGGCGGGAGCGGCGGGACGCGAGTCGGTGACGGCCGCGTGCGCGGTGGCACCGGCGAGGCCGAGGAAGCTGAGTGCGCCGGCAGTGGCGCTCAAGGCCTGCCGGCGGGTGATCTTGTTCATGGCCCGAGAGGTATCAGGGCACGGAGAACCGACGGCTGCAATCCGGACATGCGCGGATAAGTTGCCTGTCGAACCAATTGGATGATCTTCCCGTCCGGACCGGCTCCAGTGGCCCGAACGGGAAGACCTACGCTGAAAAGCTTAACTGACGAGAGATCCTCCGGGTGCGCGGGGGAGGGGTGGAGGGGGTCACACCGCGGAGTCGGCCGGAAGGTGCGGCCGGAATCAAATCTTCCGGGGTCCGGACCCGTATCCCGGCGGCCATCCCGCCCGGCTCCCGTGCCCATGTCCCGTCAGGCCTCTGACGCGCACTTCGGGGGATTGCGTCACCTATAGTCCCGATATGGCCCTGCATGAGACGAAGGACGCACGTGCCCGCGACGCCGAGACGGACGTGTTCGCGTCCGCCCTCAGCGGCCAGATCCTCCCCAAGTACCGGATGCCTGACGACCACTCACCCTCCGACGTGGTCTACGAGCTCCTGCACAACGAGCTGCTCCTCGACGGCAACGCGGCCCAGAACCTGGCCACGTTCTGCACCACCTGGTCGGACGACGGCGTCCACCGGCTGATGAACGAGTGCCTCGACAAGAACATGATCGACAAGGACGAGTACCCGCAGACCGCCGAGATCGAGGCCCGCTGCGTCACCATCCTCGCGGACCTGTGGAACGCCCCGGCCGGCACCACCGGCACCGGCTGCTCCACCACCGGTTCCAGCGAGGCCGCCATGCTCGGCGGCCTCGCCCTGAAGTGGCGGTGGCGCGAACGCCGCCGCGCCGCCGGCCTCCCCACCGACCGGCCCAACCTGGTGTGCGGACCGGTCCAGATCTGCTGGGAGAAGTTTGCCCGCTACTTCGACGTCGAGCTCCGCCAGGTCCCCCTGGAGCCCGGGGCCACCGGCCTGCGCCCCGAGCAGCTCGCCGCCCACGTGGACGAGAACACCATCGGCGTCGTCGCCATCCTCGGAGTCACGTACACCTGCGTCTACGAGCCCGTCGCCGAGATCGCCGCCGAGCTCGACCGGATCCAGGCCGAGCGGGGCTGGGACGTGCCGATCCACGTGGACGCGGCCAGCGGCGGCTTCGTCGCGCCCTTCCTCCACCCGGACGTGGTCTGGGACTTCCGGCTGCCGCGCGTGGCCTCCGTCAACACCTCCGGGCACAAGTACGGCCTCGCGCCGCTCGGCGTCGGCTGGATCGTCTGGCGCACCGCCGACCTGCTCCCGGCCGACCTGGTCTTCTCCGTGGACTACCTCGGCGGGAACATGCCGACCTTCGCCCTCAACTTCTCCCGCCCCGGCGGCGAGATCATCGCCCAGTACTACCTGTTCCTGCGCCTGGGCAAGGCCGGCTATCGCCGGGTCCAGCAGGCCTGCGCCGACACCGCCCAGTACCTGGCCCGCGAGATCGAGGCGACGGGCCCCTTCACCCTCCTCTACGACGGCCAGGGCGCGCTGCCCGCCGTGTCCTACCGGCTCACCGACCCGGCGGGCGCCGGCTTCAGCCTGTACGACCTCTCCGACCGGCTGCGGATGCGGGGCTGGCAGGTGCCCTCGTACCCGCTGCCGGCGGACCGCGAGGACACGGTCATCCAGCGCGTCCTGATCCGGCACGGGGTGACCCGGGACCAGATCGCGCTGCTCGTCGCCGACCTGCGACGGGCCGTGGAGCACCTGACGGCGACACCGCAGCCCGTACCGGCCACCGAGCCCCGGCCCGGCTTCCACCACTGACCGGGCGGGCGCCTACCGGGCCGATGCTCGACCGGGAGCCGGGAGCCGGGAGCCGGGAGCCGGGGGCCGGGGGCCGGGGCCGGGGGTCGGCCGGGCGGGGCGCCCGCGTCCTCGGGGCCCGTCCGTCAGGACGCCCGGGCCGACGGCGCCGACCAGCGCATCCCCAGCTCCGTGAGCGCCGCCGCCCGGGCCTCGGTGAGAGAGGCGGCGCGGGAGCGCTGGTTGGCGATCCAGGCTCCGAGGCGCAGCTCCCGTCCGCCGACCCGCTCCACATGGGTCCGGGGCACCCGCAGGTGTCGCTCGCGGTCATGGAACTGCCGGGCCGCCTCCAGGTGGGCCGCCCACGCCGCCGCATGGCCGACGCGGGGCCGCGGCCGGTCCGCGCCCTCGGCCGGAGTCACCCCGAGGGCGTGTTCCAGCAGCCAGCGCTGGGACCAGCTCAACCGCTCCCAGGACTGCCGCTGTCCGCGCAGCCACACGCCGAGGTCCTCGCCCTGGACCACGGCCTCGCCCGGGCCCTGCGGAAGCCGGCCGCCCGCGTCCAGGTGCACCCGGGTCAGGTGGAAGGCCCGCTGCCAGGAGATCTCCCAGGCCGGACACCAGGACGCGTCGATGGCCTCGAGGGCCTCCCGGCGCTCCTCCGACAGGGCGCCGGGCCCCTCGCGGCGGGCCGCCGCCCGCTGGTTCTTGACCCAGACCCCGACCGGGGCTCCCCGCCAGACGGCGTCCACCGGGGGCAGCAGGTGCCCGTGTTCCTCCGCCCAGCCCGCGGCCGCCGCGAGGCCCTCCTCGAAGGCGACGTCGAAGTGGCTCCACACCATGCCCAGTTCGTCGAGCTGCGCCGCCCGCTCCCGGCCCAGCGCGCCGCGCCGGTACGTACGGCGGGCGTCCGCGATCCACTGGCCGAGCGGGAACCCGGCGAGCCCCGGCGGCCACTGCGAACCGGGGCCGACGGCTCCGGCGGTGCCGGCAGGCCCAGCAGGCGTAGCACTCCCAACAGTCCCAACAGTCCCAACAGTCCCAGTGGTCCCAGCGGTCTGGGCAGCCCCGAGAGGCGCACCCGTCTCCGCGGTCGCGACGGTCCGGCCGGCATCCACGGTTCCGCCGCCCTCGGGCACCTTGAACGTGAACGGCACCTTCAGGTCCCCGTTCGCCGCGGCGTACAACCGGGCCGCCTCCACGCCCCGCCGCCAGTGCTCGTGCTCCGGGTGCAGGACGCGCAGCCGGACGAAGGCCGCCAGCAGCGCCGGATCGCGCGGCACCGAGAAGCTCAACAGGGCCTCGGCGCCGCCGCGCAGACCGGACGCGCCCACGGCCCCCACCCCGCTCGCGCTCTGCGCCGCGCGCCGGCTCGGTGCCTGCGGCTGCGCCAGGGCCTCGACGAGCCGGGTGTCGTGCGCCCGCAGCGCCTCCAGCAGACGCGCGAGGTCCCCGTACGCCCGTGAGGACAGCATCGTCTCGGGGGACTCGCCCGGCCCCAGGAGCACCGGCACCACCAGGGAGGCGACCTTGCCCTCGCCGGGCCGTACGCGCAGCGCCCGGCCGACGGCCTGGACCAGGTCGGGCATGGAACCCCGTACGTCGGCCCAGAAGACCGAATCGCACTCCTTGGTGTCCACGCCCTCGCCCAGGACGCGGACACTGCCGAGGAACGCCTTGTCGGCGATCCGGTCGTCCGCGAAGGCGCCCAGCACCCGGCGCCGGTGCGCCGCCGTGTGCTGCCCGCACAGCCAGTCCGCCCAGACGGTACGGGGATACACCGGCCGGGGTGCCCAGCTCGTGGCGCGCAGCCGTGCGGCCACCGCGGGCAGCCCGGCTGCGAAGGCCTCGGCCTCCTTGGTCAGATGGTGGAAGACGAGCGTGCGCCGGAAACCCTGGTCGACGGCCGCCTTCACCAGCGCCGTCTGGAGGGCCGCCAGCCGGACCCCGCGCACCGCGTCGGAGCGGCCGTCCGGGCCGAGCAGCACGGCGGCCTGGAAGTCGGGATCGCTGACGTCCACGCAGACCACCCGGTACGGCGCGCAGATGCCCCGGTCGATGGCCTCCGAGAGGGTGAGGGTGTAGCAGCGGGCGCCGAACGGCCCGGCCGGATCGTCCTCCATGGAGGCCACCAGACCGCCCCGGCCGGGCGTCCTGGCCGGGCCGCCCCCGACCCCTGCGGTGTCCCCGGCGGCCGCCGCGTCCTCGGGGATCCCGGCGCCCGCCGCGTCCGGGGGGTAGTCCGCTTCCTCGCCGTCCTGCCAGACCCGGGGCGTGGCCGTCATGTACAACCGCCGGACGGCCGGGATCCGGGTGTTGTCGTGCACCACCGCCCACGGTTTGCCGATCCGCCCGGAGGTCCGGTGCGCCTCGTCGACGACGATCAGGTCCCAGCCCGGCAGCCCCTCCCGGTGGGCGTGCTCGATGGTGCCGAGGCCGAGCGAGGCGTACGTGGCGAACACCGTCACCCGGTCCACCGGCAGGCCCGCCCAGCGGGCCAGTTCGGCCGGGTCGGTGGTGGTGGGCACCCCGGCGTCCTCGCCGCGCAGGGAGCACACGGCGAAGGCGCGCCCGGTCCGGCCGCCCTCCCGCCAGGCCGCCGCGGTCTGCACGAGCAGGTCGAGGGAGGGCACCAGCACGAGCACCCGACCGCTCCGCAGCTCCTCCGCCGCGTGCACGGCGACCAGTGACTTGCCGGAGCCCGTCGCCATGATGACCTGGGTCCGGAGCCCCGACTGCGGGACCAGGCGCCCGGCGGGCAGCTCCAGAGCCCGCACGACGGCGTCGACGGCCTCGCGCTGGTGCGGACGGAGCTTCTTCCTGGCCATGCGCGTCACCTCCCCCTGATCTGCCCGTTTGGTTCCAGCCCCTATCTTGCCCCGGTTTTGAATCAGGCGGGGGATTCGTCCGCGCGGGGGACGGCGGGAGTGGGGGCGGCCCGAGCGGAGCGAGGGCGGCGCGCGAGGCGGGCGCGGGGCGGGCGGCGCGGGGCGCTACATCCGGGCCCCGAAGTTCTGCGTCCACCACGGACCGCCGGGGCCCTGGTGGATGCCCACGCCGATGTCCTTGAACGAGCAGTTGAGGATGTTCTCGCGGTGCCCCTGGCTCTTCATCCAGGAGTCCATGACCTGCTGCGGGGTCTGCTGGCCCTTCGCGATGTTCTCCCCGTACGTGGACCAGCGGTACCCGGCGGCGGTCGTCCGCTTCCCCGGGTCGGCGCCGTCGGGGTTGGTGTGCGAGAAGAAGTCCCGGCTCGCCATGTCGTCCGAATGGCCCTGGGCGGCCGTCCGCAGCTGCGCGTCTTCCTTGAGCGGCCCGCAACCGGCCGCGGCGCGCTCGGAGTTGACCAGCGCGATCACCTGGGCCGCCTGGCCGCCGCCGGCCGGAGCGGGGGCCGGGGCGGGGGGCTTCGGCGGCGTGGACTTCGGGGTCGGCTTCGCGCTGGGGGTGGGCGTGGGCGTGGGCGTCGGCGGTGGGGTCGGACTTGGGGTGGCGCTCGGGCTCGGGCTGGGTGAGGCCGACTCTGAGGGGCTCGCCGAGGGCGGGGCCGACTCCGGCGGCAGCGCGTCGCCCGACGCGGGCGCCGCCAGCGCGGCCGGCGCCTCGGGGGCCGCCGTGCAGGGT
>NZ_JAGGOW010000114.1 GCF_018614135.1 Streptomyces sp. ISL-66
GCGCCCGCCCTGCACGGCCCGCGCGTCACGCTCCCCCCGGGCTCCGGCATGGCCGGCGACGGGGCCGATGCCGCCCAGCGCGCCCACGCGGCGGGGCTCGCCCGCAGCCTGGTCGAGGCCACCCCGACCTCCAAGGCACTGGCCCAGAGCCGGCGGGCGGTCCTCGCCGACAGCCGGGCCGTCGTCGGGTTCCGCCGCTCGACCAAGGAGACGCTGTACCCGCTCGCGGCCCGCTCGGCGCGCGGGGCGCGGATCACGGACGTCGACGGCAACGACTACACCGACATCACGATGGGCTTCGGAGCCCTCCTCTTCGGCCACGAGCCCGAGTTCGTCACGCGGGCGGTACGGGAGCACCTCGACGACGGCCTGCGCTTCGGCCCCCGGCCCGTCGAGGCCGGCGAAGTGGCCCAGCTGCTCGCCGACCTCACCGGCCTGGAGCGGGTGGCGTTCGCCAACTCCGGTACGGAGGCGAACTCGGCCGCCCTGCGGCTCGCCCGCGCCGCCACCGGACGCGACCGCGTGGTCATGTTCCGCGGCTCCTACCACGGCCACATCGACTCCGTACTCGGCCGCCCCGGCCCCGACTCCGGCCGCGCCGTGCCCGTCACCCGGGGCATCCCGGACAGCGCCGTGGCCGAGCTGCTCGTGCTGGAGTACGGCAGCCAGGAGGCCCTGGAGACCATCGAGGCGCTCGGCGACACCATCGCCGCCGTCATCGTCGAGCCCGTCCAGTGCCGCAACCCCGGGCTGCGCCCGGTGGAGTTCCTGCGCACCCTGCGGGAACTCACCCGGCGCCGCGGCATCGTGCTGCTCTTCGACGAGATGCTCACCGGCCTGCGCCCCCACCCGCGCGGCGCGCAGCACCACTACGGAGTCGTCCCCGACCTCGCCACCTACGGCAAGGCGCTCGGCAGCGGCTTCCCGATCGGCGCGATCGCGGGCCGCGCGGACATCCTGGACGGGGTGGACGGCGGCTTCTGGCGGTACGGGGACGACAGCCGTCCCGAGGTCGAAACCACGTTCTTCGGCGGCACCTACATGCAGCACCCGCTCTCCATGGCAGCGGCCAAGGCGGTGCTCACCCACCTCACCGCCGAGGGGCCCGGCCTCCAGGAGCGGCTCAACGCCCGCACCGGAGCCTTCGCCGACGATCTGAACGCGTTCTTCCGGGACGAGGAATTCCCCCTGGAACTCGCCCACTTCGGGTCCATGTTCCGCTTCACCCACCGGGCCGACATGGAGCTGCTCTACCAGCACCTGCTGCTGCGCGGCATCTACGTGTGGGAGTGGCGCAGCTTCTACCTGTCGACCGCGCACACCGACGGCGACGTCGAGCGGGTGTCCGACGCGGTCAAGGACTCGCTGCGCGCCCTGCGCGGGGGTGGCTTCTTCCCCGCCACCCGCCCGCGCCCCCTGCCGAAGGCCCAGCCCCTGCCACGGCCCGCCCGCCCCCGGCCGGCCCCCGACTTCGGGGTGTACTTCTTCGGCGACTACCCCGACGCCGAGGGCCCCGGGACGGCCGGGGAGCACGGCGGGGCCGCAGCGCGCCCGCCGCGGCCCGCCGACGCGTACGAGCAGATCGTGGAGACGGCACGCTTCGCCGACGAGCGCGGCTTCAGCTCGCTGTGGGTGCCCGAGCGGCACTTCCACTCCTTCGGCGGCCTGTTCCCCAACCCGTCCGTGCTGGCGGCCGCCCTGGCCCGCGAGACCAGCCGGATCCGGCTGAACGCCGGTTCCGTCGTCCTGCCCCTGCACGACCCGGTCCGGGTCGCCGAGGAGTGGTCGGTCGTCGACAACCTGTCCGGCGGGCGGGTGGGCATCGGCTGCGCCACCGGCTGGCACGCCCAGGACTTCGCCCTCCACCCGGACCGTTTCGCGCGCCGCAAGGAGATCGGCTTCGCCCACCTCGACGACGTACGGACGCTCTGGCGGGGCGGCACCCTGCGGCGCACGGGAGGCGACGGCCGGGAGAGCGAGCTGCGGATCCACCCCCGCCCCGTACAGGACGAGCCCCCCATGTTCCTGGCCACCTCGGGGCGCCGCGACTCCTACGAGGAGGCCGCGGAGCGCGGTCTGGGCATCGTCACCAACCTGATGAACCAGACCGTCGCCGAGCTCGCCGAGAACATCGGCCACTACCGCAAGGTGCGCGAGCAGCACGGCCTCGATCCCGACGCCGGCCGCGTGACCGTACTCCTGCACACCTACCTCGGCGAGGACCACGCGACGGCCCGGGCGCAGGCGCTGGAGCCGATGAGCCGCTACCTGCGCTCCTCGCTCCAGATGCGCTCCGCCGCGGGAGCCATCGGCGGCAGCCCCGAGGCCGTGGCCACGGCCAGCGACGAGGACCTCGACTACCTCTTCCGCCGGGCCTACGACCGCTACTGCGACGAGCGCGCGCTGATCGGCACGCCCGAGACCTGCTCCCCGGTGGTCGACGCCCTGCGCGCCGCCGGCGTGGACGAGATCGCCGCGCTGGTCGACTTCGGCATGCCGGCCGACCTGATGCGCGCGGGGCTCGAACGCCTCGACGCGCTGCGCGCACGCCACCACGAGGACGCCCGGCCGGCCGCCGACGTGTCCGCGCCCGCGACCGACGCCCAGCGCCGGCTCTGGCTCGCCTCCCAGCTGATCGGCGACCGGGCCGCGTACAACGAGGTCCAGGCGGTACGGCTGCACGGCGCGCTGGACGAGACCGCGCTCGGTGCCGCCGTAGCGGGCCTCGTGGAGCGGCACGCCGCGCTGCGGACCGTGTTCCGCGCGGGCACCGGGGACGAGACGGTCCAGCAGGTCGTCCGGGCCGCGCCGGGCATCGCGCTGCGGCTGACCGACCTCCGCGGGCAAGACGCCGACGCGGCGGTCGCCGCCGTGCTGAGGGAGGAGAGCGCGCGGCCGTACGACCTGGCCGAAGGCCCGCTGTTCACCCCGCGCCTGCTGGCCCTCGCCGACGAGGAGCACGTCCTGGTGCTCGGCATGCACCACATCGTCACCGACGGGCATTCCGCCACCCTCCTCGCCGCCGACCTCGAAGAGCTCTACACGGCCGCCGTCGAGGGCCGCACCGCACGGTTCGCGGCGCCCGCCGGCACCACGGTCGGCGCCGACGGGCCCGACCGGGATCCGGCCGACCTGCGGTGGTGGCGGGACTACCTCGCCCCGCTGCCGCCCGTGCCCGCCCTGCCCACCGACCGGCCGCGCGGCCGCCGGGTGGCCGGGAGCGGCGCGGCCGCGGAGATCCGCCTCGACAGCGCCCGCCTGTCCGGGCTCCAGGAGTGGAGCGGACAGCGGGGCGTCACCCTGTTCGCCACGCTGCTGACCGCCTGGCAGCTCGTCCTGCGCGAGCGGTGCGGCCAGGACGAGTTCGTCGTCGGCTCCACCTTCGGCCGGCGCACGCCGGAGAGCGCCGATACGGTCGGCTTCCACGTCTGCGTCCTGCCGTTGCGCGCGTCTCTGACGGCGACGACACCGCTGACCGACGCCGTACGGGCCACGCGCGACGCCCTGTTCGAGGCGGACGCCCACCAGCACGTCGACCTCGACGCGCTGCTCGCGGCCGTCAACCCGGACCGGGGCAACCCGCGGCCGCTGATCACCGTGTCGGCCGACCTCGACACGGCGCCGCTGACCCGGGTGAAACTGCCCGGACTGAGCGCGGGGGAGGTCGACGGCGGTACGGAGTCCGCGCCGCTCGAAATGGCCCTGATGGCCATCCGCACCCGCTCCGGCCTGCGGCTGCGCCTCCGCTACGACGCGGACCTCTTCGACGCCGCGACGGCCGCGGACTACCTGGGCGACCTCGACCGCGTCCTGGCGGCCATGACGGGCGGTGACGCCGAACTGGTCCGGGACACCGCGCCGGTGGCTCCGGAGGTCCCCGAGGACCCGGCCGTGGGGCCGGTCGGCGGGCTGGCCATCGGGCCGGTCGTCACGGAGGAACTGCGCGCGCTCTGGAAGACCGTCCTCAAGGTCGACGAGGTGGCCGACGACGCCGACTTCTTCGATCTCGGCGGCAACTCGATCGCGGCGATCCGCCTCATCAACCGCGTCCGGGACGCGCTGGACGTCGACTTCTCCCTGGCCGAATTCTTCGCGGACCCCAACCTGGGCGCGATGGCCCGCCGGTTGGCGCTCGGCGAAGCCCAAGGGCAGGACGCGACGGCCGGGGAGACGGATCCGGCCGGGGCGGCCGGTCGTACCGGGCAGGCGGACACGGCCGAGGCCACCGCCCCCACCCCTGCTTCGGCTTCCCCTTCCGCTTCGGCCCCCGCCGCCCCGCGCGGTGGCGAGGTCGTGGACCGGGCCCGGGTCAGTGACCAGCAGGAACGAATGATCGCCGGCCACTACTCCTTCCCGCAGCCCCAGATCTGGAACGTGCCGACCAGGATCCGCTTCCACGGCGCCCTGGACCCCGACGCCCTGCGCACGGCGCTCACCGAACTGGTCGCCCGCCACCACGCCCTGCGCCTGCGCTTCGCGCAGGACGAGGCGCAGGACTGGTGGCAGGAGGTGCTGGCGGCCGGGCCGGTCCGGCTCCAGACCGACGACCTCACCCGCCTCGCGCCCGAACGGCGCGCCGCCCGGGCCGACCAGGTGTGCCGTCGGCAGGCGCAGACGCCGATCGACATCACCCGCACCACGCTCGCCCCGCTCAGACTGCTGCGGGTCGCCGAGGACGAGTGGCTGCTGATGTTCACGCTGCACCACATCTGCGCCGACGGCTGGTCCCACTCGGTGCTCGTGCGCGAACTCGCCGAGCTGTACACCGCGGCCGCGGCCGGCCGGGCGCACGGGCTCGACGCGCCCGCCTCCCAGCCGACCGACTACGCCCGCCACCAGCGGCGGGAGAAGAGCCCCGCCGTCGAGGCACGGCGGGCCGCGCACTGCGCCGCGTACCTCGAAGGGGCACCGGTCAGCCTCGACGTACCCACGGACCGGCCGCGGCCCGAGAAGCTCAGCGGCGACGGCGACACCGTGCGCGGGGTGGTCCCCGGCGCCGCGCGGACGGCCGTCGAGGCGCTCGCGGCCGCCCGCCGGGTGACCCCGTTCGCGGTCTCCGCGGCGGCGCTCGGCGTGCACCTCGCACGGCTGTCGGGGGAGCGGGACGTCCTGCTGAGCGTCCCGTACGCGAACCGCGAGGGCGCGGAGTTCGAATCGCTCGTGGCGCTGACCACCACGGCCGTCATGGTCCGGGTGCGCATCGACCCGAAGGAGACCTTCGCCGAGCTGGTGGCCCGGACCGGCGCCGAGGCACTGGCCGTCATGGCCAACGTCCTGCCGACCGCGCGCATCCTGCAGGCGATGCGCGACGCGGGGGCCACCGAGGTCCCCGACCGGGTCCCGTACGTGCTGGCGTTCCAGAACTACGGCGACACCGACGTCGAGATCCCCGGCCTGCGGGTGGAGGTCGAGGACCTCGCCCCGCCGGTGAGCCGGGCGGAGCTGGTCTTCGGCCTCTCGCCGCGCCGCGACCCGGACCTCGGCTACCGCACCTTCCTGGAGTACTCGGCCGACCTGTGGGACCGGGAGACGGCCGAAGGCCTCCTGTCCTCCTACGAAGCGCTGCTCGCGGACCTGAGCGCCGACCCCGACCGTCCGATGGCAGCCCTGCTCGCCGCCGACGGCGCCCACCCGACGCCCCGAGAGGCGGAAGCCGAATGACCGCGGTCACCGACACCGGCCACGACACCAGTCACGACACCAGTCACGACACCGGTCACGACACCGGCCTTGCCGAGGACCTGCTCGCCTTCCTGCGGGAGGGTTCCTCGCCCTACCACGCGGTCGCCGAGTCGGCGCGCCGCCTGGAGAAGGCCGGTTTCACGGAGCTGAGCGAGACCGACGAGTGGAGCGGCCGCAGCGGCGGCAGCTTCATCGCGCGCGCGGGCGCCCTCGTCGCCTGGTACGTCCCCGAAGGAGCCCCGGCGCACACGCCGTTCCGCATCATCGGCGCGCACACGGACTCCCCGAACCTCCGGGTCAAGCCGACGCCCGACACCGGCTCGGCGGGCTGGCGCCAGATCGCCGTGGAGATCTACGGAGGGGTGCCGCTCAACACCTGGCTCGACCGGGACCTCGGCATCTCCGGACGGCTCACCCTGCGCGACGGCACCTCCACCCTCGTCAGGATCGACGAACCGCTGTTCCGGGTACCGCAGCTGGCCATCCACCTGGACCGCACGGTCAACGACGGGCTCGCCCTCGACCGGCAGCGCCACACCCAGCCGATCTGGTCCCTGGGCGCCACGGAGCGGGGCGCGCTGCTGCGCCGGGTCGCAGGGGCGGCCGAGCTGGACGCCGGGCAGGTCCTCGGCTGGGACCTGATGCTGCACGACGTACAGGCCCCCGGCTTCCTCGGCGCGGAGCGGGAGTTCCTGGCGTCCTCGCGCCTGGACAACCTGCTGTCCGTCCACGCGGGCGTCGGCGCGCTCACGGCAGCCGCCGAGGCCTGGTCCGGGGACATCGGGCCGGGTAGCCGGCTCCGGATCCCGGTGCTCGCGGCCTTCGACCACGAGGAGTGCGGCAGCGGTTCCGAGACCGGAGCCCAGAGCCCGCTGCTGGAGCGGGTGCTGAGCCGCTCGGTCGACGCCCGCGGGGGCAGCGGCCAGGACTTGGCGCGGGCCGTGGCGGGCTCGTTCTGCGTCTCCTCGGACATGTCCCACGCGGTCCACCCCAATTTCAGCGAGCGGCACGACCCGGACAACCATCCGCTGCCCAACGGCGGTCCCGTGGTCAAGGTCAACGTCAACCAGCGCTACGCCACCGACGGCACCGGCGTCGCCGCCTTCGCGGCGGCCTGCGAGCGGGCCGGCGTGCCGTGGCAGCGGTTCGTCTCCAACAACGCGATGGGCTGCGGCACGTCGATCGGGCCGATCACCGCGGCACGGCTGGGCGTGACCACCGTCGACGTCGGCGTGGCCGGCCTGTCCATGCACTCGGCCCGCGAACTGGCCGGTGCCCGGGACCCCGGCCACCTGACCCGGGCCCTCACCGAGTTCGTCATGACGGGCTGACCGCGGGGCGACACCACCACCGCGCGGGGGGCTTCGGCCGCGTCGTGCGGCCCCGCGCACGGTCCACGTCCCCACCCCCTCCAGGAGAGCAGAGCGTGTCCGCAAGAAACTTCGTCATCAGGGGCGCCGCCCCGCAGGAGGCCGCGCTGCGCGTCCTGATCGTTCCGCACGCCGGCGGTGGCGCGGCGAGCGGTCTGGCCTTCGCGCAGCACGCACCGGCCGACTGGCTCGTCGCCACGGCCCGGATGCCGGGCCGCGAGTCGCGCATCCGCGAGGACGTGCCCGAACTGCCCGGCCTGGTGGACGACGTCGTGGCCACCCTCCACGCGCTGCCCGGCACGGCCCCGCTGATCGTCGTAGGAGTGTGCTCGGGGGCCGTCATCGGGCTGGAGGCCGTACGGGCGGTGCAGCGCGAGGACGGCGGCCGCGCCGGTGGTCCGGTCGCGGGCCTGGTGGCGGTATCGCAGTGGGCGGTGACGGAGCGGCCCCGGCCGGGCCGTCCCTCCCTGCGGGACACGGACGAGCCGGCCAGGGTCCTGGAGATCCTGGAGGAGTTCGGCGGGGTCCCGGCCTCGCTCGCCGCCAACGCGGAGATGTTCGCGCTGGTGCTGCCGGCCATCGTCGCCGACATGCGGGCCGTCGAGGACTACGCGTCCGAACCGGAACCGCTCCTGGCGTGCCCGCTGCTGACGGTGTTCGGCGACGGGGACGAGCTGTGCCCCGACGAGCGGACCGCCGACTGGTCCCTGTTCAGCGAGGACGTCCGCAGCGTCCTGGTCCCGGGCGGGCACATGCTCCTGACGGAGGATCCCGGGGCCCTGGTCGGCGCCCTCGCCGACAGCCTCGACCACTTCACCGCCGTCCGCCGCTAGTGCCGTGACCGGCACACCTTCCCGGCCGCCACAGCACCGGCCGCCACGGCCGTTCTCGTTCTCGTTCTCGAACTCGAAGTCGTACTCGTACTCGTTCTCACCGCTTGGCCCGATGTGAGGTTCACTTCCATGACGACCGCCGCAGCCGATCCCGGCCACCGGATCGACGCCCTCCTGCTCGAACGGTGGAACAGCCGCCCCGAGCTCCCCGCGCTGATCTTCGAGGACACCGTACTGACCGCGGGCGAGCTGAGGGACCGCGTCCTGCGGGCCGCCGACGCGCTGCGCGCGCGGGGCGTCCGCCCCGGCGACCGCGTCGCGGTCTACCACGAGCGGTCCGTGGAGTTCGTGGTGGCCGTGCTCGGCTCCGTCTTCGCGGGCGCCGCCCACGCCGCGTTCGACGTGCACGAACCGCTGCGGCGGACCCTCGGGACGATCGAGGACTGTGCTCCCCGGGTGCTCCTGACCGGCTCCGGGCTCCGGTCCCGCTTCTCCGGGGTCTCCGGCCTCCTCGTGCTGACCGACGAGGAGTACGAGGCCCCGCCCGCGCGGGAGCCGGGGCCGCAGCGGCAGGAGGAGCGGCGCCGCCTCCCCGGCTCCGCCGACGACCCCGCCGTGGTCATCTACACCTCCGGGTCCACCGGGCGCCCGAAGGCCGCGCTGATCAGCCACCGGGCCCTGGTCTCCCGGCTCAGGGCCCTGCAGGACACGCACCGCATGGACGAGCACGACCGGATGATCCACCACACGGTGTGCACCTTCGACATGTACCTCTGCGAGCTCTACTGGCCGCTCCTGGCCGGGGCCACCGTGGTGATCGCCGCGCCCGGCCGCCAGCGCGACGCCGACTACCTCGCGGGGCTGATCGAGGACCACCGGATCACCACGTTCTACTGCGTGGTGTCCCTGCTCGAACTCTTCCTGCTCACCCGCGATCCGGCCGAGCGCTACGACGGCCTGCGCCAGGTCCTGACCGGCGGCGAGCCGCTCGCCCCGGAGCTGGTCAAGCGCTTCCACGCCCGCTCCACGGCAAGCCTCACCAACCTCTACGGCCCCAGCGAGTGCACCATCTACTGCACCGCCTGGGTGTGCCCGCGCGATCCGGACCCCGAGACGGTGTTCATCGGCACGGCCATCCGGGACACGGAGCTGTGGATCCTCGACGAGGGCGGCGCCCCGGTCCCCGAGGGGGAGCCGGGCGAGCTCCACATCGGCGGCGCCGGTCTCGCCCTCGGGTACCTGAACCGGCCCGAGCTCACCGCGGAACGCTTCCTCGACGCCCCGCCGGTCAGTCCGGACGGCCGCCTCTACCGGTCCGGTGACCTGGTGCGGTCCCGTCCCGACGGGGTCCTCGAATTCCTGGGCCGCGTCGACGGGCAGGTGAAGATCCGGGGGATCCGCGTGGAGCTCGGCGAGATCGAGACGACCGCCGCCCGCTGCGAGGGCGTCCGGCAGGCGGCGGTCGTCGCGCACGGCGAGGGCAGCGGGAAGCGGCTCACCGCTTTCGTGGTGCCCGAGGAGGACGCGCGGGCCGAGGACCTGGCCCCGTCCGTACGGGAGCTGCTGCGGGCCTGGCTGCCGCACTACATGGTGCCCTCGGCCATCGAGACGGTCGACGGGCTGCCGCTGACGGCGAACGGCAAGACGGACCGACTCCTGCTGGCGGAGTGGGCCGCGAAGCGCTCGGCCGACGCGGCCGCGGTGGCCGCCGCCCACCCGGAACGGCCGGCGCACGCGGCCGCGGTGGACGGGGCGGACGGGGCGGACGCGGGGGAGTCCTTGGCGTCCGTGGTGTCCCAGGTGTGGTGCGAGGTGCTGGAGGTGGCCGAAGTCGGCCCGGACGAGGACTTCTTCGACCTCGGAGGCGACTCCTTCAAGGTCGTCCACGTCGTGGAGACGCTCCGCGAGCGGCTGGGCGCCGACATTCCCCTGGCGGCGCTGCTGACCGCGCCGGCGTTCACGGACTTCACCGAGGAGCTGCGGCGCATCATGGAACAGGAGACCGTACGTTGAAGGATTCCGTGCACAGACCCCTCATCCGGTCGTTCGCCGACCTCTCCCCGCGGCGGTTCGACCGCGCGCGTCCCCTGGTCACGCTCTTCAGCGGCGGCCTGGACAGCAGCTACCTCCTCCACCGGCTGACGGAGGCCGGGTTCACCGACGTCCACGCCGTCAGCGTCGACCTGGGCGCGGGCGAGGGCATGGAGGAGCTGCGGCTCGTCGCGGACCAGCTCTCGGTCACCTTGCACGTCATCGACGGTCGCACCCGGTTCGCCGAGGAGTACGTCCGCCCGGCGATCTCCGCGCAGGCCGTGTACCTCGGCACCCACCCGATCAGTTCCTCGCTCAGCAGGCCGCTGATCGCCGAGCTGGCCGTGGACGTGGCCGCCGGCCTGGACGCGTCGGGCGTCCTGCACACGGCCAACCGCTCGCAGAACACGCTGCGTCGGCTCAACGGCGCGTTCCGCCTCCTGCGCTACCAGGGCCAGTACGGCACGCCCTACGACCTCGACCCGGTGGACCGCGAGGAGAAGGCCCGGGAGCTGGAGTCGATCGGGCTCGTCCACATGAGCAAGCGGATCGCCAGCATCGACGCGAACCTGTGGTGCCGGGAGTTCGAGTCCGGGATCCTCGACGACCCGGAGGAGCACACGGTCCCGGAGCACCTGTACGCCTGGAGCGTGCGCGGCGGGCACCCACCGGAGGAGAGCGTGGAGATCGGCTTCGAGGCCGGTGTGCCCGTCTCGGTCAACGGGGTCCGCTTCCCGCTGCGCGCGCTCGTCGAGCACCTCAACCACCGGGCGGGCGCGCACGGGATCGGCCGCTACAGCGGGCTCGAACACCTTCCCGGCGGACAGAAGGTCATGGAGCTGCGCGAGATGCCGGCCGCGGAGCTGCTGCTGAAGACCTACCGGCACCTGGAGACGGCGACGCTTGACGCCGAGACCATCCGGGAGAAGATGCACCTCGAACAGGTGTGGGTGCGCGAGGCGCTGGAAGGGCGCTGGTTCGGCGAGCTGCGCAAGGCGAGCCAGTGCTTCATCGACTCGTGCGCCTCCCTGGTCACCGGAACCGTGCGCTGGCGCCTGCGACCGGGCTCGGCCGAGACCCGGTCGATCGTCGCCCCCTCCCCGCTGTACGTGCGCAACCGCGAGGACTGGGAGAGGGAGTCGATCCGCTACGACGGCTGAGCCGCCGGGTCGGCGAACGGCCGGGCCGCCGGCCGACGGAGACGTCGGCCGGCGGCCCGGGGTATGCCGTACGCGGTTACGGCCGCGCGGGCGGGTGCTTCACGTGCCGGCCGACCTCGCGCGAGACGATCTTGAAGCAGGAGTGCTCGTCCAGGGCGGTGTCCACGAGGACGCCCTCGAACTTGCTCCGGACGATCTCGAAGGCGTCGATCCGCTCGTTGAAGAGGACGGGGTCGACGAAGTCGTCGCGCTCCGCCTCGCGGGAGTTGATCCGCTTGCGGGCCTCGATGAAGCTCACACGGGTGAAGAACGCGACGTGCGGCGTCGGGAACTCGGAAATGATGTCCGAGATCACCCGCCACTGCGTGGGCGTGAACCCGCTGGAGGAGATGACGGCCTCGCAGATCGCCGAGTAGAGGTAGCGGTCGACGATCACCGCGTACCCCGCGTCGAGCAGCGGGAGGATCCTGGTCCTGATGGTGTTGAGCCGGTCTCCGGTCACCGCCAGGAACATCGAGAAGATGTCGACCCGGCCCTCGGACTGGGCCGTCAGCGGGTCCTTCTTGTACTCCGTGAACAGGCGCAGCGTCTTGGCCTCGTTGCTGGGCAGTTTGAACACGCGGACCCGGTAGCCGTTCCTGCGCAGGGTCCCCTTGAGGCGCCGGATGCTCGTGGTCTTCCCGGACCCGTCGACGCCGGAGAAGCTGACGAGCAGTCCCCGCTCGGGCCTCGGGCCGGTCGCGAGGGGAACGGGAATGCTGATCACTGTGCGCTCCGGGTGATGAGTTCCGTGATGAATTGCATGTTGCGCTGCGGGTTGAAGAGCAGGCCTTCGGACGCGTTGGGCCGGTTGGCCTTGAATGATGGGCCGAGCCGCCGGATCAGGTCGATGAGCCTCAGGAACCGCGCGTCCCGGAGCAGTTCGTCGTGGAGGTCGGAGCGCAGGAAGGAGTAGTACGTGAAGTCGTTCGCGTAGAGCGGCATGCGACCTCCGTACACCTCGGGCGTGATCTTGAACGGCACGCCGCGCAGGTGGTTTCCGGGCCAGGTGGTCCCCGGTTCCCGGTCGTGCGCGGCGTCCGTGATGTGGCCTCCGGTCAGCACGCGGGCGATGTTCGACTTCTGGAACATCTCGGGGTCGCGGCCGCGGTCGGGCAGGGCCGCTATCAGCCCGTCCACGCCCGGCGCCGTCTTGATCCCGTGGATGCTGTCCGCGATGACCGAGGTCTGGTGGTCGCTGGTGAACACCCCGTCCAGGTGCGGCGGGAGGTTGAACCGGGCGTACTTCACCTCGGAGAGCGACTGCACCATGGAAATGCCGGCCTGGTGCCCCGCGACGAAGGGGCCGTGGAGGTTCAGACCGTTGTAGGTGAAGGCCGAGTTGATCATGAAAGGGAAGGAGAGGGGCCGTCCCGATGCGCGGATCGGGGCCAGCCGGACGTCGATCGACGCGTAGCGGAGCTCGATCTCCTTCGGATCGAACCCGGCCTCCTCGATCTTGAGGTTCGCCCAGTCGAAGAAATCCGGCTTCACGTAGTCGCGTTCGATCAGGCGCGGAAGTCCGGTCGGAGGCTCCTGGTAGAGGTAGTCGCTCAGGCTGAGGCTCCGCAGGTATTCCTCCCGGAGGTCCTGGTCCAGATAACGCACGCTGACATCAAGAACTGCCTTGGGCACGGGCACCTCCTTCTCGGGTGGAATGAAACATGGGGTCGGGGTTACGCGGTCCAGTCGAGACCGAGGTCCACGGCGCGCGCGGAATGGGTCAGGGCCCCGATGCTCACGACGTCGACGCCGAGGGCGGAGATGTCCCTGATCCGCTCCCGCGAGACGGAGCCGGAGACCTCGATGACGGCCAGCCCGCCGGTGAACTCCACGGCGGTGGCGATCTGTTCGTCGGTGAAGTTGTCGAGGATCACGATGTCGACCCCGGCCTCGATCGCCTCGCTCAGCTGCTCCAGGGTGTCGACCTCGCAGGTGATGCGCGTCGCGTGGGTGGCGGCGGCCCGGGAGCGGGTCACCGCCGCGGTGATGCCTCCGGCGGCCGCCACGTGGTTGTCCTTGATCAGGACCGCCGCGCCGAGGTCGGACCGGTGGCTGTATCCGCCACCGCACCGGACCGCGTACCGCTCCACGACCCGCAGGCCCGGCGTGGTCTTGCGGGTGTCGGTGATCCGGGTGGCGGAGCCCGGGGTCAGGGCGTCGACGAACGAACGGGTCAAGGTCGCCACCCCGCTCATCCGCTGGGCGAAGTTGAGCGCCAGGCGCTCGCCCTTGAGGAGCGACTGTGCGGGTCCCGCCAGGGCCACGGCGGCCTTTCCGGCGGTGAGCAGCTCGCCCTCCCGGCACAGCTGCTCCACCTCGACCCGCGGGTCGAGCTGGGCGAAGACCTCCCGCACCAGGGCCCCGCCGCAGAAGACGAGGTCCTCCCGGGCCGCCATGACCGCCCGGCCCTCGGCCTCGGGCGGGACGCACGCGTCCGTGGTCGTGTCTCCGCGGCCGAGGTCCTCGATGAGGCAGCGGGAGACGAGCTCACGGATGACGGGCAGTTCGAGCATGTTCTTTCCATTTCTCACGGTGGGGGAGCGGGAGCCTTCGAAGGGTTCGGCCTCAGGTCCCCAAGCGGAGGACGTCGGGCACCGCGCGCCCGGGCAGCGCGGTGCGGAGCAGGCCGTAGCCGATTCCCGCCGCGCCGTTCATCAGGCCCGGCACCCACAGGCGGCGCGGAACGCCCGTGCGGACGTCGCCCGCGAGGACGCGGTGCGCCACTGCGGTCGCCGCCCGGCGGGCCTCGTCGACCAGGGCCGGGTCCCCGGCGCTCTCACCGGCCGCGCGCAGGGCTTCGGCCAGGCCGAGGGTGCCGTGGCACAGCGAGTCGTTGCCGACCCCGGCCCGCAGGTCCTCCCGTACGGCAGAGAGCTCCGGGCTGCCGGTGAGCGCGGCACCGTCCGGCCTCGCGGCGGCCAGCAGCGTGCCGGCGGCGCCCCGGCACCAGGCATTGATGCCGGCGCCGGTGCCGGTGCCGGCGGCCGCACGGGTGCGCGGGTCCGTACCGGCCACGGAGCGGTCCTCGGCCACGGTGCGGGCGGCGGCCTCGGCGAAGCGCGGCTCGCCCGTGTGGCCGGCGATCGCGGACAACGCGTAGGCCCGGCCCGCCCGTCCGTGCCCGAACCCGGGGACGTCCCCGGGCAGCGGTTCGCGCCCGAGCAGGATCTCGCCCGCCCGGCGCACGGCCTCGCGGGTCGCCTCCCCGGGCCGGCCGGCGTCGAGGGCGATCAGGGCGAGCGCGGTCCCGGCGACGCCGTCCACGACGTCACCGGAGTCGAAGGGCGCGTCGTCCTCCAGGTTCTGCCGCACCGCGGGCACCAGCGAGCGGGCCGCGTCCAGGAGCGCGGGCGCCTCCCACAGCCGCCCGGCCCGGGCGAGGAGGAACAGCACCCCGCACAGGTCCTCGTACCCGCCGACGGGCATGCCCCGCAGGTCCTCCGGTTCGGGCATGCCGTCGGGGTCGGCCAGGGCGTCCACGACCTCGCGCGCCGCGTGCTCGTAGCGCTCGACACCGGTCACGGCGGCCAGTTCGGCCAGGAACAGGGCGATGCCGGTCACGCCGGAGTAGAGCCCGAGCCCGCTGGACCCGACCACCCAGTACCGCTCGCCGACCAGGTTGAGGTTGACCCACTCCACGACGCCGTCCTCGCCGCGGAGTGCGGACGCGAGCAGCCGGTCCCCGATGCGGGAAGCGGCGGCGAGCGCAGCGTCCGGGTCGGGCTCCGGGGCCGTGCCGGGCCGTCCGCGCGGACCGACGGCAACGGGGCCCTCCTGCGCCTGACCGTCCTCCTGCCCCTGCCCGTCCGCCTGTTCGCGTACGCGCTCCTGCGCATGGCCGCCGAGCTCGCGGGTGGCCAGGGAGGCGTGAACGAACCACAGTTGCTCGCGGAGGTGCTCCTCACTCAGGGCCGCCAGCCGGAGCCGCGCGCTCTCCAGTCCGCTCCGCTGGAAGAAGCCCTTCGTCACCACGCCGCCGTCGTCGGACAGCGCCGTGCCGCAGGGCCTGGCGGTGAAGGCGGGGACGTCGCCGCGGGCCAGCTGCCCGCGCTCGCTGGCCAGGACCGCCGCGTCGCCCTCCCCGTCCGGGTCCAGCGCCTCCATGAGGTATGCGCGGTCGAGGCCGTCCCCCAGCAGGTCCGGGTGCCAGGCCTCTTCCAGCAGGGCCCGGTAGGCGGAGGTGTTGCGCAGGACGGCGCGGACCTCGTCACCGGCGAACGCGTCCAGCCGGGGAACCAGTTCGTCGCGTCCGGCGAGCAGGAGCCGGTAGCAGTCCTCGAAGCCCTCGATCAGCCGCGGGAGCATCGCCGACGGGTCGGCGGGCCGGCCGTCCAGGACGGGGCGGTTGCCCGACTCCGGTACGGGGATCCGCTCGCGGGCGGACCGCACCCGGTCGGTGCCGGCTCCGGCGAGGACGAGCTCGGGCCGGAGCTCCAGCTCGCCGGGGGCGGGACCGCCCGCCATGGCGCTGATCTCCATGGCGTGCGGGCCGGTCCCGCCGGCCTTCACCACGCGCTGCGGGAGCAGCCCGACGGCGAGGACCGAGGCGCGCAGCAGCAGGTCCACGGGGTCGGCATCGGCCGGGTCCGCGGACTCCGTGTGGAAGATCGCCTCGAGATCGATGAAGGCCGGGTGCTCGCCGGCCGCGATCAGGTTCTCCAGGTGCATGTCCGAGCAGCCCAGGACGTGGAAGAGCGCGAGGTGGGCGCCCAGCCGCCAGGCGAACCGGCCGAGGGCGGCGGCGTCGGCGCAGGGCGCGGCGTCGACGAAGGCGCACCAGCCGTGTCCGGGGCGTTCCAGCAGCTCCGAGGTCCGCAAGGGGTGCCGGGGGCCGCGGTCGTTGATCCAGTCGAGGAGTCCGTTCACGTGGGTGTCCACGGCCAGGCTGCGCGGCTTGTACACCAGCCGGACGTACCCGGCCGCGTCGCGGAAGCCGACGACGGCCACCGTGCGGCCGCCGCGGTGCGCGTCGCCGGCGCCGAACACGATGTCGGCCACGTCCCGCAGGCCCTCGCCGGGGATCGCGAACCGCTCGCGCAGCTCGGGGAAGTCGCCGCTCAGGCGCTCGGCGAACTCCGCCCGGACCTCGACCCACCGCCGTACGTGGTCCACGAGGCCGCGGGCCAGCACGGGGTGTCCGGCCAGGAGGTCCAGGGCCCGCACGGGGTCGCGCAGCTCCGCGCCGAAGGCCTCGTAGCGCGCTTCGGGGGTCGCACCGTCGAGCCGGCCCTCCAGGCGGGCGGCGTTGATCTCCAGCACCAGCGTCCGCTGGACCATGGTGCGCAGGGTGGCCGTGTCGGGCGCGAACAGCGGGTGCCCGTCCGGCAGTCGGCCCGCGGACCCGAGGCGGCCGCGCAGTTCCTCGCGAGCCCAGGCCGCGAGCGGCCCCAGCCAGTGCGGCGTTCCCAGCCAGTCGGTGGCCGCGCCGTCGGCGGCCGAGGGGGCGGGGAGCGCGGGGGAGGCCGGGCCGGGGAGGGCGTCGCCGGGTGCGTCGCCGGGGAGGGCCTCGCCCGGGAACCGCCGCCAGGCGTCGACCAGTACGCGCACCCACTCCGGCGTGCCCGGGAGCCGCAGCTTCAGTTCCCGCGGGGACTCGGCGGCCAGCAGGGCGAGCCGGCCGGGAGCCACGCCCCACCGGGCGGCCAGTACGTCCGGGTCGACGCGCAGCCCGGGGACGAGCAGGCCCCCCTGCCACAGGCGGACCCGTGCCGTCCCGCGCCCGCCCTCTTCGGGGTCCGGCTCAATGCCCCCGGCCGTGCGGCGCTCCGCGGGGGTGAGTCCCGCCCACCAGCGCGCGTCGTCGAGGAATGCGTCCAGCACCGTCTCGCCTTTCGTTCTGTTCCCGCTGTTCCCGCTGTTCCCCCGCCCTGTCCGCCAGTGCTGTGAGCGCGGCACTAGTCCCGGTCCAGTCCCGGTACCTCGATCTCGCCCGCAGGATGCGCGGGCAGCGCGGCTCGCGCGCGGTCGTCGAGCGAGGCGCGGAAGAGGGGATCGCGCCACGCCCTGATCACTTCGGCGGCCGTCGGCCCGGACGCGTCAGACACGGACGGCGCCGTACTCGACGAGTTCCGCGAGGACCTCGACGGTGTCCTCGACGGCCGTCTCCACGTCGATCTCGTACTCCTGGGCGAGGAGTTCGGCGATGCGCTCCACGGAGAGCACCCCGTCGATCCGCTTCCAGATGAACGCCGTGGTCTCGGCGAGCTCGAAGGCCTGCTCGGGGACCGCGACGACCAGGGTGCCGCGGATCTTGCGCACCCGGATGTCGGGGCGGACGGAGGGGACGGACGCGCGCGTCACCGGACCTGCCGTGCTCATCAGATGTCCACCTCCATGGCGATGCCGCGGCAGACCGTGAGCACCTCGTTGATCCACAGTCCGGGCTGCTCGGGGTCGAACGACCGCATCGTCTCCAAGGCCCAGTACGTGTCGAAGGGCAGCACGTCGGGGGCGGTGGCCCGGAGCTTGCGCGCCCGCCACTTCTCGCCCGGACCGCACTCGCCCTCGGAGGCGAGGAGCGCGTCGACCGTGTAGTGGAACGCGGCCCGCGCGGACAGCACGGCGCTTTCCAGGTCGCCCGCCTCCAGCTGGCCCACGGCGTCCTCGATGCGGGAGTCGGCCATGTTCAGGATGCGTGACGCGACGATGGAGCGGAACGCGGAGCCCTCCGCCTCGACGCGCCACCGCGCCAGCAGCTCACCGCCGCCCGCCGCCGCCCCGAAGGCGAGCCGGTCGAGCAACTGGACCTCGCGCAGCGAGAGTTCCTCTGCCCCCCGCTCGAAGGCTTCCCAGGTGGCCTTGGCCAGTACCTGCTCCACCTGGCCGCGGGTCCAGTACCGGATGTCCCAGCGCATCGCACCGACGAAGGTCTCCTCGCCGAGGACGGCGGAGGGCGTGAGCGGTACGGGATGGCGCGAGGCGCCCCCGCCCGTCCAGGGCTCCTCGGAGACCACGTAGAGGTCCACGTCGCTGGAGGCGTTGCCCCAGCCCCGGACCAGTGAGCCCGCCTCGAAGACGCAGACCCAGGAGTCGGGCAACAGGCCCAGCGTGCGCAGCTCTTCCAGCTGGTGCGCGCGGTCATCGGACACGGACGGCTCCCTTCGGGGCGGCCTCGACGACGAGGCCGAGGTCGAGCACGTCTTCCAGCTGCGGGCGCAGCCCGTCCAGGGACAGGCCGGCGCAGGCCAGTACCTTCTCCAGGGAGGTCTCTCCGTCCAGGGAGCGCAGCAGCGCGGTCAGGGCGGGTTCCTCGTCCTCGTCGAGGACGAACTCGCACGCTCCGTCGACCAGCAGGTACCAGGTGCCGGGCTGGGCCGGCACGTGGGCGAGCAGGGTGTCGGAGCGGAGCCCGTACACGGCCTCCGGGTCCACCACGGGCCGTCGCAGGGTGAGTTCGCGGATGTGCTCCTCGCTCTCCTCCCACGCGGAGTACGGATACGTGACCGGTTCCGGGGCCTTGAAGGCGGCCGCCGGGTGGACGGGCAGCTCCGCGGTCATGCGTTCCAGCAGGCCGAGGTTGACCAGCCGCAGCAGGTGTTCGACGCTGCCGTTCTCGGGGTCGCGCTCCAGACGCCGCAGGCTCTCGCGGACGCCGTCCTGGTGGACGAACTCGCGGGCCCGCTCGGAGGAGAACGCCTCCTCCAGGAGCGCGTCGCCGCCCTGCGCCAGCATGCGGGTGAAGGTGCGGTAGGTGTGGCGCTGCCCCTCGCCGTGGAAGAAGGGGACCTTGGGGCGGTTGATCAGCTCCTCGGGGAGGATGCCGACCATCGCCTCGCGCAGGATCCGCTTGTCCCAGAGCAGGTTCGCACGCCGGGCGGCCGGGATCGAGGTCACGAGCTCGACGAGGCGGTGGTCGAGGAAGGGCACGCGGGCCTCGACGCTGTTTCCGGCGGCCGTGCGGTCCTCGTGCCAGACGTTGTACTGCTGGAGGCTGCGGTACTTCCAGGCGACGAAGGCGTCGTAGGGGTCGGCGAAGCCGCCGTCCCGGCCGGCGCTCACGGCCGCGTCCTTCAGGAGCGGCAGGTCGCAGACCTCCCACCAGCCCGCCATCCGGGGCCGTTCGTCCAGCGAGGTGCGGCGGGCCATGGCGCCGATGTTGGCGAGGAAGTCGTCCCAGTCGCCGCCGCCGGCGTAGCCGATGGCGTAACCGCCGTTGAACTCGTCGGCCGCGGCGCCCAGCAGCATGCCCTTGATCTCGGGGTACCGCAGGCGGGCGTGGCGGTGGAGCTCGTACTTGTAGAACTGCTCGGGGCTGCACAGCGGCGTCTCGGTGAGCCAGAGCAGGCTCTTCCACTCCTCGATCCCGGGCACCCGGTCGCGGTCGAAGAGGATCTGCTCGTTGGGCACGCCCAGCAGCCGCGCCGCGCGGTGGCTCCACTCGGCGTCGCCGTTGAGCACGGTCGACCCGGTGAGCACGCTGAAGGTCCGCAGTCCGCTCTGGCCGGCCAGTGCGGCCACCGCGGAGGAGTCGACGCCCCCGCTGAGGAACAGACCGAGCTCGGCGTCGGCCATCGCGCAGTCGCGTACGGATTCGGCGAGGAGGTCGCGGTAGCGCGCGATGTACTCCTCGTCCGAGGCGTCGGAGTCGGCGGCCGCGCCGGGCAGTGACCAGTAGCGGTGCTCGCGCGTGGAGCCGTCCTTGAGGTCGATCTCCATCACCGTGGCCGCCGGGGCCAGTTCGATGTCCTCGAACCAGGTGTTGACCGGCTCGTGTACGAGGGCGGGCGCCGAGCTCATCCCGTAGTCGGCGAGGGCGCCGCTCCAGTCGAGCCGTCGCGGAGTGGCCGGGTCGGCGAAGAGCGCCTTGATCTCGGAGGCGAAGACGATCCGCTCGCGGTTGCGGTGGTAGAAGAGCGGCTTGATGCCGAACCGGTCGCGGGCGAAGAGGAGTTTGCCGCGCTTGCGGTCCCAGAGGACCACGGCGATCATGCCGTTCACCCGGTCGAGGAAGTTCAGCCCGTCGCGCTGGTAGAGGTGCAGCAGCACCTCGCAGTCCGACTGCGTCTTGAAACGGGCGCCCGCGGGCAAGGACGCGGCCAGCTCACGGTGGTTGTAGACCTCGCCGTTGGCGATCAGGACGACGGAGCCGTCCTCGCTGACCAGCGGCTGACCGCCGCCCACGGGGTCCACCAGGGACAGCCGGGTGAAGGCGAGGCCCACCTGGTCCTCACGCAGCAGCCGCTCGTCGTCGGGGCCGCGGTGGGCGAGCGTGCACGCCAAGTCGCGCAGCAGCTCGTCGGCAGCAGGGGTCAGCATGCCGCCATCGATCCGGGCAACACCAGCGATTCCGCACATGTAATTCACCTTCATCGTGCCCCGAGGGGTGACCCGGGAGAAAAGCGGGCACGCGTCACGCCCGTCCGGGCGTGACGCGTACTCGGCTAGGCATTTACTTGGTCATCGCGATGACCGTGCCGAAGTCGACCTTCTTGGCCGACGGCTTGATGTACTTCTTCATGCGTAATCACCTCCATTCTGAAAAGGAATAGAGGACGCAAGGACTAAGCGGTCGCCGCGGGGCAGCGCAAAGGAAGCGAACTCCCGATGCGAATTCCACCCCCTTCGACCGCCCCGTTCGCAAACCGAGACGGTCGCCTTCGCCGACCCTGTGCCGACGTGCCCCCAAAACCAGATCTCCCCACGTCACAGACGGGTTTCGACCGGCCTGAGCATTGTTACGGCCTGGTAGATCATCCGTCAACCCCCGTTTTGAGGTGCCTCGATGGGCTATGTGAGGGCTCGGTGAGAAGGTCGTGCGCGGCTGATTCCTTTAATTCGGGCACCGGTTCCATATCGGAGCGGACGCGGGGTGCGGGGCAGGTTGTGGGAGGTTACGCGGAGGAATCGGACATGCCCGAAACCGAACGGTATGAGGGGCGCATGGGATGCCCCCTTACCGGCCTGTCGGGATGAAATCAACCCCCTGTTCCGACGGGGTTGCGATGATATAGTCGCGATCATGAATCTGCGCAAGTCACGGGCTTCAAGCGGGCCATTGGGCGATAACAGATTCCGGCTCCTCTGGTTCGGGCAGACCCTTTCGTACGCCGGCAGTGCCATATTCCCCGTCGCGCTCACCCTCGCCCTGGTGCGGGAAATCGGATCGGCCACCGACCTGGGTCTGGTCCTGGCCAGCGCCGCGGTGGGCGAAGGCCTCTTCCTCCTCATAGGCGGCGTCTGGGCCGACCGGCTGCCCCGGCAGAAGGTGATGATGGCGGCGGACGCGATCCGTTGCGTCGCGCACGTCTACATCGGCCTCCAGATCGTCGGAGGTCATGCCGGCCTCCATGAACTGATGCTCGCGTCCGGCTGCGTGGGAATGGCCACCGGCTTCTTCCTGCCCGCCTCCAGCGGACTGGTCCCGGCCACCGTCGCTCCCGAACTCCTGCAACGGGCCAACGCGTTCATGGCCGTCTCCCGGCGCTCCGCGATGATGGTGGGGCCGGCGGCGGCCACCACCATCGCCCTGACCATCGGACCCGGCTGGGCCATGGTCCTCGACGGCGCGACCTTCGCGGTCAACGTCCTGACGCTCAGCAGACTGCGCATCCAGCACGCGGCGGCGCCCCGCGGAACCTTCTTCAAGGACCTGCGCGAGGGATGGGGCGAGGTCCGCGGACGCACCTGGCTGTGGAGCAACTTCCTCGCCCACGGCTGCTGGAACCTCTCCAGGACCGTCTACTTCACCGTCGGCGCGGCCACGGTGATCACCGGCGCGGGCGGCGAGGTGGCCTGGGGCGTCATCGTGCAGGGCGCGACGGTCGGCGCCCTCACCGGCGCGCTGCTCTCCCTGCGCATCAAAACCTCCCGGCCCCTGGTCGTGGCCAACTTCTGCCTGGCGCTCGGAGCCATCCCGCTGGCCCTCATCGCGCTGGGCGCGCACACCGCTCTCATCGCCGCGGGAGCCGCGATCATGGCCTTCGCGCTCGGCCTGATGGGGACCCTGTGGGACACCACCGTCCAGCAGCACGTCCCCGCCGACCGGATCTCCCGGGTCTCCGCCTACGACTGGCTGCTGTCCACCGCGCTCAGCCCCCTGGGCATGGCGCTGGCCGGACCCCTGGCCCTCGCCGTCGGGGCAAAGGCGGCGCTCTACGGGGCGGCCGCGCTGATGGCCGTCTCCTGCCTGGGCGTGCTGGCCGTACCGGACGTCAGGCGCCTGAGGCCCGTCCAGGAGCGGGCCGGCAGCGAAGAGGCCGACCCGATCAGCGCGGGCACCTAGGCCCGGCATGGAGACGACCGCACCCCGCCCGCACCTGCGCGAGGCCCTCACCCTGCTGGCCGACCCCGAATCGCCGGCGGCGGCCCAGTACCGCAGCAGGTTCGCCCTCTGGGACGCGCGCGCCAGCGTGCGCGTGAAGCCGCCGCGCGTCCTGGCTCCCTCCGAGCCCGGCCGGCTGTACTTCCCGCCCGAGCTGATGCCGGTGGTCGCACATCCGCTCGTACGGTCCCGGCCCGACGCGGTGGCCGAGCGCATCCTCACCCAACGGCTGCACCAGTACCTCTACTTCACCACCGAGCTGGAACAAGTCGCCGTGATGCCCGTGACCATGGACATCAGCCGCGGCCGGAGCGGACTCCACCTGCCGGCCGCCATGCGGGAGGACGCCTTCAAGATCACGACGGACGAGGCCTGGCACGCCCAGTTCTCCGACGACCTGTCCCGCCAGGTGGAGGCGCGCACCGGCTTCGCCGCCTGCCTCCCGGACCGGCCCGCCTTCATGGACCGGCTGGACCGCATCCGCACCGAGCTCGACCACGATCTGCGCGGAGCGGCCGACCTCGTCTTCTCCATCGTCAGCGAGACCCTGATCTCCTCGATCCTCTCCGACCTCCCCCGGGACAAGCGGCTGCCGGAGGCCGTCAGGGACCTGGTCCAGGACCACGCCGAGGACGAGGGGAAGCACCACGCCTACTTCCGCAGCCTCCTGGAGTTCTTCTGGCAGGAACTCGACGCGTCGGCGCGCAGGCGGATCGGTCCACTGGTCCCGGTGCTCATCACCGCGTTCCTGGAGCCGGACTACCTGGCCCTCGCCCTCACCCTCGGGGACGCCGGATTCGACGCCGCCGAGGCCGGGGAGATCATCGCCGAGGCCCACCCGGCCGACGCGACCCGGACCGCCATCGGCCGGGCCGCCCAGGCGACGACCCGCTACTTCAGGGAAGTCGGCGCACTGGAGACGCCGTCCACGCACGAGGCCTTCGCGGCCGCGGGACTCCTGACGGCGGACTGAGCGGCCGCCCGCGCCGCCCGCGCCCG
>NZ_JAGGOW010000115.1 GCF_018614135.1 Streptomyces sp. ISL-66
GCGCGGGCGAGCGCCGCGCGGGCCGGCACCCCGGGGAAGTGCGGTGCCTCGCCGGGCTGTTCGCGCGCGGCGTGCGCGGCGTTGCGGCGAGTGAGCTCCTCCAGCAGTTCCCGCTCGCCGCGCCCGCGCAGCAGCAGGAGGACGAAGGGATCGGCGTCCAGGAGGCGGGCCGCGCGGTAGCAGAGGGCGGCGGCGTGCTTGCAGGGCGGGCGCGCGACGTCCGGGCAGGAGCAGTGCGGCACGAGCTCGCCCGCCCCGGGCAGGACCGACTCCGCGAGCGACTCCGGGACTTCCCGCTCCAGCAGCGCGGCCAGCGCCGTCGGATCGCCCGCGACCGCCTCCAGGAGCTCGCTCCACTCGGCGTCCGCGAAGGCGGGCAGGGACAGCTCGGTGCGGTACGGGCGCGGCCGGCTGCCCCGTACGTAGGCCACGATCCGGCCCGGGGTGACGGTGACGGCATCGACGTGGCCCTCGGCCGCGTACGTCAGCCCCCGGGTCAGGCGGGCTCCGTCGCGGGCCACCGCTTCGAGCGCCGACACCCAGGCCCGGCCCCACCAGCTGACGGCCTCCACCCCGGGCGGCACCGTCTCGAAGGTGCGGCGGCGGTCGTCCCGCGCGGTGATCACGCGGGCCTGCGCAGGGAGACGAGGTCCGCCAGCTGACGGTCGCTCAGCTCGGTCAGCGCCGACTCGCCGGAGCCGAGCACGGCATCGGCCAGCGCCCGCTTCGCCTCCAGCATCTCGGCGATCCGGTCCTCGACGGTGCCCTCGGCGATGATCCGGTGGACCTGGACGGGCTGGGTCTGGCCGATGCGGTAGGCCCGGTCGGTGGCCTGCTCCTCGACGGCCGGGTTCCACCAGCGGTCGTAGTGGATGACGTGGCCGGCCCGGGTCAGGTTCAGCCCGGTCCCCGCGGCCTTGAGCGACAGCAGGAAGACGGGGGCCTCGCCGGCCTGGAAGCGGTCCACGAGCTCCTCGCGGCGGGCCACCGGCGTGCCGCCGTGCAGCAGTTGGTGGGAGATGCCGCGCGCCGTCAGATGGCGCTCGATGATCCGGGCCATCGTCACGTACTGCGTGAAGACCAGCACCGAACCGCCCTCGGCCAGGATCGTGTCGAGCAGCTCGTCCAGCAGGGCCAGCTTCCCGGAGCGGTGCGCGATCCGGGGCTGGTCCTCCTTCAGATACTGCGCCGGGTGGTTGCAGATCTGCTTGAGCGAGCCCAGCAGTTTCATGATCATGCCGCGCCGCTCGATGCCCTCGCTCGCGCCGATCACGGCCATCGCCTCGTCGACCGCGGCCTGGTAGAGCGAGACCTGCTCGCGCGTGAGGGACACGGGGTGGTCGGTCTCCGTCTTCAGCGGCAGTTCGGGCGCGATCCCCGGATCGGACTTCTTGCGCCGCAGCAGGAACGGCCGTACCAGAGCGGCCAGCCGGGCCACCGCCTCCTCGTTCCCGCCGTCCTCCTCCTGCTGGTGCTCCACGGGACGGGCGTGCCGCGCCCGGAACGTGGTGAGCGGCCCGAGCAGCCCCGGCGTGGTCCAGTCGAGGAGCGCCCACAGCTCGGAGAGGTTGTTCTCCACCGGGGTACCGGTCAGTGCCACCCGGGCCGGCGCCGGGATGGTGCGCAGCGCCTTCGCGGTCGCCGAGAACGGGTTCTTGACGTGCTGGGCCTCGTCGGCGACGACCATGCCCCACGGCTGTTCGGCCAGCCGGGCCGCTCCCGCGCGCATCGTCCCGTACGTGGTGAGGACGAACCCTCCCGCCAGCCCGTCGAGACTGCGGCCGGCCCCGTGGAAGCGGCGCACCGGCGTGCCGGGAGCGAACCTCTCGATCTCCCGCTGCCAGTTGCCCAGCAGCGAGGCCGGGCAGACCACCAGCGTCGGCTCGGGGCGGTCGCGGTGCAGATGGAGCGCGATCAGCGTGACGGTCTTGCCCAGGCCCATGTCGTCGGCGAGGCAGCCGCCGAGACCGAGCGAGGTCATCAGGTCCAGCCAGGCCAGGCCGCGCGCCTGGTAGTCGCGCAGGATGGCCTTCAGCGAGGGCGGCTGGGGCAGGGGGGCCAGCTCCGCGGTCAGCCGCTCCCGCAGGGCGGCCAGCGCGCCCACCGGCACGACCGCGACCTGCTCCCCGTCGAGCTCGGCCGTCCCCGTCAGTACGGTGGCCAGCGCGTCCACCGGGCCCAGCAGCCCGAGCTCGCGCTTGCGCGCCTTCCGCACCAGCTCCGGATCGACGCGCACCCACTGGTCGCGCAGCCGCACCACGGGCCGGTGGGCCTGCGCGAGGGCGTCCATCTCCCCCGGGGTGAGCCGGTCGCCGCCGAGCGCCAGCTCCCAGGAGAAGGCGAAGAGGTGCTCGGCGTCGAAGAAGGCGGTGCCGTCGGTGGCGGAACCGGGCGCGGTGGACCGTACGACCGCGGTCGCCGACAGCGTACGGGCGAACTCGCGCGGCCAGTGGACGAGGACTCCGGCGGCCGCCAGTCTCGTCGCGGCCCGGCCCAGCAGATCTTCGAGCTCGGGATCCGAGAGGGCCAGGACATCGGGGACCTGCTGGTCCAGCAGGCGCAGCAGGGGCGGCCAGATCCGGGCCGCACGGCGCAGCGCGAGCACGGCGTCGATCCGGGCGCGGGGGCCGAAGCCGGCCGCGGCGGCGCCCGCCCAGAGCGTCGAGGCGTCCGTGACCAAGGTCGGGTCGGCGAGGCTGTGCACCTGGACGACGGCGGCTCCGGCACGGTGGACGTCCTCGTCCTCCGCCTCGTCGAAGAGCCGGAAGGAGGACAGGTCGAGGCGGAGCGAGATCCCGACCCCGGTGTCCGCGCCGGAGGCGACCTGCGCGGCCCACTCCTGTATCCCCGGGACGTGCTGCGGCTCCTGGGCGGCGAACGGTCGGCCCGCGGCGAAGGGCGCCGCCGGGGTCCGGGGAAGGCTGTCGGCGACGGCGTCGAGGAACGCCCTGACCAGTGCCTCCGGTTCGGGCAGGTGGAGGGGGCGGCGGCCGGCGAGCGGGGTGGCGTACCCCTCGTGGGGCAGCGCGGCGGCGACCGCGCGCAGGTGCCCCACGTCCTCGGCGTCGAGGGGCCCGGCCCGCCAGGCGTCGATGCCGTCCGGCGTCAGGCCGGGCAGCAGGCGGCCGCGGGCCACGAGGGTGAGTGCCTGGACGGCGGCGGTCCCCCACGCGCGCGTCGCGGGATGGGCGGCGGGGCCGCGGACCGCGCGGACGAGGAGCGGCAGCGCCGCGGTGACGGTCAGGGTGACGGCGGGCACGGTCCGGCTGCGGACCCCGTCGCCGTGGGCGCGGACCACGGTGAGCGGCTGCGGGGTCCCGGCCGCGGGCAGCGGGTCCCCGTCCGGGGCCCAGAAGGCGAAGCGGCTCTCGCGGGGCACGGCAGCGGGCAGGAAGACGGCGGCATGGCGCGTCAGGGCCGCCGCGGCCGCGGGATCCACGGGTGCGGGAGGCGTCGCCGCGTCCACCGGGTCCCGGTCCGGGTCCGCAGGCCCCCCCGCCAGGGCGGACACGGGTGGCCGCTCCGTTGCTCGCATGGTCACGCCGTCCTCCCTTCGCAGTCGGCTGGATCCTCCCTTGGATCCCCTCTGCCGTCGAGTCTAGGTGCGGCCTATGACAATGCCGCTGAGCTGCACGTTTCCCGGAACCCCGGGCACCCCGCCCCACCCCACGCCCTGGCCTCCCCCGGCCTCCCCGGTAGGGGAATCTGGCCGACGCGCCCGTTCCCGCCTTCAAGAAGACGACCACCACCGCCGTGAACAAGCTCAACCCCTGACACGGACGCGCCGCGCCCGCGGTGGGACCATGGAGGGGAGGCAAGACCGGTCGATCACGTCGAGGCGATGGCCATGCGAACCGGAAACGAGCCGGTGACCGCCCGCAGCCCGCTGCGGCTGCGCTTCTGGCTGAGTCTGTGGGGTCTGATCTGGTCCGCCGCCGGGGCGGCGGCGTTCTCGCTCGCCGCCCGGCCCGGATGGGCGGCCGCCTGCGCCGCCGTCGCCGTAATCGCCGCCGTGGACCTGGTCGTCGTGATCCGCCACATCCGCCAGGGCCCGCACTACCAGCCCGGCCGGGACGTGCCGCCGTACGAGCCTCCGAGCCGCTAGCGCTGTGACCGGGGTCCGGGACCATGTCCGTGTCGGGTCCGCGTCACAGGGCCAGCCATACGGGTGGGCCGCCGACTGGGCGCCGCACCACGGCCGCGGCAGCGCGCCGCTGCGCCGCTACTCCTCGAAGCGGGCCGCCGCCAGGTACTCCGGCTGCGGATCGAGGGCGGCCGCCAGCCGGAAGTGCTTGCGGGCCTGCTCGGGCCGGCCCGAGCGCTCGTGCGTGCGGGCCAGCGCGAAGTGGGCGAACGCGTTGTCCGGCTCGCGCTCCAGCACCAGCTCGAACTCCAGCGCCGCCGGACGCAGTTGGGCGGCCGCGAAGAAGGCCCGCGCCCGCAGAAGCCGGGCCGCCGTGTTCTCCGGGTGGGCGGCTATGACGGAGTCGAGCAGTTTCACCGCACCACTCGGGTCCCGCGCGGCGAGCAGCTGCTCGGCGGCCCGGTAGTCGATGACGTGCGTCTCGGGTGACGGAGCCGGAGACGGCGACGGGAGCGGCGGCGTGGTGTCGGACACGTTGGGTTCCTTCCCTCAACGACTGCGTTCAATGCCCCACGCCCCACGTGCCCTTCCCCGGGCACGCCGGGCCCCTCAGACCCCGGTGTCCTCCGCCGCGGCGTCCGCCGCACCGGCCGCGTCCGCCGTACCCGCCGCGCGCGCCGTGAGCTCCTCCCACACCTTGCGCACCTGCGGCTCCAGCGCGTCCAGCGGCCCGTCGTTGTCGATGACGAGCGTGGCCACGGCCAGCCGCTGCTCCCGCGTGGCTTGCGCGGCCATCCGGGCCCGGGCCTCGTCCTCGGCCATGCCGCGCAGCGCGGTCAGCCGTGCCAGCTGGGTCGCGGGCTCCGCGTCCACCACGACGACCAGGTCGTACAGTGGCGCGAGCCCGTTCTCGGCGAGCAGCGGTACGTCGTGCACCACGATCGCGTCGGTCCCCGCGCCGGCTTCCAGCTCGGCGGACCGGGCCCCGACCAGCGGGTGCACGATCCCGTTGAGGATCCGCAGCTTGGCCGGGTCGGCGAACACGATCGACCCCAGCTTGGGCCGGTCCAGCTCGCCGCCCGCGGTCAGCACGGTCTCGCCGAAGGCCGACACGACGGCCGCGAGCCCGGGTGTGCCCGGCTCCACGACCTCCCGCGCGATCCGGTCGGCGTCCACGACGACCGCCCCGTACCCCGCCAGCAGCCGCGAGACCTCGCTCTTGCCGGCGCCGATTCCGCCTGTCAGGCCAACTTTCAACATGCCCGGCAGACTAACCTCCGCCCCCCCGGCTCACGGACGGCCCCCCGCCCCTGGCGGGAGGCGCCCCTCAGCCTTCGCCCTCGCGCTCCGCCAGGAACCGCTCGAACTCGCGCCCGATCTCGTCCGCCGAGGGGATCTCCGCGGGCTCCGCGATCATGTTGCCGCGGGTCTCGGCCCCGGCCGCCGCGTCGAACTGGTGCTCAAGCCCCTGCACCAGGCTGACGAGCTCCTCGTCGCCCTCCCGGATCTGCCGGTCGATCTCCGTCTGGGTGCGGTGCGCCTCGGTGCGCAGCGCGTGCGCCACCGCCGGGAGGACCAGCCCGGTCGCGGCCGTGATGGCCTCGAGGACCGTCAGCGCGGCGTCCGGGTAGGGCGAGCGCGCCACGTAGTGCGGTACGTGGGCGGCTACGCCCAGTACGTCGTGTCCGGCCTGGCCGAGGCGGAACTCCACGAGCGATTCGGCGCTGCCCGGCACCTGCGCCTCGTCGAAGGGGCTGCGGTGGCCCGGCATGAGGTCGGTCCGGTTTCCGTGCGGGGTGATCCCGACGGGCCGGGTGTGCGGGACGCCCATGGGGATGCCGTGGAAGTTGACGGACAGCCGGACGCCCAGGCGCTCGACGATCTGCCGGACGGCGACGGCGAAGCGCTCCCACTCCACGTCCGGCTCCGGGCCGGACAGCAGCAGGAAGGGCGCGCCCGTGGCGTCCTGGACCAGGCGCACCTCCAGCAGCGGCTCCTCGAAGTCCGTCCAGTGGTCGCGCTGGAAGGTCAGCAGCGGGCGGCGTGCCCGGTAGTCCACGAGCCGGTCCGCGTCGAAGCGGGCCACGACCTGGTGGGGCAGGGTGTCGAGCAGCCGCTCGACGATCTGCTCGCCGGTTTCGCCCGCGTCGATGTACCCCTCGAAGTGGTAGAGCATGACCAGCCCGGCCGAGTCCTGGGCGAGCGCCAGGTCGGCCACCGCCAGGCCCTTGGCGTCCCATTCGTACAAACCCTGTGGATCAAGCACCGTCACCACTCCTCCTCGCCTCGTTCCCTGGCAAGAACGTCCAAGGGACCGTCACCATTCCCTAGTTGGCCGCATTTCGCGGGAACCCGAGGAAACCCACGCCAACTCGCGGCCGGCCGGAGGCGGATACGCCGCGGGCCACAGCACCCCGCGCGACGGCCCCCGTACCACCAGCCCCGTACGGCGGGTCCCGTACGGCCGGGGACCCGTACAACGCGGTAAGGCCCGCCCCCCTGAGGGGACGGGCCTTACCGTTGAACGATCAGCTCAGCTCACGCCGTGCTGCGCTGCTGCGATCAGCTCTGGCCGCCGGCCAGCTTCTCGCGGAGCGCGGCGAGGGCCTCGTCCGACGCCAGGGCGCCAGAGGTCTCGTCCGCACCCTCGGAGGAGTACGAACCACCCGAGATGCCCGCACCGGCGCTGCTGCTGCTGCTGCCACCGGCGGCCGGAGCGGCCGCACCCTCGGCAGCGGCGGCCTCGTCGGCCTCGCGGCTCTTGATGACCTGGGCCTGGTGCTGCTCGAAGCGCTGCTGCGCCTCGGCGTACTGGCCCTCCCAGGCTTCGCGCTGCTTGTCGAAGCCCTCGAGCCAGTCGTTGGTCTCGGGGTCGAAGCCCTCGGGGTAGATGTAGTTCCCCTGGTCGTCGTACGACGCGGCCATGCCGTACAGGGTCGGGTCGAACTCGACCGACGCCGGGTCGGCACCGAAGGACTCGTTGGCCTGCTTCAGCGACAGCGAGATCCGGCGACGCTCGAGGTCGATGTCGATGACCTTGACGAAGATCTCGTCGTTGACCTGGACGACCTGCTCCGGGATCTCCACGTGGCGCTCGGCCAGCTCGGAGATGTGGACCAGACCCTCGATGCCCTCGTCCACGCGGACGAACGCACCGAACGGAACCAGCTTGGTGACCTTACCCGGGACGACCTGACCGATCTGGTGCGTCCGGGCGAACTGCTGCCACGGGTCTTCCTGCGTCGCCTTCAGCGACAGGGAGACGCGCTCGCGGTCCATGTCGACGTCGAGGACCTCGACGGTGACTTCCTGGCCGACCTCGACAACCTCGGACGGGTGGTCGATGTGCTTCCAGGACAGCTCGGAGACGTGGACGAGACCGTCGACGCCACCCAGGTCCACGAAGGCACCGAAGTTGACGATCGAGGAAACGACGCCGGAGCGGACCTGACCCTTCTGCAGGGTGGTGAGGAACGTCTGGCGAACCTCGGACTGGGTCTGCTCGAGCCAGGCACGGCGGGACAGGACCACGTTGTTGCGGTTCTTGTCCAGCTCGATGATCTTCGCCTCGAGCTCCTTGCCCACGTAGGGCTGGAGGTCGCGGACGCGACGCATCTCGACGAGGGAGGCCGGCAGGAAGCCGCGGAGGCCGATGTCGAGGATGAGACCACCCTTGACGACCTCGATGACGGTACCGGTGACGATGCCGTCTTCTTCCTTGATCTTCTCGATCGTGCCCCAGGCGCGCTCGTACTGTGCGCGCTTCTTGGACAGGATCAGACGGCCTTCCTTGTCCTCCTTCTGGAGGACGAGGGCCTCGATCTCGTCGCCGACCTTGACAACGTCGTTCGGGTCGACATCGTGCTTGATCGAGAGCTCGCGGCTCGGGATGACGCCCTCGGTCTTGTAACCGATGTCGAGGAGAACCTCGTCCCGGTCCACCTTCACGATGACGCCGTCGACGATGTCGCCGTCGTTGAAGTACTTGATCGTCTCGTCGATCGCGGCGAGGAACGCTGCCTCGTCACCGATGTCGTTGACCGCAACCTGCGGAGTGGTGGCGGTGGTCTCGGTGCTGCTCGTCATGTGGGTAAGGGCTCCGGTTACGGACAGAAAGTCGTAGGTACTGCTACGCCGGGAGCCCTTATCGGCATCTGCCGAGAAGCCGGACAGCCAAGGAAGCCCCAGTTCCGCGAAATGCGGGGTGGGGGCCTCGAAAACCGAGGGGACATCGACAGATACAAGCGCAGCCTGCTAGGTCTGAGGAGCACAGGCTCGCAGCGCAACTTGTAGCATACGGGGGCAGCCGGACAGGGTCAATGCGCGAAGCCGCACACCCCGGGCGGATCACCGCACAACCGGCACAATTCGTGGGCGGGCAGGCACGGATGACCGCTCCGGCCGACTTTTCGAAGACACTCGCCAGACATTCGCAGACTACGACGACGGGCCCCATGAACCAAGAGGACAACGCCCCCGAAGAAGCGTACGGAGCCGGAGCGGCCGCCGAGGACGACGCCGAGGCCACCCGCCGTGCCGCGGGCGAAGCGGAGAGCAGCCGCGCGAGTCGTGGCTGGTGGGACCGCAACGCCGACGAGTACCAGAGCGAACACGGCGCGTTCCTCGGCGACGACCGCTTCGTCTGGGGCCCCGAAGGCCTGGACGAGGCGGACGCCGCCCTCCTCGGCCCCGCCTCGGCCCTCAAGGGCAGGGACGTCCTGGAGATCGGCGCCGGCGCCGCCCAGTGCTCGCGCTGGCTCGCCGCCCAGGGAGCCCGCCCCGTCGCCCTGGACCTCTCCCACCGCCAGCTCCAGCACGCCCTGCGCATCGGAGACGACGTACCCCTCGTCGAGGCCGACGCCGGCCGGCTCCCCTTCCGCGACGGCTCCTTCGACCTCGCCTGCTCCGCCTACGGCGCCGTCCCCTTCGTCGCCGACCCCGTGAACGTCATGCGCGAGGTCCACCGGGTGCTGCGCCCCGGCGGCCGCTGGGTCTTCTCCGTCACCCACCCCCTGCGCTGGGCGTTCCCGGACGAGCCCGGCCCCGAGGGCCTGTCCGTCGCCGCCTCCTACTTCGACCGCACCCCCTACGTCGAACAGGACGAGCAGGGCTCCGCCGTCTACGTGGAGCACCACCGCACCCTCGGCGACCGGGTACGGGACGTCGTCGCGGGCGGCTTCCGCCTGATCGACCTGGTCGAGCCCGAGTGGCCCGCGTGGAACAGCCAGGAGTGGGGAGGCTGGTCCCCGCTGCGCGGCAACCTGATCCCCGGAACCGCGATCTTCGTGTGCGAACGGGACTGAGCGCGTGATCCGGACGGCCGAACTCGATGCCCTTCCCGTACGGGAAGCCGTGCCCGCGCTCGTCTCGGCGCTCGACGCCCACGGCGCCGCCGTCCTGTGCGCCCCGCCGGGCACCGGCAAGACCACGCTGGTACCGCTGGTACTGGCCGGGCTGACGGGCGTCGGACCGGCCGGCGCCGCGACGGCGGGAGGCGCACTGGCGGGCGGCACACCGGCGGGGCCGCGCCGCCGGGTCGTGGTCGCCGAACCGCGCCGGATCGCCGCCCGCGCGGCGGCCCGCCGGATGGCCTGGCTGCTCGGCGAGCCGGTCGGCGCCTCGGTGGGCTTCACCGTGCGCGGTGAGCGGGTGGTCGGCCCCGGCACGGTGGTCGAGGTGGTCACCACCGGAGTGCTGCTCCAGCGGCTCCAGCGGGACCAGGAGCTCTCCGGGGTCGACGTGGTGATCCTCGACGAATGCCACGAGCGGCACCTCGACGCCGACACCGTCGCCGCCTTCCTCCTCGACGTACGCGAAACCCTGCGCCCGGAGCTGCGCCTCCTCGCGGCCTCGGCGACCACCGACGCGGCCGGCTGGTCCCGGGTTCTCGGTGGGGGCGGTCCCGGTGGGGCCCCGGTCGTGGAGGCGGCGGGCGTCTCGTACCCGGTGGAGACCGTGTGGGCGCCGCCGGCCCGGCCGGTGCGGCCGCCGCACGGGATGCGGGTGGACCCGGCGCAGCTGACGCACGTGGCCTCGGTGGTACGACGGGCGCTGGCGGAACGTTCCGGCGACGTGCTGTGCTTCCTCCCCGGCGTCGGCGAGATCGCCCGGGTGGCCGGACAGCTCACCGGCGTCGACGCGGAGGTCCTGCAGATCCACGGCCGCGCACCGGCCGCCGTCCAGGACGCGGCGCTGTCCCCGGCCGCGCACCGCCGGGTCATCCTGTCCACCGCCGTCGCGGAATCCAGCCTGACCGTGCCGGGCGTACGGATCGTCGTGGACTCGGGGCTGGCCCGCGAACCCCGGGTCGACCACGCGCGGGGCCTGGGCGCGCTGGCGACCGTACGGGCCTCCCGCGCGGCCGGGCGCCAGCGCGCGGGCCGGGCCGGGCGGGAGGCACCGGGCACGGTGTACCGCTGCTGGGCCGAGGCCGAGGACGCGCGGCTCCCCTCCTATCCCTCCCCCGAGATCCGGATCGCGGACCTGGCGCAGTTCGCCCTCCAGGCCGCCTGCTGGGGCGACCCCGACGCGACGGGGCTGGCCCTGCTCGACCCGCCGCCGGCCGGAGCGATGGCGGCGGCGCGGGAGGTGCTCCAGGCGGTGGGTGCGCTCTCCCCGGCGGGCCGGCCCACCCCGCGGGGGCTGCGGATGGCCCGCCTCGGCCTGCACCCGCGCCTCGCGCGGGCCCTGCTGGACGGATCCGCCGCGCTGGGACAGCGCCGGGCGGCGGAGCTGGTCGCGCTGCTGAGCGAGGAGCCGCCGCGGGAGTACGGGGACGACCTGGCCGCCGCGTGGCGCCGGGCCCGCGCGGGCGGTGACGCGTACGCGTCCCGCTGGCGGGCGGAGGCCAGGCGCTTGGAGCGCGCCGCCGCGGAAAGAGACCCTGCGGGGCCCTCCCCCACCCCGCCCCTTCCCGATTCCCGGGATTCCGCCCCGGCCCCCGCGCCTCGAACGCCGGCGGGGCTGAGATCTCCAGCCCGCTCCCCCCTCCCCGACGACGCCGCCGCCGGGCTGGTCGCCGCCCTCGCGTTCCCGGAGCGGGTCGCCAGGGCCAAGGGCCAGGGGGCCTTCCTCATGGCCTCCGGGACCGCCGCCGAGCTCGGCGAGGGATCGGGCCTGCGCAGCGCGCCCTGGCTGGCGGTCGCGGTCGCCGACAGGCCCCCGCACTCCGCCTCCGCCCGCGTCCGTCTCGGAGCCCTCATCGACGAGGACACCGCCAGGGCGGCCGCCGACCACCTGTTCCGCTCGGGCGAAGAGGTGCACTGGGAGGACGGGGACCTCGTCGCCCGGAGCGTCACCCGTCTCGGTGCGATCGAGCTCGCCACCCGGCCCCTGCGCGCCCCCGACCGGGACCTCGTCCGGGCCGCGCTGCTCGACGGGCTGCGCACCGAGGGGCTCGGGCTGCTGCGCTGGACGCCCGACTCGCGGGCGCTCCGGGCCCGACTCGGATTCCTGCACCGCACGCTCGGCGGCGCCTGGCCCGACGTGGCCGACGACGCCGTCCTGCTGGAGCGTGCCGCCGACTGGCTGGAGCCCGAGCTGTCGCGGGCCCGGCGCCGCGCCGACCTCGCGCGGATCGACGCCGGGCAGGCGCTGAACCGCCTGCTGCCCTGGGCCACCGGCGAAGCCGCCCGGCTCGACGAGCTGGCCCCGGAGCGGATCGAGGTGCCCAGCGGTTCGCGGATCCGCGTGGACTACGCCGCCGAGCACGGGCAGCCCGTACTCGCCGTCAAGCTCCAGGAGCTGTTCGGGCTGGCCGAGACCCCCCGGGTCGCGGGGGTTCCCGTACTCGTTCATCTGCTGTCGCCCGCCGGCCGGCCCGCCGCCGTCACCGCCGACCTGGCGTCGTTCTGGCAGGGCGGGTACCGGGCCGTCCGTGCGGAGCTGCGCGGCCGCTACCCCAAGCACCCGTGGCCGCAGGACCCGGCGACCGCCGAGCCCACCCGGCACACCACCTCCCGGCTCAAGCGATGACCGGGTCCGGGCGGCCGTCGTCGGGGCGCCGGCGGCCGCGCGCCTCCAGCCACAGCGCGAGCCCGAAGAGCACGAGCCCGCCGGCCGCGAGGCCGGCCGGCGCGTAGGTGTGGAGCGCGAGCACCTTGGTCCGGTTCGACTTGACCAGGTCGACGGTGTACTCGCTGTAGTCCTCGCGCATCTTCACGTGTCCGGCGAAGACGGTGAGCTTGCCGTCGGGCCCGCCGGCCGCGATGCCGCCGCGCATCTCCTGCTTGATCTCCTGCTCGGCGTTGACGGGCGCCCCGGTCACCGGGTCGACCCAGAACATCGCCTTGGTCGAGTACCAGAGGGTGGTGCCCGTGCTCTTCTCGAAGGTCACCGGATCGATGCCCTCGATCGGCATCTTCTTCGGCAGCGAGACCTTCGTCCAGGGGATGGTCTGCTCGTAGTAGTAGACGTCCACGCCCTTGAACTTGCGCGGGCCGACGTAGTGGATGGGAGAGGAGCTGCGGGTCTGCGCGTCGAAGTACAGGTAGTCGCGCGGCTCGGTGAAGAACGGCCACTTGAACTCGATGCCCTCGCGCGTGACCGCGTCCCCGTCCACGGATTCGCCGGTGGCGTGGACCGGGTCCTGGGAGTGGGCGTCGAAGATGTAGCGCTCGGGTACCTGGGAGACCATCTTGCCGTCCGGCCCCATGATGTACGTCAGCGTGTCCCAGACGACCACGTCCTTGCCGGCGTCGGCCTCGATCTCCTTCGACGCCTCGACGTTGCCCTTCAGGGTCTGGACGATGGTGACCTTGTCGACCTTCTTCGGCTCCATGCCGGCGGTGTAGTCGAGGAGGGTCGCGTCCTTCGCCTCCAGGACCACTTCCTGGTACTGGTTCGGCGGGATCTTCGCCAGCCGGGGGTACGCGTACCAGCGCAGCAGCGGTGCGAGGGCCGCGCAGAACACGGCGAGGGCTAGCAGGACGAGGCTGGCTCTGCGTCGCATGGCCGGGCCCTCCTCTACTTTCCGGGCGCGGCAGGCGCGGTGGTGAGCAGGGGCTTCGGTGAGGTCTTGCCATCCGGCGTCCCCATCGCCGTGACGGCGAAGACGAGGAGCACCGCGAGGACGAGACCGCTGGCGGCGGCGACGATTGCGCGCATGCCGGGGCCTCCGGAATCTGATTGGTCGTCAGGGAGGGGGCACCGTAGCAATGCGGGTGACAGATGAGAACCGTTTGTGCCACTGATCAGACGGGGACGGGGCGGCACGGCCCCGGCCGTGCGACTGGGCCGCCGGGCCGCCCGAGGTACGGCCCGGCGGTGTGCGTTACGGGGTGGCCGTGGGCGCCGGGGTGGGGGCGGCGGGCGACGGGACCGTCGTCGGAGTCGGGGACGGCTTGGGCTTCGGGGACGGTGAGGCGGCGGGCGAAGGGGTGGGCGCGGGAGTCGGCGTCGGCGTCGGTTCCGGCGTGGGCTCGGGCTTCGGTGTGGGCACCGGCGTGGGCGTCGGCTCGGGGCTGGGAGTGGGCGTGGGCTCGGGCGTGGGCGTGGGCGTAGGCGTCGGATCCGGCGTGGGCACGGGCGTGGGGGCCGGAGACGGCGTCGGTGTCGGCACGGGTGAAGGGTCCGGCACGGGCGTCGGCGTCGGCGTGGGCGTCGGACTCGGCGTGGGCCCGGGCGTCGGGGACGGCGGCGGGGCGGGGGTGGGCTTCGGCTTCGGCTTCGGCTTGGGGGCCGTCGCCGCTGGGGCGCCGGCCGAGCCGCGGCCGTCCGGGACGGCGTGCGCCCCCTTCAGGTAGTACGCGAACCACGACCGCACCGTCCGCAGGTACGCGCCGGACTGGTTGTACGACAGCACGGCCCGGTCCAGGTCGGCGTCCACCCGCAGGTCCCGCGTGCCGGCGCACAGGTAGCGCCCGGCGGCGAGCGCGGCGTCGTGGACGTTGCCGGGGTCGCGCTTGCCGTCGCCGTTGCCGTCCTGGCCCCACGAGACCCACGTGGACGGGATGAACTGCATCGGCCCGACCGCCCGGTCGTACCGGGCGTCCCCGTCGTAGGCCCCGCGGTCCGTGTCGGAGATGTTCGCGAAGCCGTTGCCGTCGAGCACGGGGCCCAGGATCGGCCGCAGCGTCGTACCGGCGGCGTTGACCCGGCCGCCGCGCGCGTGGTCCGACTCGACCTTGCCGATCGCGGCGAGGAGCTGCCAGCGCAGCCCGCACCCGGGGTCGCTCGCGCCGACCGCCTGCTCCGCTTGCCGGTAGGCGGCGAGCACGCTCGCCGGTACCCCCTGGGCGCCCTCCGCCCCGCCCATGGCGACGGGTTCGTTCCGCGGCGTCCCTTCCGCGGCCGCCGGCTGCGGCGCCGCCCCGTCCTCGCCCAGCAGCACGGCCGGCGGCTCGGGGCTCACGAGCGGCGGGAGCGCGGTGAAGTACGAGGTGTCCCCGGCGGCACCCTCGGCCGGCGCCCCGGCCGCAGGCGCGCCCTCGCCCGCCGCGGCCGTCCGCTCGCGGGGGCCGGTCACGGGCCCCTGAGAGGCGGTCATCGCGGCGGCCGCCAACGCGGCGACCAGGACGGCCGCCCCGCTCTTGCGCACCGCCCCACCGAACCGTGCCGGCATCCGTATCCGTATCCGTATCCGAGCCGCCATGAGCCGGACCCTCTCCCCCTCGACATCCGCGTGACCCTACGTCAACTCCCTGCGATGGGCACGCATCGCGGTTCGGATTTCACGACTTCCCCACGAGTTCCGCAGGTCACTCATACTGGGCTCACTGCCCGAAGAACCCCTACGAGGTGTCATGCCGTTCACTCTCAGCCACGCGGCAGCCGTGCTTCCGGCCATCCGCCGGACCAGCCGCGCACGGGGGCCGCTCGTCGCCTCCGCGCTGGTCCTCGGCTCGTTCGCGCCGGACACCTTCTACTTCGCGGACACCGTCGTCTCGGGCGTCAAGCCGTACGGCACCTTCACGCATTCGCTGCCGGGGGTGCTGACCGCGGACGCCGTGCTCACCGCGGCCCTCGCGGCGTGCTGGCTGCTGCTGCGCGAGCCGCTGATCGCGCTCCTGCCGCGCGGCTGGCGGGGCCGCGTCCACTCCCTCGTGCGCGGCGAGCACTGGCGGGGCCGCCGGCTGCCCTCGCTCGCCCTGTGGTTCTACCTCTCGGCGGTGGCCGGCTCCCTCACGCACGTCGCGTGGGACAGCTTCACGCACGTGGACCGCTGGGGGACGCGCGCACTGCCGTGGCTCGGCGAGCCCCTCGCCTTCGGGCTGCCGCTCTACTCGTACCTGCAGTACGGGACTTCGGCCGTCGCCGCCTGCGCGCTGATCTGGTTCACGGGGACGGCGCTGCGCCGGCTGCCGCCGTCCCCCGCGCCCGCGTCCGTACCCGTACTCGGCCGGGCGGAGGTCCGGGGCGCGGTCCTGCTGGTCGTGGGGTGCGTGGCGGTCGGGGTGACGCTGCGCGTGCTCCGCTTCTTCACCTTCTTCGACCGGATCCGTAGGCCGCTCGACATCATCCCGACCGTCTGCTTCGGCGCCGGCGGCGGCCTGTGCGTGGCCCTCCTGCTGTACGGGGTCCTCGTACGGCTGCGCCACCGGGGCGGCCGCGGCCGCCGCGCGGACGAGGATTCGGGTGCGGAGGAGGACTCGGGGGCGCGAAAGCCGACGCCCGTCCCCACCGCCTAGCGGGAACGGGCGTCGGCGTACCGGCCTGCCGGAAGATCAGCGGGCCGGCCGGGGATCAGTGGGCGGCGGACTCCCAGTCGGGGCCGACGCCCACGGACACGTCGAGCGGGGCCTGGAGGTCGACGGCGGCGGCCATCTCGCGGCGCACCAGCTCCTCCACCTTCTCGCGCTCGCCCGGGGCGATCTCCAGCACGATTTCGTCGTGGACCTGGAGCAGCATCCGCGACTTCAGCCCGGCCCCGGTGATCGCCTTGTCGACGCGCAGCATCGCGACCTTGACGATGTCGGCGGCGGTGCCCTGGATCGGGGCGTTCAGCGCCATCCGCTCGGCGGCCTCGCGGCGCTGGCGGTTGTCGCTGTTGAGGTCGGGCAGGTAGCGGCGGCGGCCGAAGACGGTCGCCGTGTATCCGGTGGCGCGGGCCTCCTCGACGACGCGGCCCAGGTAGTCCCGGACCCCGCCGAACCGCTCGAAGAAGGTCTCCATCAGGCCGCGGGCCTCGCCGGGCTCGATGTTCAGCTGCTGGGCGAGGCCGAACGCGGAGAGCCCGTAGGCCAAGCCGTAGGACATGGCCTTGATCTTGCGGCGCATCTCGGCGTCGACCGCGGATCGCTCGACGCCGAACACCTGGGAGGCGACGGTGGTGTGCAGGTCCTCGCCGGACAGGAACGCCTCGATGAGGCCCTCGTCCTCGGAGAGGTGGGCCATGACGCGCAGCTCGATCTGGCTGTAGTCGGCGGTCATGAGGGATTCGAAGCCCTCGCCGACGACGAAGCCGCGGCGGATCGCGCGGCCCTCGTCGGTGCGCACCGGCACGTTCTGCAGATTGGGGTCGGTGGAGGACAGGCGTCCGGTCGCGGCGACGGTCTGGCTGAAGCTGGTGTGCACCCGGCCGTCGGCGGCGACCGTCTTGACCAGGCCCTCGACGGTGACGCGCAGCTTCGCCTGCTCCCGGTGTCGGAGCATGATCACCGGGAGTTCGTGGTCGGTCTGCGCGGCCAGCCAGGCCAGCGCGTCCGCGTCCGTGGTGTAGCCGGTCTTGGTCTTCTTCGTCTTCGGCAGGTCCAGCTCGCCGAAGAACACCTCCTGGAGCTGCTTGGGCGAGCCGAGGTTGAACTCGTGGCCGACCGCCGCGTGCGCCTCCTTCACCGCCTGCTGCACGGCCGCGCCGAACTGCTGCTCCATGGCTTCGAGGTGGCTGCGGTCGGCGGCGATCCCCGCCCGCTCCATCCGGGCCAGCAGCTCGGAGGTGGGCAGCTCCATGTCGTGGAGCAGCTCGGCCGCGCCCACCTCGGGCAGCTTGACCGCGAAGGCGTCCCCGAGGTCCAGGACGGCGCGGGCCTGCGCCATCAGGGCCTGGGCCTCGGCGATGTCGTCGGCGCCGAAGGCGAGCTGACCGTCGGCGGCGGCCGGCGCCAGCTCCCGGTGCAGGTACTCCTGGGACAGCACGTCGAGCGCGAAGGAGCGGCGGCCCGGCTTGACCAGGTAGGCGGCGAGCGCGGTGTCCATGACGACCCCGGCCAGGGTCCAGCCGTGCTCGGGGAAGACCCGCATCAGCGCCTTGGCGTTGTGCACCACCTTCGGCCTGGCGGCGTCGGCGGCCCAGGCGGCGAAGGCCTGCTCGTCGGCCTCGTCCAGCTCGGACGGATCGAACCAGGCGGCCGCGCCCGCGGCCGAGGCCAGCGCGATCTCGCTGACGTTGCCCTGGCCCAGCGCCCAGCTGTCGACGGTGGACACGCCGAGCGGCGCACCGCCGTGGGTTTCGAGCCACGGTGCGAGCTCGCCCGCGCCCAGCACGGAGCCGTCCAGCTCCACGCCGGCCGCCACGGGCGCCGGGGCCTCCTCCTCGGCCGCACCCGGGTCGACGGCGAGCAGCCGCTCGCGCAGCGAGGCGTTGCGGATCTCCAGTACGTCCAGCACGCCGGTGACGGCGCTGCGGTCGTAGGGGACGCGGGCCAGGTCGGCGGGGGTCTTGGACAGGGCGACGTCCTTGACCATCTCGGTCAGGACGCGGTTGAGCTTCACGGCCTCCAGGTGGTCCCGGAAGTTCTGCCCGGCCTTGCCCTTGACCTCTTCGGCGCGCTCGACGAGCTCCTTGAACGACCCGAACTGGGTGATCCACTTGGCGGCGGTCTTCTCGCCGACGCCCGGGATCCCGGGGAGGTTGTCGGACGGGTCTCCGCGCAGGGCCGCGAAGTCCGGGTACTGCTGGGGGGTGAGCCCGTACTTCTCCTCGACCTTCTCCGGGGTGAAGCGGGTCAGCTCCGAGACGCCCTTGGTGGGGTAGAGCACGGTGGTGTGCTCGGAGACCAGCTGGAAGGAGTCCCGGTCACCGGTGACGATCAGCACGTCGAAGCCGAGGGCCTCGGCCTGCGTGGCCAGCGTCGCGATCACGTCGTCGGCCTCGAAGCCGTCGATCGCGAAACGCGGCACGCCCATCGCGTCGAGGAGCTCGCCGATCAGCTCGACCTGCCCCTTGAACTCGTCGGGGGTCTTGGAGCGGTTCGCCTTGTACTCGGGGAACTCCTCCGAGCGCCACGTCTTGCGGGACACGTCGAACGCGACCGCGAAGTGCGTGGGCGCCTCGTCGCGCAGCGTGTTCGCCAGCATCGACGCGAACCCGTAGATGGCGTTGGTCGGCTGCCCCGTCGCTGTCGTGAAATTCTCCGCGGGCAGCGCGAAGAACGCCCGGTACGCCAGGGAGTGCCCGTCCATGAGCATCAGGCGGGGGCGGTCCGCTGCGGTCGGCTGGTCGGTCTTCTTCGATGCTGAATCTGCCACGCCCCCGATCCTAGGCGGCCCCACCGACAATTCCGGCGCCGGTGCCGTCGGAGGTCCGTGACAGGATCGGATGTGTACGCGACGGCGCACGCGCATCCATCCGCTTCATCCGCGCCCGTCGCGTCAGCACGCGTACGCGAACACGCGCGGCAACGACGCCGCGCCGCTCGACAGCTCGAAGGGGAGCGCCATGGCCGCCAAGCCGCCCGCAGGGGATCCCGTACAGGACGCGCCGCAGGTCGCGCCCCCCAAGCACGCGGCCGCCGGCCTGCCCGCCATCGGGCACACCCTGAAGATCGCGCAGCAGCAGATGGGTCTGGCCCGCACCGCCCGCACCCTCCTCAAGGTCAACCAGAAGAACGGCTTCGACTGCCCCGGCTGCGCCTGGCCCGAGCCGGACAAGCGGCACACCGCCGAATTCTGCGAGAACGGCGCGAAGGCCGTCGCCGAAGAAGCCACGCTGCGCCGGGTCACCCCGGAGTTCTTCGCCGCGCACCCGCTGGACGACCTGGCCGGCCGCTCCGGCTACTGGCTCGGGCAGCAGGGCCGGATCACCCAGCCCATGCTGCTGGAGCGCGGGGCCCGGCCCGGCGGCGACCGCTACGAGCCGGTCAGCTGGGAGCGGGCCTTCGCGATCATCGCCGAGGAGCTGCGCGCCCTGGCCTCGCCCGACGAGGCCCTCTTCTACACCTCCGGCCGCACCAGCAACGAGGCCGCGTTCCTCTTCCAGCTGTTCGCCCGCGAGTTCGGCACCAACAACCTTCCCGACTGCTCGAACATGTGCCACGAGTCCTCGGGCTCCGCGCTGAACGAGACGATCGGCATCGGCAAGGGCAGCGTCTCCCTCGAAGACCTCCACCAGGCCGACCTGATCATCGTCGCCGGGCAGAACCCGGGCACCAACCACCCCCGGATGCTGTCCGCGCTGGAGAAGGCCAAGTCCGCCGGTGCGAAGATCATCTCGGTGAATCCGCTGCCCGAGGCGGGCATGGAGCGGTTCAAGAACCCGCAGAACCCCCTCAGCATGCTCAAGGGCACCGCCCTGGCCGACCTCTTCCTCCAGATCCGCATCGGCGGCGACCAGGCCCTCTTCCGCCTCCTGAACAAGCTCGTCCTGGAAGCGGAGGGCGCCACCGACGAAGCGTTCATCCGCGAACACACCCACGGGTACGAGGAGTTCGCGGCCGCCGCCAAGGACACCGACTGGGCCGAGACCCTCACCGCGACCGGCCTGACCCGCCCCGACATCGAGCGCGCCCTGGCCATGATCCTGGCCTCGCAGCGCACCATCGTCTGCTGGGCCATGGGCCTCACCCAGCACAAGCACTCCGTCGCCACCATCCGCGAGGTCGTCAACCTCCTCCTCCTGCGCGGCGACATCGGCCGCCCCGGCGCCGGCGTCTGCCCCGTCCGCGGCCACTCCAACGTGCAGGGCGACCGCACCATGGGGATCTTCGAACGCCCCGCGGCCGCCTTCCTCGACGCCCTCGACAAGGAATTCGGCATCACCTCGCCCCGCGAGCACGGATTCGACGTCGTCCGCTCCATCCAGGCCCTGCGCGACGGCAAGGCCAAGGTGCTCTTCGCCATGGGCGGCAACTTCGTCGGCGCCACCCCCGACACCGAGGTCACCGAGGCCGCGATCCGCCGCGCCTCCCTGACCGTGCACGTCTCCACCAAACTCAACCGCTCCCACGCGGTCACCGGGCGGCGCGCCCTGATCCTGCCCACCCTCGGCCGCACCGACAAGGACGTCCAGGCCACCGGCAAACAGTTCGTGACCGTCGAGGACTCCATGGGCATGGTCCACTCCTCGCGCGGCAACCTGGCCCCCGCCTCCCCGCACCTGCTCTCCGAGCCCGCGATCGTGGCCCGCCTGGCCCGCGCCGTCCTCGGCGAGGCCTCGAAGACCCCCTGGGAGGAGTTCGAGCGGGACTACGCCGCCATCCGCGACCGGATCTCCCGCGTCGTGGCCGGCTTCGAGGACTTCAACGCCCGCGTCGCCCGCCCCGGCGGCTTCCAGCTCCCGCACCCCCCGCGCGACGAGCGCCGCTTCCCCACGAAGACCGGCAAGGCCAACTTCACCGCCGCGCCCGTGGAGTACCCGCGCGTCCCGGCGGGCCGGCTGCTCCTCCAGACGCTGCGCAGCCACGACCAGTACAACACCACCATCTACGGCCTCGACGACCGCTACCGCGGCATCACCGGCGGCCGCCGCGTCGTCATGGTCAACCCCGAGGACGCGGCCGAGCTCGGGCTCGCCGACGGCTCCTACACCGACCTCGTCAGCGAATGGCGCGACGGAGTCGAGCGGCGCGCTCCCGGCTTCCGCGTCGTCCACTACCCCACCGCCCGCGGCTGCGCCGCCGCGTACTACCCCGAGACCAACGTGCTGGTCCCCCTGGACTCCACCGCGGACACCAGCAACACCCCCGCGAGCAAGTCCGTCGTCGTGCGCTTCGAGACGGCCTGATAGAACGACCCGAGGAAAAGATGGTTAACGAGCGTTGACGAACGGAGTCGGCCCATGGGCGAGCAGCACGCGGTGAAGTTCCCGCAGGAGGTCCTCGACGAGTACACGGCCCTGGGCATCGACCTGCCCTCGCTGTTCTCGGCGGGAGACCTCGGCAAGCGGATGGACATCCGGATCCTCGAGGCGTCCGCCGAGCGCGTCGTCGCCACCATGCCGGTCGAGGGCAACACCCAGCCCTACGGACTCCTCCACGGCGGGGCCTCCGCCGTCCTCGCCGAGACCCTCGGCTCGGTCGGCGCGATGATGCACGGCGGCAGCACCAAGATCGCCGTCGGCGTCGACCTGAACTGCACCCACCACCGCGGCGCCCGCTCCGGCCTGGTCACCGGCGTCGCCACCCCCGTCCACCGGGGCCGCTCCACCGCCACCTACGAGATCGTCGTCAGCGACGAGCAGGACCGCCGGGTCTGCACCGCCCGCCTCACCTGCCTGCTGCGCGATGCGGGACCGCAACAAGGCGGCAACAACTAGCCGTTGCCCTCCTCGCGGCGCCGGTCTAGCGTTCCCGCATGGGATCCGGACCGGCGCCGCGGCGCGTCTCGGCCGCGGCCGCCACGACGGCGCTGCTCGCCGCCGCACTGCTCGGCTGCGGCTCGGGCCCGGGCGCGGGTCCCGACTCGGGCTCCGGCTCCGGCCCGGGCTCCGGCCTCAGCCGCAGCCCCGGCCCCGGCAAGCCCTCCGCCTCCGCCCCGGCCCCCGGGCCCACCCCGCCCCAGCGGCTGTGCGCCGACCTGATCACCCACTGGGCCGGCGTGATCCTCGACGCGGGCGACGACCCCGACGCCGTCCACCTCGACTACCAGTCCATGGGCCTGTCCGGCGGCCAGAACGACATCCTGCTCGCCGTACTCGCCGGAGCCCGCGCCGAGGAGCGCGCCGGCGGTCCGGCCGCCGCACGCGAATTCACCGCCCGCGAAGCCGGGCAGCGCTGCGCGGAGCGCTACCGCTCCGGCACTCCGAGCGGCGGTCCCTGGCAGTGAGCGGCGGCATCGGCCCGCTCGAGCCCGGGGAGGGCACCGAGGCCCAGGAGGACCCGCGCCCCGGTACCCGTACGCCCCGCCGCACCGGCGGCCGCGCCGGCCGATGGGCCCGGCGGGCCCGCGAGGTCCACGGGAGCCACCGGCGGGCCGTGCTCGCCGCCGGGGCGCTGCTCTGCGCGTCGGCCGTGGTCGCCACCGGGGCCGCGCTGTACGCGGCCCGGCCCCGGCCCGTCGCGCAGACGCCTCCGGCGCCCTCCCAGGTCTTCTCGCTGACCTACCTCGACCAGGTGGACCCGGCCCCCTCCGGCAGCGCCTTCGTGTTCACCGTGCGTGTGCGCGCCGCGGCCGGTCCGCCCGTCACGCTGGAGCGGTTGTCGCAGCCTTCCCGGGGCCTGAAGGTGGTCGTCGAGCCACTACTTCCGGCCAAGGTCGCCGCCGGAGAAACCCGCGACCTGCTCGTGCGGATCGAGGTGACCGATTGCGTGCATGTAGCACGGAATTCCGGACTGCCCTTCCTCGAAGTAACCCTGAGTAATAAATTCCAGAAGGAAGAGCACAGCTACATCCCCGGTGACCGATATGCGGGTGATCTCTCCGTCGCTCTGACCAGGGCCTGTCCCGAAGTCCGAGACACCGGCACCCCCACGCCGTCATGACCAAAAGCGCCTCAGAGACCTGGCACGACAGGACCCATACCGCCCCACGGTCCTCACCCGTCTCACCATACGGACAAGACGAACCGGCCGGAATTCCCCCGTTCCACCCGCAGACATCCGCTATGTATTACGCCGTGGCATAACAAGAGAGTCACATCATTGGCCTGAGCCCTCCATAACGTCCCAAGACCCGCCTAGAGTCACGGCCAGTCACCGCGACCGCCGGATTCACTTCAGTTCGGTTCCCCGCGTTCGACACGGTGCGCCCCACGGGGGGCGCAGTGCCACGAAAGGACTGATCGTGCGTCAGCGTTCTCTCATTGCCGTGACCGCCGCGCTCGCCGCGGGCGCCCTCACTCTCACCGCCTGTGGTTCGCGTGACGACAAGGCCGGCGACACCGCCGGCGGCGGCGACGTCACCGTCGTCATCGGTGTCGACTCCCCCCTCACCGGTGACCTCTCCGCGCTCGGCCTCGGCATCAAGAACTCTGCCGACCTCGCCGCCAAGCAGGCCAACGAGAAGAAGTACGTCAAGGGCGTCACCTTCAAGGTCCAGGCGCTCGACGACCAGGCACAGGCCTCCTCCGGCCAGCAGAACGCCACCAAGCTCGTCGCCGACAAGGACGTCCTCGGTGTCGTCGGCCCCCTGAACTCCTCCGTCTCGGAGTCCATGCAGAAGGTCTTCGACGACGCCAAGCTCGTCCAGATCTCCCCCGCCAACACCAGCCCCTCCCTCACCCAGGGACCCAAGTGGGCCACCGGCGAGAAGGTCCGCACCTACAAGAGCTACTTCCGCACCGCCACCACGGACGCCATCCAGGGCCCGTTCGCGGCGCAGTACCTCTTCAACAAGGCCGGCAAGAAGAAGGTCTTCGTCATCGACGACAAGAAGACCTACGGCGCGGGCCTCGCCGGCACCTTCAAGGGCGAGTTCACCAAGCTCGGCGGCGAGGTCGTCGGCGAAGGCCACATCGACCCGGAGAGCAAGGACTTCTCCGCCGTCGTGACCCAGGTCAAGAGCTCCGGCGCCGAGGTCGTCTACTACGGCGGCGAATACCCCGCGGCCGGCCCCCTCAGCAAGCAGATCAAGGCCTCCGGCACCAACATCCCGCTCGTCGGCGGCGACGGCATCTACGACAAGAAGTACGTCGACCTCGCCGGTGACGGCGCCACCGGCGACTTCGCCACCTCCGTCGGCGCCCCCGTGGAGAGCCTGCCCTCCGCCAAGGAGTTCGTCGCCAACTACACCAAGGCCGGATACAAGGAAGCCTTCTCCGCCTACGGCGGCTACTCCTACGACTCCGCCTGGGCCGTCATCGAGGCCGTCAAGTCCGTCGTCGACGCCAACAACGGCAAGCTCCCCAGCGACGCCCGCGCCAAGGTCCTCGCCGCCGTCCAGTCCGTCTCCTTCGACGGCGTGACCGGCAAGGTCTCCTTCGACGAGTTCGGCGACGCCACCAACAAGCAGCTCACCGTCTACAAGGTCGAGGGCGGCGACTGGAAGTCCGTCGAGTCCGGCACCTTCGGCGGCTGACCTCCAGCCCCACCCCCCGGCAGCCGGTAGTCCGCTCGAACGGCCGGCCACCGGAGCACCACCCACACTTGCCGCGCGGGGCGCGCACAACAAGCGCCCCGCGCGGTGTCACATCCGTCGAAAGACTCGGAGGACCTGCGGTGCACGAACTGCCGCAACAGCTGGTCAACGGCCTGCTACTGGGATCCATGTACGGGCTCGTCGCCATTGGCTACACGATGGTCTACGGCATCGTCCAGCTCATCAACTTCGCGCATGGCGAGATCTTCATGACCGGCGGATTCGGGGCCCTCACCGTTTGGCTCATGCTCCCCGGGGGCACCACGATGTGGATCGCCCTCCCCCTCATGCTCATAGGCGCGATCATCGTCGCCACCCTCATCGCGGTCGGCGCCGAACGCTTCGCGTACCGCCCACTGCGCAGCGCACCTCGCCTCGCACCACTCATCACCGCCATCGGCCTCTCCCTCGCGCTCCAGCAGGCGGTATGGGCCTGGTACCCCGACGCGAAGTCCTCCGTCGTCTTCCCCGAGATCCCCGGCGGCCCCTTCAACATCGGCAGCATCACCATCCAGACCGGTGACGTCTTCCTCCTCCTCGCCGCCCCCATCTCCATGGCCTTCCTCGGCTTCTTCGTCAAGAAGACCCGCACCGGCCGCGGCATGCAGGCGACCTCCCAGGACCCCGACACCGCCAAGCTCATGGGCATCAACACCGACCGCATCATCACGGTCGCCTTCGCCCTCGGAGCCGCCTTCGCCGCCGTCGGAGCCGTCGCCTACGGCCTCAAATACGGCGAAGTCAACTTCAAGATGGGCTTCCTGCTCGGCCTCAAGGCCTTCACCGCGGCAGTCCTCGGCGGCATCGGCAACATCTACGGCGCCATGATCGGCGGCATCGTCCTCGGCCTCGCCGAAACCCTGACCACCGCCTACGTCGCCGACATCCCGGGCTTCCAGCAGCTCGGCGGACAGTCCTGGGGCAACACCTGGGCGTTCGTCCTCCTCATCCTCGTACTCCTCTTCAGGCCACAAGGCCTGCTGGGCGAGCGCGTCGCGGACAGGGCGTGAGAACCATGACGACCACCACCACGGACACCACGACCATGAACGCAGCGCCCAAGCCCAAGGGCTTCATCGCCATCCCCGAGAAGACGGCCCGCGCCCTCGCCACCGCGGGCGGCGCCCTCACCGTCGCCTCCTGCTTCCTCTCCTGGACCTGGACCGCCAAGTTCCCCGGCGACCTCACCGTCACCGGATACCCCGGCGGCCTCCAGTGGCTCGTCCTCGTCGGCGGCGCCCTCACCGCACTCTTCGGCCTCGCCTCCTACGGGACCAAGGGCCTCCAGTGGCTCACCCCCGCCGGAGCCGACGCGGCGCTCAAGCTCTCCGCCCTCGCCGCCTTCGCCACCGCCTGGTACACGATCGTCGCGATCATCACCACCCTCGGTGCCATCGCCGACCTCGAACCCGGCGCCTACGTCGTCGCCGCCGCCACCCTCCTCGCCCTCCTCGGCGCCCTCGCGCTCCCCTTCGAACGCCCCACCCTCGAAGCGGCCGACCCCGACGACAACGGCTGGGAACAGTTCAAGCACGACGCCCGCAACAAGGTCACCACCGCCAAGGCCGCCTTCACCACCGGCACGCCCAAGCCCGCCCGCGCCCTCCCCGCCTGGACCGAGATCCTCCTGATCGCCGGCATCCTCGCCCTCGGCCTCGGCGTCTTCACCTACGGCATCACCACGCCGTACCAGGAACTCTTCATCGGCTTCCTGATCACCGCCGGCTTCGGCTTCGCCGCCATCAGCAAAGCCGGCCTGATGGCACGCGTCACCACCCTCACCAACCGCCACCGCAACGTCGCCCTCATCGGCGCCTTCGCAGCGGCGGCCGCCTTCCCCTTCACCCAGACCGACGACCAGTACGCGACCCTCGGCGTCAACATCCTCATCTTCGCCACCGTCGCACTCGGCCTCAACATCGTCGTCGGCCTCACCGGCCTCCTCGACCTCGGCTACGTCGCCTTCCTCGGCGTCGGCGCCTACACCGCGGCCCTGGTCTCCGGCTCCCCCAACTCGCCCTTCGGCGTGCACCTCCCCTTCTGGGCCGCACTCCTCATCGGCGCGGCCGCCTCCATGATCTTCGGCGTCCTCATCGGCGCCCCCACCCTCCGCCTGCGCGGCGACTACCTCGCCATCGTCACGCTCGGCTTCGGTGAGATCTTCCGCATCTCCATGAACAACCTCGACGGCGTCTCCGGCCCCGACATCACCAACGGGCCCAACGGCATCGCCAACATCCCCAACGTCGACCTCTTCGGATTCGACTTCGGCGCGAGCCACACGATCGCCGGATTCACCATCGGCCGCTTCGCCAACTACTTCTTCCTGATGCTCCTGATCACCCTCATCGTGGTCATGGTCTTCCGCCGCAGCGCGGAATCCCGCATCGGCCGCGCCTGGGTCGCCATCCGCGAAGACGAGACCGCCGCCGAAGCCATGGGCATCAACGGCTTCCGCGTCAAGCTCATCGCCTTCGCCCTCGGCGCCACCCTCGCCGGACTCGCAGGCGCCGTACAGGCCCACGTGAACTACACCGTCACCCCGGACCAGTACGTCTTCGCCAACGCCGTACCCCCCAACTCCGCCTTCCTCCTCGCCGCAGTCGTCCTCGGCGGCATGGGAACCATCTCCGGCCCCCTCGTCGGCGGATCACTCCTCTTCCTGCTCCCCAACAAGCTCCAGTCCCTGGGCGAGTACCAGCTCCTCACCTTCGGCATCGCCCTCATCATCCTGATGCGCCTGCGCCCCGAAGGCCTCATTCCCAACCGGCGCAACCAGCTCGAACTCCACAAGGACATGGAAGCGCCCACGGTCCTCCCCACGGTCACCGGCAAGGCAGGGGTCTGACCCATGACGACGACCACCACCACCGAAACCCCCGCCACCACGGCGGAGACCGTCCTCGACGCACGCGGCGTCACGATGCGCTTCGGCGGCCTCACCGCCGTCAAGAACGTCGACCTCACCGTCCGCAGCGGCGAAATCGTCGGCCTCATCGGCCCCAACGGCGCCGGCAAGACCACCTTCTTCAACTGCCTCACCGGCCTCTACATCCCCACCGAGGGCGAAGTCCGGTACAAGGGCACGGTCCTGCCCCCCAAATCCTTCAAGGTCACCGCGGCCGGTATCGCCCGCACCTTCCAGAACATCCGTCTCTTCAACAACATGACGGTCCTGGAAAACGTCCTCGTCGGACGCCACACCCGCACCAAGGTCGGCCTCTGGTCCTCGCTCCTGCGCCTCCCCAGCTTCGGCCGGGAAGAAGCGGCCAGCCGCGAGCGGTCCATGGAACTCCTGGAGTTCATCGGCCTCGCCCACAAGGCCGACCACCTCGCCCGCAACCTCCCCTACGGCGAACAGCGCAAGCTCGAGATCGCCCGCGCGCTGGCCAGCGACCCCGGCCTCATCCTCCTGGACGAGCCCACCGCCGGCATGAACCCGCAGGAGACCCGGACCACCGAAGAACTCATCTTCGCCATCCGGGACCAGGGCATCGCCGTCCTCGTCATCGAGCACGACATGCGCTTCATCTTCAACCTCTGCGACCGCGTCGCCTGCCTCGTCCAGGGCGAAAAGCTCATCGAAGGCACCGCCGCCGAGGTCCAGGGCGACGAACGCGTCATCGCCGCCTACCTCGGCGAACCCTTCGAAGGCGCCCCCGGCGCCGAAGAAGTCGCGGAAGTCGAAGCCGCCGAAGCACACAGCGAAGCGACGCACAGCCCGACGAGCAAGACGAGCACGACGAGCACGGACGGAACGGACGGAGAAGACCGGTGACCGCACTCCTGGAGGTCGAGGACCTCCGCGTCGCCTACGGCAAGATCGAAGCCGTCAAGGGCATCTCCTTCAGCGTCGACGCCGGCCAGATCGTCACCCTCATCGGCACCAACGGCGCCGGCAAGACGACCACCCTGCGCACCCTGTCCGGCCTGATCAAGCCGCGCGGCGGACAGATCAAGTTCCAGGGCAAATCGCTGAAGAAGATCCCCGCGCACGACATCGTCGCGCTCGGACTCGCCCACTCCCCCGAGGGGCGGCACATCTTCCCGCGCATGACGATCGAGGACAACCTCCTCCTCGGCGCCTTCCTCCGCAAGGACAAGGACGGCATCCACAAGGATGTCCAGCGCGCCTACGACCTCTTCCCGATCCTGGGAGAGCGCCGCAAGCAGGCCGCGGGCACCCTCTCGGGCGGCGAGCAGCAGATGCTGGCCATGGGCCGCGCGCTCATGTCCCGGCCGAAGCTGCTCATGCTGGACGAGCCCTCGATGGGCCTCTCGCCGATCATGATGCAGAAGATCATGGCGACCATCGCCGAGCTGAAGTCCCAGGGCACGACCATCCTCCTGGTCGAGCAGAACGCCCAGGCCGCGCTGTCCCTGGCCGACCAGGGACACGTGATGGAGATCGGCAAGGTCGTCCTGTCGGGCCCGGGCCGCGAGCTCCTCGTCAACGAGGACGTCCGCAAGGCGTACCTCGGCGAGGACTGACCCCTCTCCTTCGTACGAGTGAGGCCCGCCTCCGGATCCAGCATCCGGAGGCGGGCCTCACTCGTGTACGCGCTCCAGGGCTACTCGCCCTTGCCCGCGGCGGCCTTCTTCTCCTCGGCGTCCTCGATGACCGCCTCGGCGACCTGCTGCATGGACATCCGGCGGTCCATGGAGGTCTTCTGGATCCAGCGGAAGGCGGCCGGCTCGGAGAGCCCGTACTGCGTCTGCAGGATGCTCTTCGCCCGGTCCACGAGCTTGCGGGTCTCCAGGCGCAGCGAGAGGTCGGCGACCTCCTTCTCCAGCGCGCGGAGCTCGGCGAAGCGGGACACGGCCATCTCGATGGCCGGGACGACGTCGCTCTTGCTGAAGGGCTTCACCAGGTACGCCATGGCTCCGGCGTCACGGGCCCGCTCGACGAGGTCGCGCTGCGAGAACGCGGTCAGCATCAGCACCGGGGCGATGGACTCCTCCGCGATCTTCTCGGCGGCGGAGATCCCGTCCAGGACGGGCATCTTCACGTCGAGGATCACCAGGTCGGGCCGGTGCTCACGGGCCAGCTCGATGGCCGTCTGCCCGTCTCCGGCCTCGCCTACGACGGCGTAGCCCTCTTCCTCCAGCATTTCCTTGAGGTCGAGACGGATGAGCGCCTCGTCCTCGGCGATGACGACACGCGTCGTCAGCGGCGGAACGTGCGACTGGTCGGCGTCGGGCATGGGCGTCGACTCGTGCTCGGCGGTCACGAAGGGCTCCTCTTTGCGGGGCATATCAAGCTCCCCCGAGCCTACCTAGCTGCGGTATGGTGGAGACGCAGCGGGTCGGGGGTAACCTTCGATTCGCTGGGCCCCAGTAGCCCAATTGGCAGCAGGCAATGGATTCAAAACCCATACAGTGTCGGTTCGAGTCCGACCTGGGGCACTTTTCCTTATTTTCCAAGGTCACGCGATAATCGCGTGGCCTTCACTCGTTCCGGCGAAGCTGCCTGAAACCTGGCGCGGTGTGCGAATTACCCGCGAAACGGTCGGGCGTATGTACGACATGCCCACTCGTCTTTACGCCCTGGACCTCCTCCGTACCGGTCGCAGCATGAACTCCGTCAGCAAGGAAACCGGCATATCCCGTGCCGCGATCCGCTCCTGGCAATCCCGGGTGGAGCCCCTCCCCCGCCTCAACCAAGCCGCCCCCTGCACAGCCCCCACCGACGAGGCCTCGTACGCGTACCTCCTGGGCCTCTATCTCGGCGACGGCTGCATCAGCCCCCACCCGCGCGGCGGGCACCACCTCCGGATCGCCTGCGCGGACGCCTGGCCCGGCCTCATCGAACGGTGCCGCGAGGCGGTCCTCGCCGTACGGCCCGGCGACAAGGTGTACCTGCTCCAGCGCCAAGGATGCGTATCCGTCACGAGCTACGGCCGGCACTGGACCTGCCTGTTCCCGCAGCACGGCCCCGGCAAGAAGCACGACCGGCGGATCGCCCTCGAGGACTGGCAGCGAGCCATCGTCGACGCCCACCCCTGGGAGTTCGTCCGGGGGCTGATCCACTCCGACGGGTGTCGGATCACCAACTGGACGGTCCGCAACGGCAGGCGCTACGAGTACCCCCGGTACTTCTTCACCAACAAGTCCGACGACATCCGCAAGCTCTGCACCGACACGCTCGCCAAGGTCGGCGTCGAGTGGACCATCCTCGCCCGCGGCAGCGACCCGTTCAACGTGTCCATCGCCCGCAAGGCCTCCGTCGCCCTCATGGACGAGCACATCGGGCCGAAGTACTAGTAGGACGGGCTAGGGGGCCAGGGCCCGCAGGAGCGTGGTCACGTGGGCTTTCGCGTCGGCCGGGTCCAAGGGGGCGTGGGCCACGAGGAGGCGGTACCAGAACGGGCCGAAGACGAGGTCGGTGGCATGGTCGAGGTCGGTGGTGGCGGGGAGTTCTTCGCGGGTGACGGCCCGGGTGAGGAGGGTGGTGACGAGCTCGCGGCGGGTGGCGACCCACGCGCGGAAGGCTTCGGCGAAGGCGGGGTCGAGTTGGGCTTCGGCCATGAGGCCGGTGAGGGCTTTGGTGCGGACGGGGTCGCGGCCGATGCGGTAGAGGTCGGCGACGAAGGCGGTGAGGTCGCCTGCGAGGGTGCCGGTGTCGGGTTCGGGGACGCGGGTGGCGGTCTCGTGGGCGTAGGCGTCCATGACGAGGGCGGGCTTGGATTTCCACCAGCGGTAGACGGTGCTCTTGGCGACGTTGGCGCGTTTGGCGACGCCTTCGATGGTGAGGGCGCCGTAGCCGTTTTCGACGAGGAGGGCTGCGGTGGCTTCGAGGACGGAGTGGTGGGCGTCTTCGTTGCGGAGGCGGCCGCCGGTGCGGGGCGGGTTGCCCGAAGGAGTGATTGACACGGCCTCACGATAGCCCTTACCGTTTATCGAAACGCTGCGTAGCGTTTTGATTGATGCGTCGGTTGGACGAGCGAAGCAGGGGGCGGAGCCATGGGCAAGATCGTGTTCGCGCACGGGTACGGGATGAGCGCCGGGGAGCACTGGTATTCGTCGGCGGGTGAGGAGTTCGCGGCCGAGGGGCACGAGGTGCGGATTCCGAATTTCCCGGAGCCGTTCGCGCCGGAGGCGGGTGTGTGGCTGAAGGCGCTGGAGGCCGAAACCGAGGGGGCGCCGGCGGGCGAGACCGTGCTGGTGGGTCACAGTCTGGGCGGGGTGAATGTGCTGCGGCTGCTGCAGGAGCACGACACCGAGGCCGAGGGGGCGTTCGCGGGGGTGGTGTTCGTGGCGTCGATGTCGGGCGAGGTGGGGTACGACGCGTTGGCGCCGTTCTTCACTCCGGAGTTCGACTGGCGGCGCATCCGCAGGGCGGCGCGGGAGTTCCGGGTGCTCCATGCGGCCGATGACCCGGTGACCGGGGAGGCGACGGGTGAGCACGTGTGGCGGTTCGTGAGGGAGCTCGGCGCGGTGGCACGGGTGACCGCGTCGGGCGGGCACTTCCCGAGTACGGGTGAGAGCCGCTTGGTGTTGCCCGACGCGGTGCGTCTTATACGTGAGGTGCTGTAGCCGGCGTCGTGGCCGGGGCCGCGGTATGCCGGCCTCAGCGGACGGCGTCGCCGATGTGGTGGACGCGGACCAGGTTGGTGGATCCGGTGACCCCGGGGGGTGAGCCGGCGGTGATGACGACGACGTCGCCGGGTACGCAGCGGCCGATGCGCAGGAGTTCTTCTTCGACTTGGGCGACCATCGCGTCGGTGGAGTCGACGTGGGGGCCGAGGAAGGTTTCGACGCCCCAGGTGAGGTTGAGCTGGGAGCGGGTGGCGGCGTCGGGGGTGAAGGCGAGGAGGGGAATGGGTGAGCGGTAGCGGGAGAGCCGGCGGACGGTGTCTCCGCTCTGGGTGAAGGCGACGAGGAACTTGGCGCCGAGGAAGTCGCCCATTTCGGCGGCTGCGCGGGCGACTGCTCCGCCTTGGGTGCGGGGCTTGTTGCGGTCGGTGAGTGCGGGCAGGCCCTTGGCGAGGATGTCTTCTTCGGCGGCTTCGATGATGCGGGCCATGGTGCGGACGGTTTCGATGGGGTATTTGCCGACGCTGGTTTCGCCGGAGAGCATGACGGCGTCGGTTCCGTCGATGACGGCGTTGGCGACGTCGGATGCTTCGGCGCGGGTGGGTCGGGAGTTGTCGATCATCGAGTCGAGCATTTGGGTGGCGACGATGACGGGTTTGGCGTTGCGCTTGGTGAGTTTGACGGCCCGCTTCTGGACGATGGGGACTTGTTCGAGGGGCATCTCGACGCCGAGGTCGCCGCGGGCGACCATGATGCCGTCGAAGGCGGCGACGATGTCGTCGATGTTTTCGACTGCTTGGGGCTTTTCGACCTTGGCGATGACGGGGAGGCGTCGGCCTTCTTCGTCCATGACGCGGTGGACGTCTTCGATGTCTCGGCCGCTGCGGACGAAGGAGAGGGCGATGACGTCGGCGCCGATGCGCAGGGCCCAGCGGAGGTCGTCGATGTCCTTTTCGGAGAGGGCGGGTACGGAGACCGCGACGCCGGGGAGGTTGAGTCCCTTGTGGTCGGAGACCATGCCCCCTTCGATGACGCGGGTGCGGACGTGGGGTCCGTCGATGGCGGTGACTTCGAGGGTGACGCGGCCGTCGTCTACGAGGATGCGTTCGCCGGTGGTGACGTCTTCGGCGAGGCCTTTGTAGGTGGTGCCGCAGGTGTGGCGGTCGCCTTCGTGGTCTTCGACGGTGATGGTGAATTCGTCGCCGCGTTCAAGGAGTACGGGTCCTTCGCGGAAGCGGCCCAGGCGGATCTTCGGGCCTTGAAGGTCTGCGAGGACGCCGACGCTGCGGCCGGTTTCGTCGGAGGCCTTGCGGACGCGCTGGTAGCGCTCTTCGTGTTCGGCGTAGGTGCCGTGGCTGAGGTTGAAGCGGGCGATGTCCATTCCGGCTTCGACCAGGGCTTTGATCTGGTCGTATGAGTCGGTGGCGGGGCCCAGGGTACATACGATTTTCGCTCGGCGCATGGGGCGAGCGTATGCCCCTACCAGGGAGTAGGAAATTGGTTCCGGGTGTCCACTCAACAACCTTTGAGCAAAAGGTTGTTGACAATTGTTGAATGTGCATGGGGGTGCTCTGATGAGCACCCCCGGGCGCCGGATTGTGTGTTCGGGGGGTGGGTTTTCAGAGCTGGGGAGGGGTCATGGTGAAGCGGGCGTTCACCTGTGCGTAGACGGTCTGGCGCTGGGGTTCGAGGTCGAGTGCGGGGGCCGTCTCCTCGGTGGCGCTGAAGGCCATGGTGCGCATGCCGGAGCCGGCGCCGGCTTGGAAGGGGATGGGGGCGTTTTCGGCGCCGAGGTCGGCGAGTTCGACGAGGGCGGCGAGTTCGGCGCCCAGGGCCGCGGCGTATTCGCGGGCGCGTTGGACGGCTTCGAGTACGGCTTGGCGGCGGGCCTCGCCGTGGGCGGGCGAGGTGGGGCGCAGGGTCCACCAGGGTCCGTCGACTTGGGTGAGTTCGAGGTCGGCGAGGCGGGTGGTGAGTTCGCCCAGGGTGGTGAAGTCGTTGAGCTCGGCGATGAGGTGGACGCGTCCGTGGTAGGCGCGGATGCGTTCGCCGCGGCCGTGGCGGCCGAGTTCGGGGGTGATGGAGAAGGCGCCGGTTTCGAGTTTTTCGACGGGGTCGCCGTAGCTCTTGACGAGGTCGAGGACGGCGTTGTTTCGGCGGGTGAGGTCTTCGAGGGCGGTGCGCCGGTCGGTGCCGCGGGCGCTGACGGTGATGCCGATGCGGGCGATCTCGGGGTCGACTTCGAGGGTGGCTTCGCCGCGGACTGCGACGCGGGGGACTTCGGGGGTTCCGTAGGGCTGGTGCGAGGTGTCCTGGGTCATGGCTTCACTGTCGCACTGGTGCTCGTGGGGGCGTGGTCATCGGATCGAAACCTGTGGGGGGTGTTGCGGCTTGTTGCGGCTGGGTCAGAATCTACGCGCGTTGTTCATGGCTCAAAGGGGAGATGGCATGGCGTTCGACCGTAGGACTTTTCTGGGCACTTCGGCTGCTACTGGTGCGGCTGTGGTGTTGACGGGGGCCGCGAGCTCCCCGGCCTCGGCGGCCGAGGGGGCGGCGGGTGCCGCTTCGGCGGCGTCGTCGAAGACGTACGCGTTCACGGTGATGGGGACGACGGACCTGCACGGGAACGTTTTCAACTGGGACTACTTCACGGACAAGGAGTTCGACGACAAGGCGCACAACGATGTGGGTCTGGCGAAGATCTCCACGCTGGTGAATCAGGTGCGGGCCGAGAAGGGCCGGCGCAATACGCTGCTGATCGATGCGGGTGACACGATCCAGGGCACGCAGCTGTCGTACTACTACGCGAAGGTGGATCCGATCACCGCGCGGCGTGGTCCGGTGCATCCGATGGCGCAGGCGATGAATGCGATCGGGTATGACGCGGCGGCGCTGGGGAACCACGAGTTCAATTACGGCATTCCGGTGCTGCGGAAGTTCGAGGAGCAGTGTGATTTCCCGCTGCTCGGGGCGAACGCGCTGGATGCCAAGACGTTGCGGCCGGCGTTCCCGCCGTACAGCATGCACCGGCTGCGTACGCCGCACGGGCGGGATGTGAAGGTGGCGGTGCTGGGTCTGACGAATCCGGGGATCGCGATCTGGGACAAGGCGAACGTGCAGGGGAAGATGACGTTCCCGGGCCTTGAGGAGCAGGCGGCGAAGTACGTGCCGCGGCTGCGGTCGCTGGGTGCGGATGTGGTGATCGTGTCGGCGCATTCGGGGTCGAGCGGTACGTCGAGCTACGGCGACCAGTTGCCGTACATCGAGAACGCGGCGGGTCTGGTGGCGGAGCAGGTGCCGGGGATCGACGCGATCCTGGTGGGGCACGCGCACACGGAGATCCCGGAGTACCGGGTGAAGAACAAGGCGACCGGCAAGGACGTGGTGCTGTCGGAGCCGTTGAAGTGGGGGCAGCGGCTGACGCTGTTCGACTTCGAGCTGACGTGGGCGAAGGGCTGCTGGTCGGTGGCGAAGGTGTCGGCCCGGGTGCTGAATTCGAATGCGGCGGTGGAGGACCCGGAGATAGTGCGGCTGCTGTCGGACGAGCACCGCAAGGTCGTGTCGTACGTCAATCAGGTGATCGGGACGTCCACGCAGGCGATGACTTCGGCGGACGGTCCGGTGAAGGACGTGGCGATCATCGATCTGATCAACCATGTGCAGGCGGAGACGGTGAAGGCCGCTCTCGCGGGTACGGAGTGGGCGGCGCTGCCGGTGCTGTCGCAGGCTTCGTGTTTCTCGCGGACGGCGTCGATCCCGGCCGGCCAGGTGACGATCAAGGATGCGGCGGGTCTGTATCCGTTCGAGAACACGCTGGAGGCGCGGCTGCTGACGGGTGCGCAGATGAAGGCGTATCTGGAGTTCTCGGCGAGGTACTACGTGCGGACGGCGCCGGGTGAGGTGGTGGATCCCGCGAAGCTGACGAACGCGGAGGGTACGCCGGACTACAACTACGACGCCGTGTACGGGCTCGCGTACGACATCGATGTGTCGCAGCCGGCGGGTTCGCGGATCACGGGGCTGTCGTTCCAAGGCAAGCCGGTGGATCCGGCGGCGCAGTTCGTGCTGGCGGTGAACAACTACCGGGCGTCCGGTGGCGGGAACTTCCCGCACGTGCCGCAGGCCAGGCAGTTGTGGGCGAATTCGGAGGAAATCCGTAACACGATCATCCAGTGGGTGAAGGCGAAGGGGACGGTGGATCCGGCGCAGTTCGCGTCGGTGGACTGGCGGCTGACTCGGGCCGGGATACCGGTCTTCTAAACGTTTCTTCTTATGGGTGCTCGACCAGGGGGAGCAGTTCGCCGGCGTGTTGGGGGCGGGTGTGCTCCCGCTGTTCGAGGCCGAAGGTGGTGAAGGCGGTGCGGGTGGGCTGCGGGTAGGGCTCCTTGCCCGTCAGGGTGTTCAGGATGGCGGCGCTTCGCCAGGCGGCGAGGCCGAGGTCGGGGGCTCCGACGCCGTGGGTGTGGCGTTCGCCGTTCTGGACGAAGACGCTGCCGGTGACGGTGGGGTCGAGGTTCATCCGGTAGCGGTCGTCGATGCGGGGGCGGCCGGAGGAGTCTTTGCGCAGGTAGGGGTCGAGGCCTGCGAGGAGGCTGGTGAGCGGTCGCTCCTTGTAGCCGGTGGCGAGGACGACGGCGTCGGTGGTGATGCGGGAGCGGGTGCCTTGGTCGGTGTGTTCGAGGTGGAGTTCGACCTTGGTGGTGGCGACGCGGCCGGCGGTGCGGACGCTGACTCCGGGGGTGAGGACGGCGTCGGGCCAGCCTCCGTCGAGGGTGCGGCGGTAGAGCTCTTCGTGGATGGCGGCGATGGTGCCGGCGTCGATGCCCTTGTGGAGTTGCCATTGGGCGGGGACGAGGCGGTCGCGGACAGGTTCGGGCAGGGAGTGGAAGTAGCGGGTGTAGTCGGGGGTGAAGTGTTCCAGGCCGAGCTTGGAGTACTCCATGGGGGCGAAGGAGGGGGTGCGGGCGAGCCAGGTGAGGCGTTCGCGGCCGGCGGGGCGGGAGCGGAGCAGGTCGAGGAAGACCTCGGCTCCGGACTGGCCTGATCCGATGACGGTGACGTGGTCGGCGCCGAGGATGCGCTGCCGGTTGTCGAGGTACTCGGAGGAGTGGATCACCGGGACGGTGGGGGCTTCGGCGAGGGGGCGCAGCGGTTCGGGAACGTAGGGGGCGGTGCCGATGCCGAGGGCGAGGTTGCGGGTGTAGGTGCGGCCGAGGGCTTCGGCTTCTCCGTCGGCGTCGAGTTGGGTGAAGTCGACTTCGAAGAGGTCGCGTTCGGGGTTCCAGCGGACGGCGTCGACTTGGTGGCCGAAGTGGAGTCCGGGGAGGCGGCCGGCGACCCAGCGGCAGTAGGCGTCGTATTCGGCGCGTTGGATGTGGAAGCGCTCGGCGAAGTAGAAGGGGAAGAGTCGTTCCTTGTGCTTGAGGTAGCTGAGGAAGGACCAGGGGCTGGTGGGGTCGGCGAGGGTGACGAGGTCGGCGAGGAAGGGGACTTGGAGGGTGGCTCCGTCGATGAGGAGTCCGGGGTGCCAGCGGAAGTCGCGGCGCTGGTCGTAGAAGGCGGTGGCGAGTTCTCCGGCGCCTTGCTGGGGCAGGCCGTGGGCGAGGGCCGCGAGGGAGAGGTTGAAGGGTCCGATGCCGATTCCGACGAGGTCGTGGGGTGCATCGAGGTGGGCGGTCATCGGTGGGTGCTGCCTTCCAGGAGGTGGACGAGGGTGTCCAGGTCACCCGCGGTGGTGTGGGGGTTGAGCAGGGTGGCTTTGAGCCACAGGCGGCCGTCGGCGGTGGCGCGGCCCAGGACGGCTGTGCCGTCGTGGAGGAGGGTGCGGCGCAGGGCGGCGAGTGCGGTGTCGTCGGCGTGGGTGGGCCGGAACAGGACGGTGCTGATGGTGGGTGCCGCGTGGAGTTCGAAGGCGGGGTGGGCTTCGAGGAGTCGGGCGAGCCGGTCGGCGAGGGCACAGGTGCGGTCGATGAGGTGGGTGAGTCCGTCTCGGCCGAGCGAGCGCAGGGTGGCCGCGATTTTGAAGGCGTCTGCGCGGCGGGTGGTGCGCAGGGAGCGGCCGAGGAGGTCGGGGAGGCCGGCTTCGGTGTCGTCTTCGGCGTTGAGGTAGTCGGCCTGGTGGGCGAGGGGTGTCAGGAGGGTGGTGTCGGGGACGGCGAGGAGTCCAGCGGCGACAGGTTGCCAGCCGAGTTTGTGGAGGTCGAGGGTGATCGAGCGGGCTCGGTTCAGGCCGGCGAGTTTGTGGCGGTGGCGGGGGCTGAGGGCGAGGAGGCCGCCGTATGCGGCGTCGACGTGGAGGTCGGCGCGGTGTTGGTCGCAGAGGTCGGCGAGGGTGTCGAGGGGGTCGATGAGTCCGGCGTCGGTGGTGCCGGCGGTGGCGGTGACGAGGACGGGGCCGGTGGTGGTGGCGAGGGCTTCGGCGAGGGTGGCGGGGGTCAGGGTCCCGGTGGGGGTGGGGAGGCTGCGGGTGGGTGGCAGGCCGAGGAGCCAGGCGGCGCGGGGGATGGAGTGGTGGGCGTTGGCGCCGTGCAGGACGGTGAGGTGGGGTCCGTGGCGTTCGCGGGCGAGGAGCAGGGCGAGTTGGTTGGCTTCGGTTCCGCCGGTGGTGAGGACGGCGTCGGGGTGGGGGGTGGCGTAGAACTCGGCGGCGAGGGTGCGGGTGAGGAGCGCTTCGATGGCGGAGGCGGCGGGGGCCTGGTCCCAGGAGTCGAGGGAGGGGTTGAGGGCGCTGGCGGCGAGGTCGGCGGCGGCCGCGACGGCGAGGGGTGGGCAGTGCAGGTGGGCGGCGCAGAGGGGGTGGGCGGGGTCGGCGGCGCCTTCGGCGAGGGTGTGGACGAGGGTCCGTAGTGCTTCGTGGTCGCCGTGGCCGTGGTCGGGGAGTAGGTCGCCGAGTGCGGTTTCGACGCGGGCGGTCACGGTGTGGGGTCCGCCGGCGGGGAGGGGGCCGCGGCGGGCTCGGGTTCCGGTGGCCAGGGCGTCGAGGACGATGGCGAGGAGGGGCCGCAGGGCGTCGGGGCCCTGTGCGCCGCCGGCGAGCGGGGCTGTGCCTCTGCCTGTGCCGGGGGGCGCTGTCATGCGGTGGTGTCCTCACGGGGAACGGGTCGGCGGCGGGTGTTGCCCTGGTGACGGGGCGGGGCACCCGGGCGGTACAACGATCAGACCGGAATGGGGTAACCGCCGGGGTTTGTCGCGGGGTGATTTCAAGCCGCCGGCCTTGTTGTCATTCCGGCCGGTTGGTGGACCTCGGGGCGGCGGGGGCCGGCCGCCGGTTCGCGGCAGACCGGGCAAAAGGGCAGGACCCCGCTCTCCCGGGTCGGGAGGGCAGGGTCCTGTGGAGGGCGCGGGGGACGCGGGGTCAGGGGTGGGTGCGCAGGGCTCGGGCCAGGTCGTCGAGGTGGTCGGTGAGCTTGCGGCGCAGGAGGGGGGTGATGGCGGGGTCGGTCAGGCTGGTGCGTCCGGCTTGGAGGTTGGCTTCGGTGATCTCGTGGCCGGGGAGGGCCCAGCGGCCGGCCGCGTCGGCGATGGCGGCACCTCGGCGGGCGGCGAGGGTGACGGCTTCGGCGTAGGCGCGGGGTACGTACTCGCGTACGAGATCGGCCTGTTCGGGCTGCCAGAAGCCCTGGGCGGTGGCGGTGAAGAGGTAGTTGGAGAGGGTGTCGTCGTGGAAGAGGCGGTCCCAGGCGGCGGCTTTGGCCTCGGCGGTGGGCAGGGCGGCGCGGCAGCGGGCGGCGCCTTCCTGGCCGGTGGCGCTGGGGTCGGCGGCGAGGGCTTCGGCGATGTCGTTCTCGTCGGCGGCGCCCAGTACGGACAGGCGGCCCAGGATGCGCCAGCGCAGTTCGGGATCGAGTTCGGGGCCGCCGGGGACGGTGCCTTCGGCGAGCCAGGCGGCCACGGTGTCGGGCTGGGTGGCGCTGTCGATGAGGGTGCGGACGGCGACGAGCCGCAGGCCGGGCTCGGAGCCGTCCTCGGTGCGCCGTAGCAGGGCGCGGGCGATGGAGGTGAGGGTGGCGAGGGCGCCGGTGCGGTGTTCGGGGGTGAGGTAGCGGACGGCGATCTGGGTGCGGGCGAAGCCGAGTACGTTCTGGACGATCTCCAGGTCGGTCTCCGCCTCTACGTGGGCTTCGGCGGTGGCCAGGTAGTCGGCGGCGGCCAGTTCGCCGTCGCGGACCATGTCGCGCAGGGAGTTCCAGACGACGGCGCGGGTGAGCGGGTCGGGGAGGCGGGAGATGCCGCGCAGGGCGGTTTCCAGGGAGGTTTCGTCGAGGCGGACCTTGGCGTAGGTGAGGTCGCCGTCGTTGAGGACGAGGAGGGCGGGGCGGGGGCCGCCGACGGAGAGGATCTCGTCGGAGGGGACGTCGAGGGCGAGGACCTCGCGGGCTTCGAGGGCGCCGTCGGGGGCGCGGTCGTAGAGGCCGGCGGCGATGTGGTGGGGGCGGCTTCCGGTGCGGTCGACGGTGAGGGTCCATCCCGCGGGCCCGTCGGCGGGGACTTCGATGCGCGGGGTGAGGGTGTCGATCCCGGTGGTGCGCAGCCAGATCTCGGCCCAGGCGTGGACGTCGCGGTCGGTGTGGGCGGCGAGGGAGTCCACGAAGTCGGCGAGGGAGGCGTTGGCGAACTTGTGGCGGGCGAAGTGGGTGTTGATCCCGGCCAGGAAGTCCTTCTCACCGAGCCAGGCGACGAGTTGGCGCAGCGCGGAGGCGCCCTTGGCGTAGGAGATGCCATCGAAGTTGAGGAGGGCGGAGGCGGTGTCGGGGACTGCGGCGGCGTCGGGGGCGACGGGGTGGGTGGAGGGGCGTTGGTCGGCGTCGTAGCCCCAGGGCTTGCGTTCCATGCCGAAGCCGGTCCAGGTCTCGGTGAAGCGGGTGGCCTCGATGAGGGTCTGGTAACCCATGTATTCGGCGAAGGACTCGTTGAGCCAGATGTCGTCCCACCAGCTGAGGGTGACGAGGTCGCCGAACCACATGTGGGCCATCTCGTGGGCGATGGTCACGGCGCGCCGCTGGCGTTCGTTGTCGGTGACGGCGGAGCGGAAGACGTATTCGTCGCGGAAGGTGACCAGGCCGGGGTTCTCCATGGCGCCCGCGTTGAACTCGGGGACGAAGGCCTGGTCGTAGGAGTCGAAGGGGTAGGGCTCGCTGAACTTCTCGTGGAAGCGGTCGTAACAGGCGGTGGTGATGCCGAGGATCTCGGTCGCGTCCGCGTCGAGGTACGGGGCGAGGGAGCGGCGGCAGTGGATGCCGAAGGGGAGCCCGGCGTGCTCGGTCCGGACGCTGTGCCAGGGGCCGGCGGCGACGGCGGCGAGGTAGGTGGAGATGACGGGGGTGGGGGCGGACTTCCAGATGCCGGCCTCGGCGACGGAGCCGTCGCCCGAGCCGTCACCCGGGCCGTCACCCGGGCCGTCACCCGGGCCGTCACCCGGGCCGTCGCCAGAACCCGCGCCGCCCTCGCCGAGGCGCTCGCCGACGCGTGTGGTGACGCCGTTGGCGAGGACCGTCCAGTGCGCGGGGGCGGTGACGGTGAACTCGAAGACGGCCTTGAGGTCGGGCTGGTCGAAGGCCGGGAAGACCCGCTGGACGTCGTCCAGGAACATCTGGGTGTAGACGTACGTCTCCCCGTCCGCGGGGTCGGTGAAGCGGTGGAGGCCTTCTCCGGTGCGGGAGTAGTGCATGCGGGCGTCGACGCGGAGCTCGTGGGGGCCTTCGGTGAGGCCGGTGAGCGGGAAGCGGCCGTCGTCGAGGGCGGCGGGGTCCAGGGGGTGTCCGTCGAGTCGTACGGAGCGCAGTTCGTCCGGTTTCAGCTCGAGGAAGGTGTCTCCGGCGGCGCGGGCGGCGAACCGGATGACGGTGCTGGACTCGAAGGTGTCGTCGCCGGTGGTGAGGTCGAGGGTGACTTCGTAGTGGCGGACGTCGAGGAGCCGGGCTCGGAGCTGCGCTTCGTTGCGCGTCAGTGCGGACATGGGCCCATGCTGCCGGATGGCGGCGCCGGGCCCCAGTGGCCCCCGGGGTTCTACTCTTCGCCCGCGGCGATCGTCTCGTGGTGGCGGATGACCTCGGCGATGATGAAGTTGAGGAGCTTCTCGGCGAAGGCGGGGTCGAGTTTGGCGTTCTCGGCGAGCTGGCGCAGCCGGGCGATCTGGCTGGCCTCGCGGCCCGGGTCGGCCGGGGGCAGCTGGTGGCGGGCCTTGAGGTGGCCCACCTGCTGGGTGCACTTGAAGCGCTCGGCGAGCATGTGCACCACGGCCGCGTCGATGTTGTCGATGCTGTCCCTCAGACGGGCCAGCTCGGCGGTGACGGTCTCGTCGATGTCGCTGGTGTTCATGGTTCCCGAGAATACGTGGCGTGCGCGGGTGGTTCGCCGGCCGGCCGGTCAGTGAGACGGGGCGCTGTCCGGATCCGGACCGCCCCTCCGTCCGGACCGCCCCTCCGTCCGGACCGCCCCTCCGTCCGGACCGCCCCTCCGTCCGGACCGCCCCTCCGTCCGAGCCGCCCCCTCCGTCCGGACCACCTCTCTGTCCGGCCACCTCTCTGTCCGGCCGCTTCTCTGTCCGGACCGCCCTTCTATTGGAGCGGTAGGAGCGCCGTGACGAGCCAGCCGCCCTCGGGGGCGGGGCCGGCGGTGAGGGAGCCGCCGAGGGCTTCGGCTCGTTCGGCCATGCCGACGAGTCCGTAACCGCCGCCGCCGGCGCTCTCGGAGAGCCGGGCCGGGCGGCCGCCGTCGTCGGCGATGCGGACCTCCAGGCCGGCCGGGACGGTGCGCAGGCCGATCCGGACGGCGGTGGCCGTGGCGGCGTGCTTGCCGATGTTGGTGAGGGCTTCGAGGACGATGCGGTGGGCGGTGGCCGCGACGTCGGCGGGGAGGCGGGCCTCCAGGTCTTCCTCGATGTAGAGGACGACGGGCGGGCCGGTGACGGCGAAGCGTTCCGTCAGCCCGCGGATCTCCCGGAGGCCGGCGACGGGGGCGGTGCCGGCGGCTGCCGCCGGTCCCGTGCCGGATCCGGCGCCCGGTCCCGTTCCAGTGTCCTCGGCGCCCTCGCGGAGGATCTTGACGAGGCGCCGCATGGAGCCGAGGGCTTCGTCTCCGGCGGCCTCGATGCGGCCGAAGATCTCCTCGGCCCGTTCGGCGGAGACCTTGGTGAACCGGGCGGCCCGCGCTTCGACGACGATGCCGGTCACGTGGTGGGCGACCAGGTCGTGGAGCTCGCGCGCCAGCTCCAGGCGCTCCGCGCTGCGTACGGCGCGCAGCTCGCGCACGCGCTGGACGGACTGCAGGCGCAGGAGCAGGGAGTACGCGGCGACGACGACGGCGAGCACGGAGAAGAGCAGCGTGAACCGGCCAGGATCGGTGTCCCGGACGGGCACGGCCATGCATCCGAGGCCCAGGAACGGGCCGAGGACGGCGGCGGTGGGTGCGGGGGCGCGGACCAGGATCTGACTGAGGAGGACGAGCAGGGCGATGGCCTCGCCGCCGCCCCAGACGACGAGGGGGTGATGGCCGAAGATCAGGAGGAGCGTGACGGTCCAGGTGACGGCGACGGCGAACCAGGCGCGGACGAGGAGCGGGATGCCGGGCCAGGGGGCGGCGCTGAGGCAGACGAGGATGCCGGACGCCCAGACGGCGGCGTGCGGGGTGCTGGGCTGGCGGGCGAGGACGACGCCCTCGAAGCTGACGAGGGCGAGGAGGGTGACGGAGAGGGTGATCCGGATCCAGTCGGCGGCGTAGGGGTGGCGGCGGGCCCATGGCCCCAGGGGGCTCACTGGTGGACCTCGGGTGACGAAACCCCGGGCGGGTGGCTCCGCGGGTTGCTCCGCGGGTGGGGCGGGGGCTTCGACGGAGGCGGCTGTGCCCGGCGGCGGTGCCCACACCCGTGGGCGCCGGTGTCGTCGCAAGCGCTGCGCGTCGGCTTCCTGGGGCTCCGCCCCAGACCCCGCGCCTCGAACGCCGGCGAGGCTGACATGGCCCGGGGGTCACACCCGTACCAGCCAATGCCGTCCGAAACCCTGCCCGCCAGCCTCCCGGGGCTCCGCCCCGGACCCCGCGCCTCAAACGCCGCCGAGGCTGACATGGCCCGGGGGTCACGCCGGGGTGCTTGCCAGGCCGCTTTCCCAGGCCCAGGCGGCGATTTCGACGCGGTTGCGGGCGTCCAGTTTGGCTTGGACGTTGGCCAGGTGGGTCTTGACCGTGGAGAGGGAGACGAAGAGCTCGCCCCCGATCTCGGCGTTGGTCAGGCCGCGCGCGAGGCAGCGTACGACTTCGCGTTCCCGGTCGGTCAGGGGTTCGGCGGGGCGGCGGGCGGCCACCGAGGCGGGGGTCCGTGGGGCCATTTCGCGCAGGAGCCTGACGGTGATGGCGGGCGAGACGAGCGAGTCTCCGACGGATGCCGCCCGGACGGCTTCAACCAGCATGGCCGGGCTCGCGTCTTTGAGGAGGAAGCCGGACGCTCCGCCGTGGAGTGCCGCGTGCACGTACTCGTCGAGGTCGAAGGTGGTGACGATGACGATGCGCGGCTTGTCTTGGCCGCAGAGGCGTCGGGTGACTTCGAGGCCGTCGAGTTTCGGCATGCGGATGTCGAGGAGCAGGACGTCGGGCCTGTGTGCCGCTACGGCGGCGAGGGCGGCTTCGCCGTCGACCACGTCGGCGACCACCTCGATGTCCGGCTGGCTTTCGAGGATCATCCGGAATCCGGTCCTGACCATCTCCTGGTCGTCCGCGATGATCACTCTGATCGCCATGTCCCGCCTGCCCCAATGTCGCCCGCTGCTAGTGCTTTCCGACCCGGTGGGTTCTTCCCATGGGACCTGTGCCCGCGTGGGCCCGCAACCGCGGGGCGGGCCGCCGGGAGCGTGCCGCGGGGCCGGAGCTGCACTGTCCGGGCCTCCCGGCACTCCGGTCGACCGTACGTACGTTTGGGGCATCGCGCCTCGTCCTTCCGGCCCGTTCGAGCAGGGCCGGAAGGACGAGGGAGCGGCCCCAGAGGGCAGGAGGAGCAGGAGGGGCGGCCGCGGGGTCTCAGAGGGTCGCGGCCGCGCTCTTGATGGCTCCGGCGAAGGTGGAGACCTCGGTGTAGACGCCGGGGAAGTCGGGCCGGGCGCAGCCTTCGCCCCAGCTGACTATGCCGACCTGGATCCAGGCGTTCGCGCTGTCGCGGCGGAACATCGGGCCGCCGGAGTCGCCCTGGCAGGTGTCGACGCCGCCTTGGGCGAAGCCGGCGCAGATCTCTTCGGCGGGCACGAGGGAGCTGCCGTAGGAAGCCTGGCAGGAGGCGTCGGAGACGAAGGGGACGGTGGCCTTCATGAGGTAGCGCTGCTGGCTGCCGCCTTCGCGGGTGGCGCCCCAGCCGGCGACGGTGAAGGTGCCGTTGTCGTAGGCCTTGGTGTCGGCGATCTTGAGCGTGGGCAGGTTGATGGGCTTGGCGAGCTTGATGAGGGCCCAGTCCTTGCCGGTGCCGTTGTAGCCGGGGGCCTGCAGCACCTTGGTGGACTTGACCTTGATGGCGCTGGAGCTGTTGAGGTCGACGACTCCGGCGGTGGCGGTGATGGAGGTGTTGTTGCCGGAGCCGCTCACGCAGTGGGCCGCGGTGAGGACGATCTGCTGGGTGTAGAGGGCGCCACCGCAGCCCATGGAGAGGCGCACCATGAAGGGGAACTCGCCCTGGGCGGCGCGGGTTCCGCCGACGACCGGGGCGGTGGAGGCGGTGGCGGAGCCGGGCTGGAGGCTGACGGCCGCGAGGGCGACGGCTCCGACGGCGAGGGTGCGCTTGAGGAACCGGAGCGGAGTGCGGGAAAGGTTCGACACGGTCGACACGCTGCCTTTCGTGGGGGGTTGGGCCTTGCGCGTCATCGGGTGCATGACGAGGAAATGACGGGTCCATGACACATCGCACGTACGGTCGGCATCAAGAACGTGTTTTCGGACAATGTGCGGCGAGGGAGGCCTGATGACGCAGAAGGGCAGGCACAGCAGCCCGATCCAGCACGGATTTCCGCATTTGGAGACCGTCCGCCAGTCCCTCACCGCGCTGTTCCGGCGCCTTTCGGCCGACGGCGTCCGCTCCTACGACACGTCCTTCGCCCCCGCCGACGCGGCCTTCGGCCCCTCCGACGACCTGCACCTCGGCGCGCACCGGGTGGCTTCCTCGATGGTCCGGGCGCTGCGGCTGCCCGAGGCGCGCATGGTGGTGGGCTTCCGCGCGATGGAGGAGGCGGCCACCGTGGAACTGACGGCCGGCCCCGAGTACTTCATCGAGGTCAACGACCGCTTCCGCGTCCATCGCCGCGATCTGGCGGCCGCCCTCGCCCACGAGGTGACGCACGTGCTGCTGCACCGCCTGGACCTGCGGTTTCCCACCATCGCGGCCAACGAGATCCTCACGGACACCGCCGCCGCCTACCTCGGCGCCGGCTGGCTGCTGCTCGACGCCTACCGCGAGGACGAGCTCACCCACCAGAAGCTCGGCTACCTCACCCCGGAGGAGTTCGGCTACGTACTCGCCAAGCGCGGGCGGCTGCTGGGCGAGGACCTCTCCGCCTGGTTCACCAGCCCGCAGGCCTACGAGGCGTACGTGCGCGGTCGCGCCCTGGCCGACCAGGACCTGCGCCGGGCCCCCCTGGCGGCCGCGGGCCGGCCGGAACGGCGTCGCTACCTGCGGGACCGCAGGGCGGGCGGGACCGCTCCGGGGCACGGGGCGGCGTACCGCTTCGAGGAGCCCGGGCCGGGCGGCGAACTCCGCGTGAGCTTCCCCTGCCCGGTGTGCGAGCAGCGGCTGCGCCTGCCCGCACACGCCGGACCGCTCCGGGCCCGCTGCGGGCTGTGCCACACGGTGCTGGAGTGCGACACCTGACGGCCCGGACTGACACGACTGACAGGACTGACAGGACGGCCAGACCAGTACGACCGCCCGGACCGCCGGGGCCGACAGGACCGCCCGGACCGCGAAAGGCGGCCCCGGCGCTCACCGCGCTCACCCGCCGCAGCCGCAGCCGCCGCACCCGCCGCAGCCGTCTCCCCCGCCGCAGCCTCCGACACCGCCCCCGCTGTCACTGCCGCCGCTCGCGCTCTTGCGCTTGCCCACGGCCAGGTAGTCGATCACCGTCACGAACACGACCCAGACGAAGACGACGCCGCCCAGGACGACCAGGAAGACCATCTCGCCGCTCATACCGGCGGTGTGCCCGGCCCGCGCGGCCGGAACACACCCCTCCGGGCGGGCGGCGTGGCAGGAGCTGTACGGGCCGGGGCGGACGGCCGCGGCCGCGTAGGCGCGGGACCCCGGGAACCGGCCGTCTCCGCGCAGAAAGTGGACAACATGATGGGCCGACTGCGGTTCAGCGGGTGGATGCACTGGGTAGAGATACCGCAGCGCACGAGTGAAGGATCCGGGCCCGACCCCTCGCCAGGGGGCCGGGCCCGGCGCCTTTCTGGCCGGGCCACAACATCCGCTTGCGCGGCTGTGCGCCTAACTCCCCCGGGGCCCGGCCCGATTCAGCCCCGTCGGCGCTTGAGGGGCGGGGCCCGCACGCCTCACCGCGCCCCGTACACCCCCCGCGGCGCCTCCGCCGCCGACAGGAGCTTCGCCGCGGCCTCGCCCGCCTCGGCGGGAGTCCATCGCGCGCCCCTGTCCGCCGTCGGACCCGGTCGCCAGCCCTCCATCACCGTGATCCGGCCGCCCTCCGCCTCGAAGACGCGGCCCGTGACTCCGGCCGAGGCGTCGGAGCCCAGCCACACCACCAGCGGGGACACGTTCTCCGGGGCCATCGCGTCGAAGGACCCGGGCTCGGGGGCGGTCATGGTGTCCGCGAAGGTCCGCTCCGTCATCCGGGTCCGCGCGGCCGGAGCGATCGCGTTGACCTGGACGCCGTAGCGGCCCATCTCCGCCGCCGCGACCAGGGTCAGCCCGAGGATCCCGGCCTTGGCCGCGCTGTAGTTGCCCTGTCCGACCGACCCCGACAGCCCGGCCCCCGAAGAGGTGTTGACCACGCGCGCGGCCACCCGGCGGCCCTCCTTCGCCTCGGCCCGCCAGTGCGCCGCCGCGTGCTTCAGCGGCAGGAAGTGCCCCTTGAGGTGCACGCGCATCACCGCGTCCCAGTCGTCCTCGTCGAGGTTCACGAGCATCCGGTCGCGCAGGAACCCCGCGTTGTTGACCAGGGTGTCCAGCCGCCCGAAGGTCGAGACGGCCGTCTCGACCAGCGAAGCCGCCCCTTCCGCGGTGGCGATGTCCCCGCCGTGCGCGACCGCCTGGCCGCCGGCCGCCCGGATCTCGTCGGCCACGAGCGCCGCCGGGCCGTCCGCCGCGGGGAGCCCGTCCAGTCCGACTCCCAGGTCGTTGACGACGACCCGGGCCCCTTCCGCCGCGAAGGCCAGCGCGTGGGCCCGGCCCAGTCCGCGCCCGGCGCCCGTCACGATGACCACACGGTCTTCGGCAAGTCCCATGTCAGCTCTCCTTGTTCGCGGTTGCCGCATCCAAAAACGCCGGGCGCTCGCCGCCCCCGTGCACGAGCAAGCTCGCCCCGCTCACGTATCCCGCCCGGTCGGAGGCCAGGAACACGGCCGCCTCCCCCACGTCGGAGGGTTCGGCCAGCCGTCCCAGCGGGACGGTCGCGCCGACCGCCGCGATGCCCGCCTCGTCGCCGTAGTGCAGGTGCGCGAGTTCGGTCCGCACCATGCCCAGGACCAGCGAGTTGACCCGTACGTCGGGGGCCCATTCGACGGCCATGGACCGGGCCAGGTTCTCCAGGCCGGCCTTCGCGGCCCCGTAGGCGGCGGTCCCCGGCGAGGGGCGGGTGCCGCTGACGCTGCCGATCATCACCACCGATCCGCGCGCTTCGCGCAGCCACGGGTAGGCGGCCAGCGAGGCGGTCATGGGGGCGGTCAGGTTCAGCTCCAGCACCCTCGCGTGGCGCTGCGCCTCGCCCTCGCCGAGCAGCCGGTACGGGGTTCCGCCGGCGTTGTTGACCAGGCAGTCGAGGCGTCCGTGGCGCCGGGCGACCGTGGCGAAGAAGTCCTGTACGGCGGCGGGGTCGCGCAGGTCGAGGGCGGCGTAGGACGCCGAGCGGCCCTCCGTCGCGACCGGTTCCTCCGGCGGCCGTCGCGCGCAGACGACGACTTCGGCTCCCGCCGTGAGGAACGAGCGCGCGATCCCGGCGCCGACGCCGCGGGTTCCGCCGGTGACGACGACGACCCTCCCGTTGAGCTCCATCGGCTGCTACCTTCCTCACCTAACAAATGTTTGGTGGAAAGGTAGCTGATCCTCTCATGGGTGTCTCCACCTCAAGCCCCGGCAAGGGCATCGCACTCCTCACGGTCGACTTCCCGCCCGTCAACGCATTGCCCGTACAGGGCTGGTACGAGCTCGCCGACGCCCTGCGCGCGGCCGGCCGCGATCCCGAGGTCCGGTGCGTCGTCCTCGCCGCCGAGGGCCGCGGCTTCAACGCCGGCGTCGACATCAAGGAGATGCAGCGCGACACCGGCCACGCCTCGCTCATCGGCGCCAACCGGGGCTGCTACGAGGCCTTCGCCGCCGTGTACGAGTGCGAGGTGCCGGTCGTGGCGGCCGTGAACGGCTTCTGCCTCGGCGGCGGGATCGGCCTGGTCGGCAACGCCGACGCCATCGTCGCCTCCGAGGACGCGACCTTCGGACTGCCGGAGCTGGACCGGGGCGCCCTCGGCGCCGCCACCCACCTCGCCCGGCTCGTCCCCCAGCACCTGATGCGCACCCTCTACTACACCTCGCGCACCGCGACCGCGGCCGAACTGCACGCGCACGGCTCGGTGTGGAAGGTGGTCCCGCGCGCGGAACTGCGGGCGGCCGCCCTGGAGCTGGCCGCCGAGATCGCGAAGAAGGACGGCTACCTGATCCGGCTGGCCAAAGCGGCCATCAACGGCATCGACCCGGTGGACGTGCGCCGCAGCTACCGCTTCGAGCAGGGCTTCACCTTCGAGGCCAACCTCAGCGGGGTCGCCGACCGGGTCCGCGACACCTTCGGAAAGGAGGGACCGGCATGACCGGCCGGAGCGACAACCAGAGCGACAACCGGAGCGACAAGACGATGACCGCCGACGAGGCCGTCGGACGGCTGCGCAGCGGGATGACCGTCGGCATCGGCGGGTGGGGTGCGCGGCGCAAGCCCATGGCCCTGGTGCGCGCACTGCTCCGCTCCGAGGTCACCGGGCTCACGGTGATCTCGTACGGCGGCCCCGACGTCGGGCTGCTCGCCGCCGCCGGGAAGATCGCCAAGCTGGTCACTCCCTTCGTCACCCTCGACTCCATCCCCTTGGAGCCGCACTACCGGGCCGCCCGCGAGAACGGCGCCTTCCCGCTGACCGAGCTCGACGAGGCCATGTTCATGTGGGGCCTGCACGCCGCCGCCAACCGGCTGCCCTTCCTCCCGGTCCGTGCCGGCCTCGGCTCCGACGTCATGCGCGTCAACCCCGAGCTGCGCACCGTCACTTCGCCCTACGCCGACGGCGAGGAGTTCGTCGCCGTCCCCGCCCTGCGCATGGACGCCGCCCTGGTCCACCTCAACCGCGCCGACCGGCACGGCAACGCCCAGTATCTGGGCCCGGACCCGTACTTCGACGACCTCTTCTGCGAGGCCGCCGACACCGCCTACGTCTCCTGCGAGCAGATCGTCGAGACCGCCGAGCTCTCCAAGGCCGGGCCCCCGCAGTCCCTCCTCGTCAGCCGGCACTCGGTCACCGGCGTCGTGGAGAGCCCGAACGGCGCGCACTTCACCTCCTGCGCCCCCGACTACGACCGCGACGAGGCCTTCCAGAAGCTGTACGCGACCACCCCCTGGCCGGAGTTCGCCGAGCGCTTCCTCTCGGGGGGCAGCGAGCACGCCTACCAGTGCGCCGTCCAGGCCTGGCACGAGGAGCAGCAGTGAGCAGCACGAACACCACCGTCAGCCGTGCGGAGTACTGCGTGATCGCCTGCGCCGAGGCGTGGCGCGACAACGGCGAGGTGCTGGCCAGCCCCATGGGCCTGGTGCCCTCGTTCGGGGCCCGGCTGGCGAAGCGGACCTTCTCCCCCGACCTGCTGCTCACCGACGGCGAAGCCATGCTGGTGGGCCTCGACGGCACGGCCGAGGGCTGGCTCCCGTACCGCCGCCACCTCACCATGGTCACGGGCGGCCGCCGCCACGTGATGATGGGCGCCAGCCAGATCGACCGGTTCGGCAACCAGAACATCTCGTGCATCGGAGACTGGGCGCGCCCGGCCCGCCAGCTCCTCGGGGTGCGCGGCGCTCCCGTGAACACCCTCAACAACCCGGTGAGTTACTGGATCCCCAAGCATTCCACCCGGGTGTTCGTCGAGCGCGTCGACATGGTGAGCGGGGTGGGCTACGACCGCGCCGAGGCGGCCGGGGTGACCCGCTACCACCGCCTCCCCCGCGTGGTCAGCGACCTCGGCGTCTTCGACTTCGCCGGCCCCGACCACCGCATGCGGCTGGCCTCGCTGCACCCGGGGGTCACGGTCGAGCAGGTCCGGGCCGCCACCGGCTTCGAGCTGGCGGCCCCGGACGAGGTCCCGTACACCCGGGAGCCGACCCCCGAGGAGCTGCGGCTGATCCGCGAGGTCATCGATCCCAAGGGGCTGCGCGACCGGGAAGTGCGGGTCTGATCCGATGGAGACGGCACTCACCGAGCTGGTCGGGGTCGAGCACCCGATCGTGCAGACGGGCATGGGCTGGGTGGCGGGCCCGCGTCTGGTGTCGGGGGCGGCCAACGCGGGTGCGCTCGGCATCCTGGCTTCGGCGACGATGACGATGGACCAGCTGCGGTCCGCCGTCCACGAGGTCAAGTCCCGTACGGACGCGCCGTTCGGGGTCAATCTGCGGGCGGATGCCGGGGACGCGGCCGAACGCGCCCAGTTGATCATCGACGAGGGCGTACGGGTGGCCTCGTTCGCGCTGGCCCCGTCCAAGGAGCTGATCGCACGGCTCAAGGACGCGGGCGTGGTGGTGATCCCCTCGATCGGGGCCCGCCGGCACGCCGAGAAGGTCGCGGCCTGGGGCGCGGACGCGGTGATCGTGCAGGGCGGCGAGGGCGGCGGGCACACCGGTGACGTGGCCACGACCGTGCTGCTGCCGCAGGTGGTGGACGCCGTGGACATCCCGGTGATCGCCGCGGGCGGCTTCAGCGACGGCCGCGGGCTGGTCGCCGCGCTCTCCTACGGGGCGGCCGGCATCGCCATGGGCACCCGGTTCCTGCTGACCTCCGACTCCACCGTCCCCGACGCGGTCAAGGCCGAGTACCTGAAGGCGGGCGTCAAGGACGTCACCGTCACGACGGCCGTCGACGGGCTACCGCACCGGATGCTCCGCAGCGAGCTCGTCATGTCCCTGGAGCGCGCGGGCCGTACGAAGGCGCTGGCCGAGGCGGTGCGGCACGCGGCCGGCTTCAAGAAGCTGTCCGGCCTGTCCTGGCCGCAGATGGTCCGGGACGGCCTCGCGATGAAACACGGCAGGGACCTGTCCTGGAGCCAGGTGCTGCTCGCCGCGAACACCCCCATGCTCCTCAAGGCGTCCATGGTCGAGGGCCGTACGGACCTCGGCGTCATGGCATCGGGTCAGGTCGCGGGCGTGATCGAGGACCTTCCGTCCTGTGCGGAGCTCGTCGCGCGCGTCATGGCCGAGGCACAGGCCGTGCTGGAACGACTGCACGGCCTGGCCGCCCCCCACGTCGTCACCCGGCACGAAATCCCCCCTCAGTAGTCAGGCACCCTGCCACCCACAGGGTGATTCCCTTCTCCGTTACAGGAGTTGCCCCTCATGAGCCGTGCCCGAATCCGCCTGGCGACCGCGGTGCTCGCTGCCGCCCTCGCCGTCGCAACCCTGCCCGTCGCCGCGTCCGCCGCGCCGGCGAACAGTGCCACCTCCGCCTCCACCTCCGCCCGGCATCACCAGCAGCTGTCGGAAACCATTCGCCAGATCCCCCTCGAGGGCGCGGTCAACGTCCGCGACCTCGGGGGCTACCGCACCTGGTCCGGCAGCCAGGTCCGCCAGGGCCTGGTCTACCGCTCCGACGCGCTCGGCAAGCTGACCGCGGCCGACATCACCACCCTGTCCGGGCTCGGTCTCACGAAGGCCGTCGACTTCCGCATCCCCATGGAGGTCCAGTACGACGGCGCGGACAAGCTGCCCGCCGGCCTGTCCTCCACCGCCCGCCCCGTCAGCGACCTCGGCCTGTACGGGACCCTGGTCGGCGCCATAGCCAGCGGCGACCCCGTGAAGCAGGAGCAGATGCTGGGCGGCGGCCGCGCCGAGGCCTACATGCGCGACATCTACCGCACGTTCGTCACCAGCCCCGAGAACCGGGCGCAGTTCGCCACCACGCTGCGGGAGATCGCCGACGGCAAGCAGGGCCCGCTGCTGTTCCACTGCACGTCGGGCAAGGACCGGACGGGCTGGATGAGCTACGTCCTGCTGCGTGCGCTGGCCGTCCCACAGGACACCGCCGAGCGCGACTACCTGGCCTCGAACACCTTCCGCGGCGCGTACGACGCCCAGCTGCGGGCGGCCCTCAAGCAGTCCGGCCGGATGCAGAACCCCGATCTGCTGATCCCGCTCCAGGAGGTCCGCCAGGACTACCTGGACGCGGCGACCACGCGGATGGAGGCCGACTTCGGCGGCTTCTACGGCTACCTGACCGAGGGCCTCGGCCTGGACCTGAACACCCTGGCGAAGCTCCAGGTCAAGATGGTCCGGTAGCGGCCCGGGACGGCGCTGGGCACAGCACGACGCCGGGCGGCGCGAGAAGCGCTGCCCGGCGTCGTGGCCGTGCGTACGTCGTCGAAGGTCAGGCGGAACGGCGGCGGGCCTGGCCCGCGCCACCCACCCGGCTGCGGGCCGAAGCCGCGGCCGCACCGCCGGAGGCGCCGCCCCCGGTG
>NZ_JAGGOW010000116.1 GCF_018614135.1 Streptomyces sp. ISL-66
GGCGAGCAGCGCCACCGCGACCGGGCGCCGCGCGGAGCCCCGTAGGGCCGCGGCGACCGCGGAGCGCGCGGGGCCCGAACCGGTGCCGGGTCCCTGATCGCCGGCCCGTGGAAGAGAGGGAGCCGGGCCGGGGACAGAGCGGTGGTCCGCAGCGCGGCCCGCAACACGATCCGGAGCGGGATCCGGAGCGGGAGCGTGAGCAGTAACAGGAGTGGAGGATGCGGGAACGGCAATCGACACAGTCTTCCCCTTCGGGCCGAAGGCCCAGGTGCCCGTGAGTACCGGGGAATCCTAGCCGCCTCGAACACTCAGACCACCGCCGCCTTCTGATTGACCATCAGCGGGGTGTCCGTCCTGACGACCCGCCGGAAGGCGGCCGTACCCCGGTTCAGGTCGTGCCCGATGGAGGTCGCGTCGATCTCCGCCGAAAACCACCGGTTCCCCTCGGCATCGGGCGGCGCCTCGCGCACCCGCAGCCGGCCGTGGACCACCAGGGGTTCGCCGACGGAAACCGATCCGGCGAGGTTCACGGCGAGGCCGCGCCGGGCCCACACGGTGTAGAAGCTGGTGGCCCCGTCCGCCCAGGCCTCCTTCTTCCGGTCGTAGTACCGCGGAGTGACGGCGAAGCGGAACCTGGCCGCCGGGCCGTTCGCGGTCTCCTTGTAGTCGATCTGGGTGGCCACGTACCCCACCAGCGTCACCTGGGTGTCGTTCATCCCGGCCGTCCTCCCGGGGTCCCGGCCGCGCGCTCGGCAACGCGCCGCCCCGACCCGCATTCCGTACCCGCCCGGACGGTCCGGGCGGAGTACGACCATGCTGCCCCGGTTCGCCGGAAGCCGTCGGGGCCTGTGGATTACTGACGGGCTGTGGAAAACTTCGCCACCGTCGCGTACTGCTCGCGCACCTCCCGGTAGCGCAGCAGCTCCGCCGCCACCGGCTCCAGCACCCGGGCCCGGCCGCAGCCGGCCGCCGCCTGCCGCAGCCGCCGCTCCGCGTCCTGCCCGTACCTCCTGGCCGGGCCGCGGGCCCCGATCGAGCAGGCCCACTCGACCAGCGGCCCGCCGACGATGCCCGCCACCATCAGCAGCACCGGCGGCATCAGGCTCGGTTCCACGACGCCGACGATCTGCCCGGCCAGCCACAGCCCGCCGTAGATCTGGAGCAGGGTCATGGCCGCCTGCGCGAGCACCGCCGCCGGCCACCACGAGGGCCGTGGCGGTCTGGCGCTGGGCACCGAGACCGCCGCGCCGAGGGTCACCGCGATCTCGTCCAGTGCTTCCGGGAGTCCTTCGGCGCCGCGGACCGCGGTCTCCCGTACCGCTTGGGCCCACGGGTCGGGCAGGCCGCGGACCGCTTCGTCGGCCACGGTCCGCACCGCCTGTTCCACGCGCTGGCGGGCCGTCACCTCCTCCTCGACCGGCGGCTCGCCGGCCGTGGAGGACCGGCCGATCGCCGCCAGCGCGGCGAGGCCGGCCAGCGAGCGCGGGGCGCGCCGGCTCTCGTACCACCGCCACAGGCGCAGCCACGGGGTCCCGCACGCCTTTCCGGCGTTGCGCCGCCAGGCCCGCTCGGCGGCCAGGCCCGCGGCGTACGCCCCGACGGCCTCGGCGAGCCGGTCCTCGAACTCGGCCCGTGCCGTTTCCCCGATCTCCGGCCCGGCGTGGCCGTCGGACACGTAGAGCGGCCGCAGGCGCGCGGCGGCCTTGTCCACGTCGGCGGAGATCCGCCGGGTGGCGGCTCCCTTCTCCTGGGTGAACTGTCCGAGCATCTCGCGCAGTTCCCCGACGCCCTCACCCGTAAGAGCGGACAGCCCGAGGACGGTGGCCCCGGGCTCGCCGTGCTCGCCGAGCGCGATCCCGTCGTCATCGAGGAGCCGGCGCAGGTCGTCCAGTACGAGATCGGCGGACTCGCCGGGCAGCCGGTCCACCTGGTTCAGCACGACGAAGGTCACCTCGGCGTGACCGGCCAGCGGCCGCAGGTACCGCTCGTGCAGCACGGCGTCCGCGTACTTCTCCGGGTCCACCACCCACACGACCGCGTCGACCAGCGCCAGTACGCGGTCCACGTGGTCGCGGTGGGCGCCGACGGCCGAGTCCAGGTCGGGCAGGTCGACGAGGACCATGCCGCGCAGCGCCTCGCATTCCGAGGTCTCGCGGGGCCGGCGCCGCAGACGTCCGGGGATCTCCAGGCGGTCCAGCAGTCCGGCGGCCCCGTCCGACCAGCTGCACGCGATGGGGGCTGCGGTCGTCGGCCTGCGCAGCCCGGTCTCGGAAATCTGCACTCCGGCGAGTGAATTGAACAGCGTGGACTTGCCGCTCCCGGTGGCACCGGCGATGGCGACGACGGTGTGCTGCGCGGAGAGCCCGCGCCGCGCCGCCGCCTCGTCCAGGATCCGTCCGGCTTCGGCGAGGGTCTTGCCGTCGAGGATCCGGGTGCGGGACAGCCCGATGAGCTGGCGCAGCGCATCGAGGCGCACGCGCAGTGCCTGCGCCTCGGGGCTGAGCGGGGGCGAGGGGGACTTGCCGCCGTCGCTCCCGGCGCCGGAAACCGCCCGTACGAGTGCTTCGTCGCCCTCCTCGTCGCCGGTCGCGGGCCAGTCGTCGTCGGCGACCCGGGGGCGCGAGCGTGCGATGAGCCCGTCGTCCCAGCGGTCGTCGGCCCGGTCGGTCAAGGCGTTCACCGCGTCACCTCTCCTTCTGCAGTACGGACAGTGCGGCGATCAGCTCGGCCTGGGGTTCCGGGCTCACTTCGAGGGCCTCGATGGGGGCGAGGCGGCGGTCGCGTTCGGCGCGCAGCACCTGGTCGAGGTGTTCGCCGACCAGTTCCCCGCCCCGGTCGCGCAGTCGTACGGCGGCCTGTACGCCGATCCGTTCGGCGAGCTTCTCCCCCGCCGGACGGGCCCGCTTGCCGCCCAGCAGGGCGGCGACGAGCAGGGCGGCGACCCCGTCGGGGTCGGGTGCGGGTTGCTTGTCGAGCCGCGCGACCTCTTCCTCGGCGAGTTCCTCCAGGACCCGCCGCCAGCGCCGTACGGCCATGCCGATGCGTTCCGCCGCTTCGCGGTCGGGGCCCGGCAGGACCACGGCGCCGGCGGCGGGTTCGCGCCTCCAGGCGTCGGCGATCCGCTCGTCGGCGGCGGCGACGGCGCACTGGAGGAGGGCGGCGAGGGATTCCGCGAGCGAGTCGAGCAGTTCGTCGGCGCTCGTGTCGAGGGGGTAGCCGCGCCAGCGGGTGAGCGCGTCCCCGGCGAGTACGGCGCCCCGGTCGAGCCGGTTGCGGACCCGCTTGCCCTCCCTCCTGTACGCGTCTTCGACGGCCGATGTCAGCCGTACGGCGGCGGCGTGCTGGGCGGCGACGGCCGAGGCGAGCTCGGGCATCCGGCGCCCGAGGGAGTCGAGCGCGCCGAGCGCGGTGCGCCCGACGGCGTACTGACGGGCCGCCGGATCCTGCGCGTGGTGGGCGAGCCAGGCGAAGAGGGGCGCGACGGCGCTGGCGGGCAGGAGCCCGCCCCCGCCGGCCGATTCGGGCAGTTCGGGGACCGTGAACCGCGGTACGTCGCCCAGCCCGGCCCGCGTGAGCAGGGCCCCGTACTGCCGGGAGACCTCCGTGAGCACCTGGTGCGGGACCCGGTCGAGGACGGTGACGAGCGTTGCCTTGTACTGCTTGGCCGCGCGCAGGAGGTGCCAGGGCACGGCGTCGGCGTAGCGGGAGGCGGTGGTGACCATGACCCAGACGTCGGCGGCGCAGATGAGCTCGGCGGCGAGTGTCCGGTTGTCGACCACGAGGGAGTCGATGTCGGGGGCGTCGAGGATGGCGAGGCCGCGCGGAAGCGTGGCGACGGTCTCGATCCGTAGTTCGCGGGTGGCGTGCCCGTGGAGCTTGTCGCCCGGTCGGTGGAGGGTCTTTCGGGCGGCCGCCGGGGCGTCCTCGTCGGTTTCCGGGGCCCAGACCCGCATCAGGTCGGGGAGCACCCGCATCCCGGCGAACCAGTGATGGTCATCCGGATGGCAGACGAGAACGGGGATCCGTGTCGTGGGCCGGAGCACTCCGGCTTCACTCACTTGGCGCCCTACGAGGGAGTTGACGAGGGTGGACTTACCGGCTCCGGTGGACCCGCCGACGACGGCGAGCAGCGGCGCCTCCGGCGCCTTCAGCCGGGGTACGAGGTAGTCGTCGAGCTGCGCGAGCAGCTCGGCTCTGGTTTGGCGGGCGCGGGGGGCGCCGGGCAGGGGCAGCGGCAGACGCACGGACGCGACCCGGTCGCGCAGGGCGGACAGGGCATCGAGCAGCTGAGGCCGAACATCCAAGGTCACCACATGCGAAGAATGCCCAATTTAGGACCATTTTTGAAGCTTATACGTCCTCTGCGCGCCGACCGCTACTCCACTGGTACATCCTGGACAGAGCGGACGAGTGGGGCGCAGGCATAACGAGTGCACAACACCCAGGGCGCCACGGCGCAAAAGCGATGCGCGAATCGCACCTGCCTGCGATTATCGGGACCGCTTCACCGAACCTCCACATCGTGGCACGCGGGTGAAGCAACCGGGACAAGGCGAACGGAGCCCTATCCTTGACCCGGCACGGACCACAGTCCCACCCCCAACCCCGGGGCTCCAGGCCACCACGGCCACCTTCCGGCCCCCGTAGCTCAGTGGATAGAGCAGGTGCCTTCTAAGCACTTGGCCGCAGGTTCGAGTCCTGCCGGGGGCACTCTCCATGTCCTACCCCCAAGCCCTCCCTCGCGGAGGGCTTACTTGCAGGTCAGCGGTATTTTAGCGCGAGCGCCGTAGCGGCGAGGTAAGCCCCTGCACCGTCCCTGGCGGCGGGGTCGACAGTCCGGCTGGACCCGGCTTCGGACGGCTCTTGGCGGCTGTTCTTCCCGAAACCTTCCCGAAATTCTGCCGCGACCGGTCCGCCGACGGGGCCACGGCAGGCAGCTCCTGCGGGCCCTCGATGCGCTTCTGAAGATCGGCCAGTTGACCAGTCACACATCGGGCATAAGTAGCGAGCAAGACAGGGACACTGTTGCCCGCCCATGCAGCCACCTGGGCTGGCGGGACTCCGTTGTTCAGCCAGGTCGTCAGGCAGGTATGCCGCAGGTCGTACACGCGCTTACCGACGGGCGATGCGTACTCGTGTTCGTCGAGCACGGCTTCCCGAGCCTTGCTCCAGACGCGCCGGAAGACGGACCCGGCGAGCAGCCCGCCCTTCTCTCCGGGGAACAGGAGGTCGCCGGGCTTGAGCTCGTCACGCGCTACGAGCTCGCGCAGGATCGCGACCAGCGCGGGATGGGCCGGCACCGGACGGGTATCGCCGACGGCCCGGCCCTTCAGATGACGGCTCTCGTGGACCTCGCCGTCGTCCGTCCACTGACTGCCGACCTCGGGCTCCGCCGCGTGGGCAAGCAGCTCACCCCAGCCGTTCTCCGGAAGCGTCGCATCGGCGACGCGGAGTGCGACGGCCTCTTCCGGGCGCAGGCCCGCGTAATAGAGCGTGGCAAAGAAGGCCCGGAGCCGGTATCCGGTACGGGGGCGTCCGCCGATCCAGTCGAGGAGTCGGGCGACCTGCTCGGTGTTGAGCAGCGAGCGCTTGTCGATCGCGTCCGCCGCCTTGGGCGCGGGACCGGGGACCGAGGACCCATTGGGGACCGAGTCGGGAGCCTGTGACCACGTCGGGGACCAGCCCCGGGGGGTCAGCCGCCGGAACCCCACACTGCCCTTGTCGCTGGCACACCTCGGAGACCCAGCACCCACCGCGCCCAGGCAATAACCACCCACGAGCCAGCCGTACCACACAAACCCGCCATCCACCGCGCCGCACAGCCAGCGGCGCCTGCCCAAGAGAAGGACGGCCCATGCACGACCAGGACGACCTCGACAATCTGCCCGGCGAGCAGCAAGCATCCACAACCTCAGCCAACAGCGGAGCAAGTTGGGACGGAAGCATAGCTTCCGTCGAACCCGCCCCCGAGGGGGCAGGAGAGGACCTGCACCAGGGGGCGCAGATCCTTTCAGCCTCGGCCGGGGGCGGATCGAGGCCAGAGCAGGAGGAGAAGCCGTCTGAACGCTGCTGCCGCTGAGGACACCGCCCTTACTCACACCTCTCGCCACGCAGCAAAGCCGACCGCCATCGAGTCCCCTTCCCCGCCACCTCGCACGTCTCCTGAGCAACGCGACCGGGGCTAACGCAATTCGGCGTTGGCCCCGGTGGCATACCTACACAGCCATACAGCTAGACCACAGCCCCGTCCCCGAGGGTGCCAGCCGCGAGTGCGCCCCGCAGAACATAGACGATCTCCTCCGGCTTGAGGTCGATACCGGCGAGCCCCTCCGCCGTCAGCGGGATCTCCTCCAACGCGTACTCGCCCCGGCCTTCGGCGCTGAACTCGGGTCCGGTGCGGTCCTCGAAGGACCACGTTGCGATGCGAGCGAGGTAGAAGAGCTGGCGCTCGTCGTCGGACTCCATCGTGTGGAGGAGTCGGACGATGTCGGCCTTCCCGGCGATCTCCTCGTGGATCTCCCGGTGGAGAGCTGCCTCCCGGGACTCGTCGCTCTCCTCGACGCCTCCGCCGGGCAGCACCCAGTACACGGGGGCTCCGGGCTTGGTTCGGCGGATGACCAGCATCGTGTCGTCCTTGGTGACGAGTACGGCGCGGACGCGTTCGATCATGTCGGTCTGTCTCCTTGCTTGTTGGCGGTCTCAGTGCAGCAGCCAGCCGCCGTCGACGTGGACGGATTGCCCGGTGATGAACGACGCGGACGGGCCTACGAGAAACGCGACCAGGGCGGGGCCTGCCGCGGCGCGGGACGCACTGGCGTTGGATCTGGTCTTCGGGGCGGGCGCGGTGGTGGGCGGGTATTACGGTCTCGGCCTCGACCTGGATGGCTCCGGGCAGGACGGTGTTGACGCAGATGCCGTACGGGCCGAGCTCGCGGGCCAGGGAGCGGGTCAGGCCCAGGAGGCCGGCCTTGGCGGTGCTGTAGGCGACGAGGTTGGTGCGGCCGGCGCGGGCGTTGACGCTGCCAATGTTCACGATGCGGCCCCAGCGGCGTTCGATCATGCCGGGTGTCAGCGCGTGGCAGGTGCGGTAGTGGGCGGTGAGGTTGACGTCGAGGGAGTAGTTCCAGGCGGCTTCATCGGTGTCCTGCCAGGGGACGCGGGGGTAGGAGCCGGCGTTGTTCACAAGGATATCGACGGGGCCGATCTCGGCGCGGACGAGGTCGGCCATGGTCTGCACGGCGCCGGGATCGGTCAGGTCGGCGTTCACCGCGATGCCGGGGCTTCCGTCGCGTTCGAAGGCGCCGAGGAGGGCGTGGGCGTCGGGGTCCTGGCCGAGGTGATTGACCGCGACGGTGGCTCCGGCGGCGGCGAGGGCCCGCCCAATCTCGGCACCGATGCCCGTGGCGCCGCCGGTGACGAGGGCGGTGCGGCCCTGGAGGGGGCGGGCCAGGAGAGGGGTCTCAAGCAGGGGCAGGGAGATCGTGACTCCGTTCGGTGGGGCCGGGGTGGGGAGCCGGTGCGGTGGAGAAGAACGCGTCGAGGCTGGTCGCGGGATCCTGACTCTCGGCGAGCTTGATGAGGATGAGCAGGAAGTCGTGGCCGGTCAGCCGGGTGGATGGGATGACGCCGAGGATGCGCAGGGCCAGAAAGGCGTGGAGTTCGTCCATGCCGATGCCGCCGTCGTCGCTGCCGCAGAGTCCGGACAGGGCTCCGGTGATGGCCTCTCGGCGGCCGAGGCCGACGTTCCAGGAGTATCGGACGTCGATGTGCCGTGCCTTCGGGTGGAGTTCGAGGTGGTCGATGCGTGGCCGGGTCTGGGTCGGCAGGGCCAGGCGGAGGGTGCGGGCGAAGACGTCGGTCTGGTAGCGAGGGACGAGCCAGCCGCCCAAGGCCATCAGGTACCAGAGGAGGTTCGCGGCTTCGCCTGCGGCGGTATTGCGTCCGGCGAACTCGAAGTCGAGCCAGCACAGCGGGTCGGCGATGTTGGGCTCCGTGGGGTCGCCCTGGGTCAGCCCCGCCAGCCAGCACCGGTCAAGGGCCAGAACGTGGCGGACGCTGTCGATGACCGCGCCGACGTCCAGGGTCAGCGCCCGTCCGTTGGCCGTGACGGTGTAGCCGGCCAGCTCGCTGAGGGTGAGGACCACCTCGGTGTGGGGCAGGGCGATGGGCAGGTCCCGTTGCAGGTACCAGCGGTCGAGTCGGCCACCGGGCCTGATCCGGTCGAGGTAGAGGTCCGGTACGCAGTCGGCCAGCGGCACGCGCTTCCCGGTCTCCTCGGCCGCCGCCCGCAGGTCGGCGCAGACGCCATCCACCAGGCGGTTCAGGCGGGGCAGCACGGCCGGGTCCCGGTCGGCCAGGGCGATGACGTCGCCCATCAGCAGTCCGCACCGGCCGCTGGCGAAGACGTCCTCGTAGGCGAGGAGCTGCCTGTCCGGCAGCAGGATCTGCCCGTGGAGCGCCGGGACCGCGATACGACGAACAAGCTGAGCCCAGCCCTTCGCCTCGGTGGCAGCATTCTCTCGGCTTGCCACCGCCTTGTGGAAGCTGGCTCCTGGGGCCAAGGGCAACCGGCCGCCCCCACTCACCGGGTCGTCCCCGGGAGCGTGTCCAGCCAGCTCTGGAGGACCAAGGCCGCGAGCGTCTCGGCGTCGCAGCGCTCGGTGCGGGCGGTGGTGACCAGGTTCATGCCCTGCCGCTTGGCGCCGAGGAGCACGGTGAGGGCGTCGCCGTCGGAGGGGCACTCGATCCCGGTGAAGCGGAGCTGGATCTTCGCGAGCAGCGCGGTGACCTTGTAGAGGTCGCGGAGGTCGGGTGCCCCCTTGAGGAGCTGGCGTCGGATCTCGATGGCTGCCTGGATGCCGTCGCGCAGGCTCACGTCGATGTCGGTGGCCGCGTCGGGCGCGGGCAGGGTCAGGCCGGGGGCTGACCACAGCGGGACCAGCGCGCCACTACCGATGAGCGCGAGGACGTGGAGAAGCCGAGAGGTCACGGCGCCGGCCCGGCACTCGGCTCGGGTCAGCACGGTCAGGCCGAGCTTGACCCCGCCGAGTTCGGCCTCCAGTTCCGCGAGGATCTGCCGCATCCCGTCGAGGGACGAGGCATCGGCTACGACGAACACGTCGAGGTCGCTCCAGCCGTGCTGGTACTTGCCCCGGGCGCCGCTGCCGGTGACGGCCAGCAGCTCGATCAGTGGACGCGCTCCGGTGGTGCGGTCGAGGAACGCGGCCAGGTACGACTCCAGGTGCACGGGGAGTCCGAGCGCGTTGACCGGCATGGTGCTGGGCTGGTGCTCCGGCCAGCGGCGGTCGAGCGCGATGCGGTCCAGGCGGCGTTCCAGTTCCAGCCGCGGCCCGTCGTTCCCGATGACCTCGTGGGCGATAGAGGCGATCTTGTCCGCGCCCCGTGCGCTCTTGACGACGTCGCGGTCGGCGACGTCTTGGGGCCCGGCGAGACCCCGCCGTGTGCGGGTGGCCTCGCACACGTCCAGATAGGCGATGGTGAGCTGGGATCCGAGCATCCGGGCGAGTTCAACGGTCGAGTCGAAGTCGTGCAGCGACTCGATGGTGACGGAGTCGAGGAAATGGTGGGCCTGGCAGTACCGGTCCAGCGCGTCCACGATCAGCTCGGCCTGCACGACGGAGCCCAGCCGATAGGGGTCGGAGATGCCGGCCCGCCCGGCCGCGTCCTCGATGAGGTGACCGATCTTGAGACGGGCGTGCCCGTGATGCGTACGCAGGTACTCGCCGGCCGTGCTCTTGCCGCTCTCCGATCCCAGCGCGGTGACGTGCACGCCGGACAGGGCCCGGCTGGGCACGCTCGGATGCAGGGGCGCCAAGAGCTGGCGAACCTCGTCCTGAATGGCGATGGTCGGCCGGTCACCGATGCGGATCGACATCGGGAAGCGGCCGTCGGCGACGAGTCGGCCGATCTGCTCGTGCAGGTGTCGCTGGTAGCCCGCGTAGGTGTCGGTGACGGTCACCTCGTGGGCGAGGCTCCGGCGGGTGCCTTCCTCGGGGTTGTCACAGTGCAGGAGAACGAGGGCGTACTCTCCCTCCTCGGCCGCCCGCAGATCGGCCTCGTACGGGGCCAGCAGAAGGCGGGCACGGTCGGCGGCCTCGGCGGTGCCGAGGTCCTCCCGTACGGCGACCGTCGCGGCGACGGAGGCCTCCAGCATGGGAATGCCCCGGTCCAGTAGACGTACCTGCGCGGAGAAGGCTCGGCGGGAACGCTCAAGGTAGGAGGTGGCAAGGACGTCGGCAACCTCCTGGACCGCGCCGGTCTCGAACCACCAGCGGGCCATGCCCTCAGCCTTGATCGTCGCCCAGCGCGGGTCGTAGTGGTCGAGCGGGCCGGCGGACGTGGCGGCCAGGCCCATGCGCCGGGCGAGGATTCCGATCTGCTTGGTCTTCCCCGTGTTGTCGGGACCGCTGAACGCGACCGAGACGGGGAGGGGGTGCGTGTCGCTGCTGTGCTGGCTGGACATCGGCTTCCCTTCACTGGTGATGCGGAGCACGTACGCCGACGAGGCAGTGCGCAGAGCCTGCGCGTCGACGGGAGAGCAGTTGGGCTCCGGCCCCGGCCGGGGAGGACAGGCCGGGGCCGGAGGGTCTATCCGGCGCTGTCGGCCGGCGAGATGTCGTCGACGCTGAGCGCCGGATGCGCCAACGGCGTCTGCGCGGAGGAGTACTCGGCCTGGGCCATGCCTCCGACCACCGCGAGTCCGGCCGCCGTACCGAGCGCCCACACCCAGCTCAGGACCGTCCCCAGCGGGTCGGCTAACGGAGCCCGGCTCACCGACCCACCTCGCGGACGGCGGGGTGCCGGTCGGCACCAGCCACTCGGGAAGTCGGGATCGTGCGGGTCCGTGCGCTGTCCGCGGCCATCGCCACCATCGGTTCCTCTCATCAGTCTGAGCAGGCGCCAACAGGCCCTGAACAGTGACTGTTCGAGCCATTTGGAGATCTGCGGGGTGATGTTCAGTCAACGGCGGTCCGCCCTCGCAGGACAGGGCTCAGGATGTAGTCCTGCGTAATCCCGCGTAATCCAGGTGGGGAGGGCGACGGGGTGCCGAGGAACCCGGCCGTCGCGGATCTGATCAAGCAGGCGTGCCAGGAACGAGGCTGGGGACCTTCGGAGTTGGCGCGCGCCCTTGGCCTGGCAGAAAGTGGTGATCCGAGGCGACTGCAGCGCCAGCACGCCCGGCGGTGGATCGAGGGAGAACGGACTCCCGACCACTGGTGGCCCTACATCGCACAGGTGCTGGGGCTGGACCCCGAGGCGATCAACCTTCCGGAGCCCATGCCGTCGGCACTCCCCGCCGATACCGTTGCATCAGTCCTGCACCTGGGAAGGAGCGACGTGGAACGTCGGGAGTTCATCCTCGCCTCCAGCGGATACGCGCTGTCCACACTCGGCCTGCCCGACATGGACAGCATCACCCGCCGGACCAAGACCGCCCTCCCCGGAGCCGGCCGCGTCGGCCAGGGCGAGGTCGCCGCCGTACGCCACATGGTCAAAGCCCTCGGCGACTCCGCCTCCGAACTCGGCGGAGGCCACGCCCGCCACCTGGCCGTCCGCTACCTCACCCAGGACGTCGCCCCCTGGCTCGAAGGACGCTTCACCGAGGCCACCGGCCGCGACCTGTTCGCCGCCACCTCCCAGCTCGTCCACCTCGCCGGCTGGATGGCCCAGGACGAAGGTGATACCCCCGAACTGCGCGGACTCGCCCAGCGCTACTACGCGCACTCCTTCCGCCTGGCCGCCGAAGCCGGCGACCCCGAGCTGTCCGCCACAGCCCTCCGGGGCCTCGCCGTACAGTGCGTCGACCTCGGCTTCCGCGCCGAAGCCGTCCAGCTCGGCGAAGCGTGCGTCGACTACGGCCGCTACTTCGACAACACCCGCGCCGTCGCCTACTACGAAGCCACCCTCGCCAACGCAGCCGCCCAGGACGACGACCGCCGCATGGCCACCAAGCACCTCGCCATCTCCGAGACCGCCATCGCCAAACCGGCAGCCGCGGCCGGAGACTCCTGGGCCGCGCACTACTCCCCCGGCCGCTGGGCCCACGAGTCCGGCATGATCCTCTCCCGCCTCGGCGACCTCGACGCTGCCGAAGAGCACCTCCACCTCGCCCTGGACATCCACGGCCTCGACCGGCGCCGCACCCGCGCCATCGTCCTCGCCGACCTCGGCGGCGTCCGCCTCCGCCAAGGCGACGTCGACGGCGCCATGGCCACCTGGCGCAACTTCCTCGACTGCGCCGACGGCATCCGCTCGGTTAAGGTGCAGGCCGCCCTCCAGGACATGCGCGTACGCCTGCGCCGGTACAGCGGAGTTCCGGAAGCCCAGGACCTCCGCGAGCGGGCAGCCCGCGTGACGGACTAGCAGACACCCGAGAGCCCCGCGCCACCACTCTGTGCTCAGGGCGCGCTCCTGCCTTCGACCCGCTACGCCTGCGCCCGCCCTATGGGCGAGTAGGCCCCAGGGCGTGAGTCGGGCTCTACGAGCCCGCCGCTTCCATCACTCACCACCATGTCTCCGGCGGGGCCCTCCAGCTCTCGGATAGCAGGGGCAAGGGTGGCGGGGACCGGCCCGTGGGGAGGTGGCGGAGAACCAAAGTCACTCAGGCGCTTGCGGAGAGTCGACTACCGCGTACTCCACAACGAGGGGGCTCGCCACTACACAGCGAGGACTGACAGGAGTACTCGGAAGCACCCCCGTAATACGTGCGTAGCCGGTCATCATCGCGGACATGTCGATGCCACCGTCCTCGTCGTCCAGCGCTTCGAGCAACTCCTGCACGCCCCGGCCGTGAAGGCGCACGGCCGTTCGGGGCGGCGTCGCCTCCGTTGCAAGAGGGTCACGGAGCCTGGACAGTGTGTCCACGACCTGCCCGGCCCTGGTGACGAAGGCAGTTCCCAGGCTGGAAGCCGAGTTCTCTGCCTCCAATGCAGGACCATCTACCGACATTGGGGTCCACCCTCTGAGGTGCCGGACCGATCCATGCATGATCAAACGGGATCCACCATCATCCTCACGCCCCGCTCCCCTTCCGCTTGCGGAGTCAACGAACAGCACGAGATCCCGATGAGCACCGCTGAGCGTCACGCAACGAAGCGGTGCCTCGAACTGGACCCATTGGCCAGGACTCAGGCCAGGAGCCGCGTACCAATCCGCCACAAGGCCAACATGCTTATAGACGTCGCGCAGGTGACGTAACTGGCCTTGTTCCGAGTCGGGCGCAGGCGCATCCATATCGATTCCGCCAAACGGCGAGGTCACGCGGAGAGCGCCGGTGCGGGGGACGCGACGAGGCTCAGGCACAAACTGTCGAAGCTTGCTCTCCGACAAGTAGACGATCTCACGCAAGGGGCGCCCCGTCCGCTCGGGTGGTCAGGTGACAAGGTCATACTGCCACCCCCTACTGACCGTGGCCGAAATATCTCAATGCTCGAACAGAACAAGCCAGTTGCCTCCCAGGAGGACATGCCGGGTCGACAATGAGAGCACGCACTGCACGCGGCGATGACATCGGGGGATGCCATGGAAGACTCGCTTGAGCCGGGCTCGGCACTACGTCGACTCACCGAGCGAATCGAGCACATGGAGACGGGTCAAGGGCGCCACGGGGACAAGCTCGACAGCTTCAGGGATGGGCTGCACGGCGTAGAAGAGGACGTCGTAAAGCTCAGCGACGAGGTCACCCATGTGCGCCAGGAGATCGCAGGGCTGGAGAGCGCGGTCACCGACACACGCCAGACCCTTGACACCTTCATCGAGCAGTACGGGCGCGACCGAGAGGTCTCCAAGGCCCAGGCGGAACTATCTCGCCTGACTACCGAGTGGCACGCCACCTTCGCACAGCGCAAGCAGACTCGCGCGCTTGCCCGTGGCCTGGTACACACGCTCACCGCGCAGGCCGTCTACAGGAACGTGGTGAACACAGCGACCGTACGGGCAAGCTCCGAGGAGCGACTGCTCCTCGAACCGACTTATTGGCTTGCTCCTGCCACCATGGCGGTTGCGGCCAAGTTCCGCAACGAGGAGGAGCAGGGCGAGCGCGCTCGGGCTCACGCCTGCGCCTTGGATGCTGCCAAGGCCAACCTCTTCTTCTCGTTGACATGTTCGCGCCTCGGCGACGATACGGAAGCCGCTGCGTGGATGGACCTCTACCTCCAGTCGCTCGATCCCAACGAGCTAGGCCAGGACTTCCTCGTCGTCCTGGACGCAATCGCCGGCAAGGAACTGGGCGCGAAAGCACTTGGGTACACCCAGCAGGCCATGGCGCGATGGAACAGAGGCAACTCGGCTCTCTCAACCAGTGGGTACACAGCGTCCAAGGTGCGTGGTGGCGCCCACCTGGAATCGCGGCTGCTGGACCTACGCAGTCGTCTCACCGAGAGTCGGTACAAGGCCCTCCGCGAGACGTGTGGAGACCAATGGGAAGGACTTCGGAACGGCTGGGAGCTCTCAACTGTGGCCGACAGGACGCTGTCTCACCTTGATGAGATGTTTCCCGATGGATTCGACGAGGCTGACACTGTCGACACACCGGTCAGAAGCGGCGTCCATGTGGAGAGCGCCCTGGAGCGCCTGATCGATCAGCTCGAGCCAGACGAGGGAGACATGCGCGAGAAGATGCGCCGCCTTGAGCGCGTCATCGAGTACGGAGGAGACCTTGGGGCAGCAGGCAGGGCGCACGATTCATCACTCGCCCTTGACACTGCGCCGGTCGCGCTCATGACACTCCTCGATCAGGCCGTATTCGAACCGGAGCAAGTGCGACTCGGCCAATCGGCTCGCCGCATGGCGTTGCATGCGATCTGGCCCAGCCTGGAGGAAGCCGCTCAGCGTGTCGTCACCACCTCCCGTGATCGCCTTCCCCGCCATATCACGTTGACCGTTGGAGCCTGGTCCTACTCCGTCCCGACAGACCCGCGGCTGATGGTGGAGCCGGACCGGGTTGTCGCAGAACTCGCCTTGCGCATCGAGCAACAGACTCAAGGCCAATCGGACGCCGTGGTACGCAGATGGCCTCGCGTGATCGCCGCCCTGACGATCGGTGCCCTCACCGGGGCGCTGCTGACACCGTTCGTTGACGTCACAGCACGGTGGATCTTCGGTCTGCTCACGATCGGCATGTTCTCTTGGGCAAGTTGGGAGATGTGGAGTATCCCGCTCCGCAAGAAGCGCGTGCGTTATCAGGGAGTCCGACTACGCCACGAGGCCGTCACGAAGATGGCGAAGGCCCTAAGCCAATGCGAGGACTTCTTCGAGGACTGGCGTGATGCACTGGACAGGCTCGATTTCCTAATCCAATGGGGAGGCACTCACAAGCGAGACTGATCGCAGGGTAGGCCGATCCGACCAGAGAAAGAAAAAACAACCATATGGACACCTCCAAGCTGATCGGCGGCCGTTTCAAAATACAAGATAGTCCGGTCAGTGGCGCCATGGGCGATGTGTGGCCAGCCGAGGACACGAAGCTGGGCCGCACCGTGGCCCTGAAGTTCCTTGCTCGACAACGCCTCCGCCAGCAGGGTGCCCTTACGGAATTTACTGATTGGACGGTGAAAAGGTTCGGGCAGGAGGGGGTTGCCATGGCTCGGATCAGCCACCCTCACGTCGCTCACATCTATGACAGTGGCGAGCACGATGGCGAGCTCTACATCGTCATGGAATACATCCAGGGTAAATCGCTGGCCAGCCATTTGAAGGAGGGACCTACACTCCCGATTGAACGAACCGTGCGATGGACACGCGAGATGTGCGAGGGCCTGCACGCTGCACACCTACGCAAGGTGCTTCACCATGACATAAAACCCGACAACATTATGATCACTAACGGGGGTGAAGTAAAAATCGTGGATTTCGGGCTTGCATCCTTCGCCGATGTCACCCAATCCCACACAGGTGTGGGCACCGCATTGTACAAGGCGCCAGAGAGGTGGAGGGGCATCCCGGGCAGCGTGCGCAGCGACGTGTACTCCGTGGGCTGCGTCCTGTACGAAATGCTGGCCGGACGCCCGCCCTTCGGCACTCCCCAGGATGACCCTATGACGGTGGGTCGGATGCACCACGATAATTCACTGGCACCACCAAGCGCCCACCGTCCAGGCGTCCCTGAGGAACTCGATTTTATCGTACGGATTATGTTGGCCAAGGATCCTGGAGATCGCCCACGAAACGCCGAAACGGTCGCCATGGTCATGGCCAATATCCAGGACTCTCTAGGAACTGAAGACGCGGCCGTCGTGAGCGAACAGGCGCACACGCCTGGCGCCATGCACAGCAACATGGCCCATTCAGAGCGCATGCAGGCATTCGATCGCCGCATCTTCGAATTGGAACTGCGGTTCGGACCGGAAAGTCAGGAAGCACTCGGGGCGCGCATAGAGCATGCAGAACTCACTGGCCAGGCAGGGGATACGCGTGGGGCCGCCGCCCTGTACAACCGCCTCGGCCGTGACTGTCAGGACTTCTTCGGTCCCTACGACACGCGGGTGCTCAACGCCTTCGAAGGTGTAGCCCGGTGGATCGCAAGATCGAGCGCAAGATGACCAGCTGGCGAGGGTGCTGAAGAAAAACTAAGAGGGTCCAGCGGCAAGGCGCCCCCGAAACGACACAGTCGACGGCCTTCCCATTACTCCAGCTCGCGCCTAGCTCGCCGATCACACATGAAGGCCGTGATCTTCGGCTGCTCCCGTCAGCCCAGCCATGCCCCGGACGCCAAAGCCGCACAGGCCGCTTGAGGAGAATCCTCGACATCCAGCGATGCCGGCCACGCAATCAAGACGGCCTAGGTGCGTGCCGCTACGTGCCAGTAGGGGCGGTAAACAGCGGCATCCAAGGGGCGCCGCAGGTCAGCCAGAACAAGACTACAGATGGTATTTTCCACAGGTCAGAGCCTGTCTGCATGCCCAAGTGCCGGGTGATTCCCAAGCTCATGGCGCGGGTTCGACGAGACCACCCATGGCGGCCCGCTGCCGGAGATGACGGGCCCCGTCGCATGGTCATCCAGCAGAACAAAACCAGGCACAGCAACTGAGCCATGAGGCACCCCACTCTCGCTTGGAGGGCCTTGGTAGACGGCAACCGCCACCCGACAATGGACCGGCTGCTTCGGAGCCCGTCCTCTCGGCGAGACATAGTTCGGGCGTTCATTCGTCACAGACCGGTCACAGCACCCACACAGCCACCCGAACCCCGCCAACATAGCGCGATGCGCCCACACCACGCCTTCACCCTCCTGGCTGCCGCCAGCGCCCTCGCCCTCGCCCTCGCCCTCACCGCATGCAATCCCCAAGTCGCCGACAGCGGGAAGCCATCTACGCCAGGCGCCCCGCCTGCGACCCCCACCGCGTTCATTCCCGCCCCCTCTGCCAAGACGGCAACTCTGCCCAACCTCGTAGGCAAGGGCCTCCAGACGGCCCAAGACGAAGCGCAGGGCGCAGGGTTCTTCGTCCTCACGTCACACGACGCCCTCGGTCGCGAGCGGCTCCAGGCTCTCGACCGGAACTGGAAGGTGTGCAGCCAGACCCCGGGGCCGGGTGCGGGCATCGACACCAAGACCTCTGTGGACTTCGGCGCCGTCAAGCTCGAAGAAAGCTGCCCCGCCACGGATGCGCCCGCCCCGAAGCCCGCGGGCGACGTGATGCCGAACTTCGTCAGCCAGGGCATGAAGGCCGTCCGCTCCGCGCTCCCGGCCAATGCGAGCATCACCGTGAAGGACGCGGTGCAGAGCCGCATGGTCCTCCAGGAGTCGAACTGGAAGGTCTGCACGCAGGACCCGAAGGCTGGCGCCGCACTCACCGGCCAGCCCTTGGCCTTCACCGTCGCCAAGACTGAGGAGTCCTGTCCCTAGCTCTCCGCGCCGGCTGTCCTGGCTCCCCCGCGTGTCCTCGCCGTCAATTCCCCAGAGCAGGTGGACTCGATCCCCAGCCGCTGACAAGGGCGGAGGACAGCAGGGCCTGGGTGGGCTTCGCGACGGCCTAGTCGCCCGAAACTCAAGGGCCGATCAGCGGTAGGCGGCTGGACCGACGTCCGCCATCACGAGGTCCGGCAGAACGGACATCGCGAGGTCTCGCGGGGCCGCATAGGGGCTCTGGGACCGTTCCGCTATGTCTGGAACCCAGGCGGCCAGGCGATCCAATACGGTCTGCAAGCCGGATTGGTCACCACGGAGGAGTGCTTCCACAAGCGCCATGATGTCGGCGCGTGACGTGCCGGCCGGGACAGGGAGAGCTGCCAGCCGCTGCCTGGTAACGAGAGCCTCGCCATCAGAGGTCACCGAGGCGTTCAAGGCGGCCAGGACGAACCGCACGGCGTCGCTCTCCGCGTCCCAGTTCGCCAACAAGCCCGGCATTTCACGACTGATGGCTCGGTGTGTCATGTAGTCCGCGGCAGGTTCTTCCCAGACGCTGCCGAGAGCAGCGATTCGGTCGGCCAAGGAGGCAGCGGTCGCGCGGCCGGTGACAGCGAGGCGCAGCAGGTCGCCCAACAGGATCAGCCGTGTCCCTGTTGGGACACCTTCGTCGCGGATCAAGGCGGCCAGGAAAGGAACCGCCTCGACCGTGACGTCGGTGCAGGTGCCCTGGTGGGCCACGGTATCCGCCAGGTCTCCCAGGAATTCACCCGTGGACTCGTCGGGCTCCCCGAAGGCGAACTCCTCGTCGAGCAGCCAGGCCGCCACATCCGGGATGTCTTCGGCACCCCCGTACATCCGCTCGGCGACTGCCACCACGGCCTGGACCACCTCGCCGGGCTCGCCGGCTCCAGAGCACGACCATTGCGGTCCTGCGGCGGGCGGTTCGGGGTCCACCGGCAACGGGTCGGGCAGCGTCACCTCGGCGGTGGGTAGTTCGTGCAGCAAGCCGGCACGGGTAAAGGCCCTTTCCAGAGTGGCCGCGTGTCCCTCGGCGCCCCCTTGCGTGAAGCCACCGTGCGACCGGGCTATATCCGCGATACGGGTCCGTTCGCTCCTTAGGAAGGGCTCCAAGGCGAGACGGTCGTGACCGGTGTAGACGGCAAGAGAGAACACCTGCCACCAACCCTCCAGCTCGGGATCCATCGACGGTTTTCCGTACCAGAAGTTGGATGGATCAGAACGGAAGTGATCGTGGACTCGAACCGCGATCAGGCGTTGACCCAGCTCAGCCAGCTCATCTGCGACCGCCCTGGCCACAGCCTCGGAGGGTAGGTACGCCGAGTACTGAACACCCCATGCGGGCGGAGGTCCAAGAGTCATGGCCCGATCATGCATCACAGCCCCAGCGCGCCACCGAGCGGTACCTCCCCAGACAGCGAGGTGCCATCGGGGACGCGGTGGGTCGCACCGCGCATGCGCTGAGCCGCTGCCTCCAGGTCGGCCGCCCGTTGCGCGAGGTCCCGGCCGGTCAGTTTCGTGAGGCGGAAGCCGTGGAGCCGGAGTTCGTCCACATCGATGTCGTCCGGGGCCGGCCAGCCTTCCAGGATGAAGCCGAAGAGTGCGCGGAGCGCTTGTTCTCCCAGTTCGAGTGGGTGAAAGGGCAGTGCATACGACGGCTCGTCCTCCCAGTCCGGGTCCTTTTCTACAGGGTGGTCACCAGCCCAGTACGGTGCCTCGAAGGGGAGCGGTTCGCCGATGTCCTCGATGACTCCGCTGTCAGGCGACAGGCTCAGCGAGCGGACGAGGCGGCCGTCCTCCCAGACCGCGAAGGCGAGCCAGTCGACGACGCTGTGCATCGCGTGCAGGACCATGCGGCGTCCCGCACCCGCCGCGATCAGGTGCTCCGGCAGCTGCGACGGACGGTCGAACATCAGGCGCCGGTCGCAGACGATGTCCACGCCCGGGAAGCTCGCGGCGTAGGTGAGCCCGTCGGCGGGGTAGGTTCCCTCCCCCAGGGTCTCGCCCTCCGCAGCCTCCATGCCCCAGCCCGGATGCAGCCGCCCGACGAGTTCGGTCGTCTTCGCGATATCGGCTTCGGCTGCCTGACGCAGAGCGGCAGGGATGTCCCCGTCCGCGTACGCCAGCAGGCCTGTCTTGGCTCCCACGAACACCCCTCCCACCCTCGAACCCATGCGGGGATGGACGCTAGCCGGAGCCACTGACAAAGCAGGTGGGGGCCAGGATCGAACGAGGGTTTCCCGAAAACGGCGGAACGGTTCGGCGACTGGTCGGGGGCTGCAGCCGTTCGGGCTGGTCAGAGGCGCCTCGTCACGGCACACACCAGGTGCCTTCTAAGCACTTGGCCGCAGGTTCGAGTCCTGCCGGGGGCACTCTTTCTCCACCACTGCGAGCCCTCCCTCAGGGAGGGCTTTCTTGCAGGTCAGAGGCACCTTAGCGTGACTGACGTAGCACCGCCGTAAGCCGTGCGCGTGCCCAGAATCGGTAGCGTCTCGCTTCGAAGATCTGACTACAGCATGCGTTTGACAGTCCCTGGGGGGCGGCGCCTACTGGGAGTGAGGCCTCGGCCCGGCATTTTCTGTTACCCCCTGCTTGCGGTGGCGATGCCGCTGATGGGCCGTGGCTGCCCGTCAGTCCGGCGGGTGCTTTCACCCTCCCCTCGGTTGTGGAGCGGCCGGTCCGGCTGTGGAATACCTCGCGAAGGGTGCGCAAGATGATGCGTAATGTGCGTATGCGCGGCTGGATCGAGGCGATCGCCGCCGCGATCAGCGGAATCCTCCTCATCGTGACCCTGGTCTGGCGTGACTGGATCGAAGAGGTCTTCGGGGTCGACCCCGACCAGCACAGCGGGGCGCTCGAATGGGCCGTCGTCGCCCTCGCCGTCTGCGCCACGCTCACGTTCTCGCTGCTCGCGCGCGGTGAATGGCGCCGGGCCAAGGCGCTGCGGCCGCGCACCGAGTGAGCTCATCAGCAGGAACCGGAGGCTGTTCAGATGTCGAACGAGAAGCGGACCGAGGGCCCTCCGTACGTGGCGCAGGAAGCGAACGTGGGGCGTGCCCGGAAGCCGAAGTCCCTGGCGAAGCCCGGAAGGCGGGCCAACGCGCTGGCCGAGTCGGCGGAAGGTACGCCGACGCCCGAGGAGCTCGACGCCCGCGAGGAGAGGCTCGGCCGCCGTCGCAAGCCGATGGGCCCCGCTCAGGACCAGGTGCCCGAAACCATTCCCCAGGAGCTCGACGAGCCCGAGGAACAGTGACGGAGGACGGAGGACAGCAGTCATGGCTCAGGTCCGCCTCATCAAGAACATCGGCCTCGGCGACAACGCCACCGGCATCCAGACGGGTACCGTCCACGAACCCACCGTCGCGACGTCCCGCGACAACATCTTCATCACCGGTAACTGGTTCGCCAGCCGCAGCACCGACAACGGCGCGGGATGGACCCTGGTCGATCCGTTCACCGCGCTGCCCTCCGCGGCGGGCGGCTTCTGCTGCGACCAGATCGTCTTCTACGAACCCAGCCGGGACCTCTGGGTCTGGATCCTCCAGTACAGCGCCAAAGCGGGCAGCAACGTCTTCCGTGTGGCTTACGCCCCTGGCGACGACCCGACCGCATGGAACTGGCAGGACTTCAGTCCGCGGGACCTGGACCACTCGTGGACGGACATGTGGTTCGACTACCCCGACGCGGCAGTGAGTTCGAACCACCTCTACGTCACCTTCAACGCCTTCAACGCGGCAGGGCACTGGCAGCGCGCCTTCGCCTTCAAGCTGCCCCTCGACGCGCTCAAGGCCGCGACCGAGCTGACGTACCAGTGGTGGACGACGACGCAGAACGGTTCCCTGCGGCTCACCCAGGGTGCGGCCGGCAGCATGTTCTTCGCCAGCCACAACGGCGGCCGGACCTTGAGGGTGCACGGCTGGCCCGATGCCTCGAACACCGTGGGGTCGTTCGACGTGCAGGTGAGCCCCTGGACTCCCGATCCGTTCTCCGCTCCCGGGCCCGGCGGCGTCGAGTGGCTCACCCGTACCGACTCGCGCATCACCGGCGGCTGGGTGAGCGGCACCCGCGCGGGCTTCCTGTGGACGGCCGGGCCCCGATCCGGACGACCCATGCCGTACGTCAAGGGCGCGGTCGTCGACGTGACCACGCAGGCTCTGGTGGAGGAGCCCGACATCTGGAGCCAGGAGTCCGCGTACGCCCAGCCGGCGGCCTGCCCGAACGCCCAAGGGATCGTCGGCGTCACGCTGTTCCTCGGCGGCGGCCCGAGGCATCCGTCGCACGTGGTCGGCTTCCGCGACGGCGGCGAATGGCGGCTGGCCATTACCAGTACGAGTACGCACGGCCCCCTGGGGGGCAAGTGGGGCGACTACCTCACCTGTCACCGCCATGATCCGCAATCCTCGGAGTGGGTGGCCTCCGGCTACACCCTCCAGGGCGGCTTCGACCGCCGCAACGTGGAACCGCGGTACGTGCACTTCGGCATCGGCAGCTGACCCGGCTCGGTCGGACGGTGTGAGGGCGGAGCCCGGCCCGCCCCCTTGATCTCGGGAAGACGGGGCGGGCCGGGCTCCCGGCGGTCAAGACGAGCGGTCACCGGGCCCTGCGGAGCGAGGGTGCGCACGCCTGGCGTGGACCTCGCCCCTCACGCCGAGCCCGGGCCCGTCAGCCGATCGGTGCGTACAGCACGCCCAGTTCATCGATTTCGTCGCCCGACCGGCCCGTGAAGCCGACGATCTGCCAGCCGGACGGTGCCGTGAAGGTCCTCGTGTCCGACGTCACCGCACCGGCGGAGACGGTACGCCCCTGGTCGGTCGTGAAGGCCGCCGAGAAGACGCGTGTGCGCCCGTCCTTCTGGCCCCGTGTCAGCTTCACCGAGGTGAGGTGCTCGCCCAAGCCGAGGGTCAGGGACGTTGCCGTGCCGCCCGTACCGCCGTGTGTCAGGTGCGTACCGCCGTCGTGTGTCAGCGACGCCGCATCCAGGCGGGAGGCGCCGCGCAGGGTCAGCGTGCGCGGGGACACGGTGGCCGGCAGGCCGTCCGCGTCGTTGAAGGCGGTCCCGTGCGGGCCGCCGAAGACGTCGCTCGCCTTGAGGGACGGGTTGAGGGTGTAGGAGAAGTCGACCGTGTGCGGGAAGTGGTCGGAGAGGTGCTTGCCGTCGGAACGGAGGAAGGACGCCCATTCGTTGTTGTAGCGGGTGGCGTTCAGGCGCAGCAGTTCGCTGCCGCGGTAGAGGACCTTGTCGACGACCTCGCAGCCGTTGGCCGGGGCCGCGGAGTCGCAGAGGAGCGGGTCGCTGCCCTGCGCGGGCGCGGTGCCGCCCTTGATCAGGTCGACCCAGGGGTCCTGCAGGCCGTTCTCGGACAGCAGGGTGCGGATGTTGTCGCCCGCGCGGGTGTACCGCGTGTTGGTGTCGCCCATGACGATCACGGCGTTGCCGGAGGAGTTGGCCTGGATGAAGTCCGACAGCTGCTCGATGTTGGCTCGGCGGGCGGCGAGGGCGTCGTCGGTGCTGTCGGCGTTGGTGTGGACGTTGTAGAGGTCCACGAACACGCCCTCGGCCAGCCGTACGCGGGCCAGGGAGAAGCCTTTGGGGGTGAGGCAGTTGGTTCCCGTGCAGCGGTTCCACCTGACGCGCTCGAAGTCCTCGAAGGCGTGGTCGGAGAGGGTGTTGAGGCCGTCGCCTAACGCGGCTCCGCCGCTGGTCGCTGTGCGGTGGGGGTGGGTGTCGTTGGCGTACAGGGATGCGTGGTAGTTGAAGTCCTCCTGCACGTTCACGACGTCGTACGAGCCGAGCCGCTGTCCGATGAACGGGGTGTTCGTCTGCGGGTCGCTGTCGCCGAGGCCGAGGGGGAGGCCGGCGATGTTGTACGTGAGGACGTTGAAGGACCCGGTGGTGGCGGCTGTCGCGGGCGTGGCGGTGACGGCGGTCAGGCCGGTCAGGCCGGTCAGGGCCAGGGCGGCGGCCGCGAGGGTGCCGAGGAGTTTTCTCATGGTGGGGGTGTCTCCGGTCGGAGGAGCCGATGAAACCTGAACATCGCTCAGGTTCGTCGCTCAACAGCGTGATGGGCAAGTGCACTTGGGAAACCAACGCCCCTACCTCGGCACCCACTCCGTCGACACCAAGCACCCCCCCCCGGCCGGGCGTCACCGTACGGGCAACCGGGTGTCATCGGAGAGGTATCGGGGCGGGCGATGGCGGAGGCATAACGGATCGAAGGGGCGGGTTCCTAGGTTTCTCGTTGCCGGCCGAGAACGACCGGTTCGAACAGGCGAGACAGGGGCCGGCCGCGAGGGTCTGGACCGCATGCCGCCGGTGACCGAAGGATCCGAACGTGCGCAGAATCGCGCTTCCCGTAGTGGCGGCAGTGTCATTGGCCCTGCTGCTCCCGCAGTCGGCGGTCGCCGAGGACGTCCCCTCCCCGGCGCTGGAGACCGGGGAGACCCAGCTGATCGGCCCGGGCATGGATTCCGGCCGCCTCGGTCAGGGCCTCCTCCGCCTCCGGCAGCCGCCGGCCGCCAGCAGGGCCCGCCCCAGTCTGTGGAAGGCCTGGGCCGCGCCCAGCCCCCGGGCCAGCGCGACCGCCTCCCGTCGCCAAGAAGGACTTCCCGACCGACAAGGTCTACGGGGAGACCAACCGCCCCGAGCTGCGCCTCCTGACCTGCGGCGGCGAGATCAGGAACGGCCACCACACCAACAACGTGATCCTCTACGCGGACCTGGTGACCTGATCCCCGCCTGATCCCCGCCTGGCCCCGCCTGGTCCTGCCCGCTCCCACCCGATCCCACCTGATGCCGCCTCACAACCCCGACCACACGAGACAGTTCCTTGACCCGCGGGCGGGGCGGGAGCCTATCGTCGGCGGGCGGCGGTGACGAGTACGAGGAAGGCGACGAGGAAGGCGATGCCCTGTGTCAGAGGGGGGAGTGGGACAGGTATCCGTGCTGGACCGCGCGCATTCCTGCCTGGAACCGGCTGCGGACGCCCAGGTGGGCGAGCAGCCCGGTGATCACCCGGCCCACGGTGCGGGTGGAGACGCCCAGGCTGTGGGCGATGGATTCGTCCGTCCGCCCCTCGGCCATGAGCTGCAATACCGCGGCCTGCTGCCGGGTGAGGAGCTCGGGCTCGCAAGGCGCCGCCGTCGGCCCGAGCGGGGTCGCGGCCTCCCAGATGTGCTCGAAGAGCGTGACCAGCAGGGAGATCAGGCCCGGGCTGGTGACCAAGGCCGCCGCGGCCGCGGTGTTCGTCGCGTCGACGGCCACCAGGGCGCTGCGGCGGTCCACGATGGTGAGGCGGTTGGGCAGGACCGGGCTGGTGCGGATGCGGGCTCCGATGCTTTCCAGCCACGTCGCGTACTCCCGGGCATGGTTGTCGTGGCGGATGCTGTCGAGGTAGATGGTCCGCATCACGATGCCCTGCTCGACGTTGCGCAGGTTAAGCGGCCGGGCAGCCTCGATGCTCGCCTGCGACATCTGCGAGTCGGGGGCGAACGACAGCACCTCGGAGCTGGTCTCCGCGGACAGCAGCTCGATCTGGTCCCGGATCGCGTCGATGCCTTCGAGGTACCGGATTCCGGACTTGGAGGATTCCTGCGACGAGGAGTCGGCGATCTCGGCCATCAGGTCGACGACGGCGGCCCGCGTGGCCTCCATCCGCTGCTGCTGGGCGGCGAGTTCGGCCTGCTGGCGGGCTTGGAGCAGTTGGAGCGCGAGCTGCGGATCGATGGCGCGTCCCTGTCCGGGGTCGCCCTCGCCGCCGCCGCGCAGCAGCGCCATCTCGCTGAGGAGGACCAGTGAGCGGCGTACGTCGTCGGGGGTCAGGCCCAGCCGCTCCGCCAGCTCCAGGACTCCGTCCCGCGGATGGGCCAGTTTGCTTCGGTAAACCGATGCGGTCACATCGTCGAGCTCTAGTCGACCGAACATTGCCGCCCACCCCCTGGAAGACCCTGCATGGCATATCTCCGCAGCTCACATGGCCTGCGCGCCTGCGCCAGGCTAGCTTGCCCGGCCGCGCGATCGAAGGGTGTAAGGCACGGAATTCGGCGGAGCTATCCGGCCGATCTGACGAATGCGGCGATGACGGTTCGCCGGTTCGCCGGTTCGGCCCCCTTTCCACCCGTGTCGGCGAAGTTCCCACCGATGCGGCACGTTTGATGAGGGAACGAGAGCGAATCGGGAGGATTCATGTATCTGGTCCACGTGCATTTGAGGGCCCCCCAGGGGGTGGGCGACCTGCCGCCCGGTGCGGAGGCCGCCCTCTCCGAGGTACAGCCGGCGATCGAGCTGGCCGTACGCCACGTGAGCGCGGAGGGCGAGCCGGTGCTCGGCCTCTACCTCCGGGCCCCTGACCTCCACTCCGCCGAACACTGGGCCGCGGTGGCCTGGAAGAACGCCGCGCGCCGGATCGACGGGGCCGACGCGTGGACCCTGGTGAAGGCCGAGGTGCCGCTACTGGTCGTCGACGAACTGGCCTGACGGCCGGCCTGACGAACTGGCCTGACGAACTGACGTCATGGACCGCCTTGTTGAATGCTCCCCAGCGCATCGTGTCGTGTGAAGGACATGTCGAGTCCACGCCACCCAAGAACCCTGGTTCACCCCCTTCACCTGCGGCAACCTTGATCACGTCAGCAGGAAACACCGCACAACTCGGGGGACCCCAGCCATGTTCAGCCGCCTCAAGACCGCCACGCTCCTCGCCGTCACCGCCACCGCGCTCCTCACCGGAGCAGTCACCGGCGTCCCTGCGCAGATCACCGGTTCGGACGGTGTGACGCACCAGGCGGACTGGCGCTGGGACAGTGCCCCGCTCGTCGCCGGCGGAGCGGACAGCTGACCACCGGCCTCCGGTCCGGCGGAAACAGGGCCCGCGAGGCACCGAGGGTGACCGCACCGGCCCGACGGGGAGCACTTCCCCGCACCACCGGCCGATTCGCCTGGTTGTCCCCGACGGTCCTCTGGCCGCTCGCCCGGCACCTGCTCGCCACCGGTCCGGTCCGCCCCCAAGGAGGCGGCACCCGCAGGGCGGACGAGGAAGCCGTCTTCGCCGCGGTCCTGTACATCCTGGTGAGCGGCGAGTCCTGGCGCGCGCTGCCGAAGTCCTTTCCCGTCTCCTGGCAGAACGCCCACCGGCGGTTCGGCCAGTGGTGCGACGAGGACCTGTGGAACCGGATGGAGGCCACCGCCCGGGCCACGCCCCACATCTCCGCACCGGTACGGGACTGGGCCGAACGCGTCGCCGAGGCGGCACGGTCCCGCCGACCCGACCTCACGGACCGACCTGATCTCCCGGTCCGATCTGATCTCCCGGTCCGTACGGACCGTACGAGCCCTACAGCCCTCCGGGCCGCCCGGGCTGCCTGACCGCGCCGCCGGACGGGGCCCCTTCCGGCTCCGGTCCCCAGGCCCGGACCCCGCTCCGCCCCTCACTTGAACCCTCCCCGCCACTCCCATGGCACAGCCGTGCCCATGGGCAGGGCCCTGTCCCCGCCCTGTCCGCAGGCAGCGGCACAGACTTCAGCACCCCACCCCAACACCCATCGAGAGGTTTACCGTGCGCAGATTTGCGCTTCCCATAGTGGCCGCCATGTCCATGGCTCTGCTGGTCCCGCAGCAGTTCTCGGCCTCCGCCGCCGAAGAGGTGCCCAGCGCGCCCCTCGCCGCGGGCGAGATCCAGAACATCGGCCCCGGCATGTACCAGTCCGCGACCGACAGTTACCAGGTCTTCGAGAACGACGTCTCGGTCGGCCTCATGGGCCGTACGCACACCGTCGCCGGTCAGGCGCAGGGTGGGGTCTCGCAGGCCCAGGACGCACCCCAGACCCGTTCCGACCTCGGAGTCTTCGGTCCCAGCTGGGAAGCCGAGTTCGTCGGTGGCCAGCTGAACCGCAAGCTGACCCAGGACTCGGGTTCGATCACCACCACCGACCTGGAAAGCAGCGCGTACACCCGCTACGAACTGACCGAGTCCATGGACGGTCCGGGCGGCGGCAGCATCAACACCTACACGGCGTCCGACGGTTCGACCCTGGTCGAGAACGTGTCGTGGGACGACCTCGCCGGTGACATGAAGTCGACCATCACCGAGACGCTGAACATCGCCATGGGCGCCGCGGCCGAGGGCGACACCGGCCCCGTCGGCGCGGACGGCAACCCCATCCCGCAGGCCGATCTCAAGCCCACGTACACCTGGAAGCAGGCGTCCGGCACCGGTGACACCTGGCGCGTCACGAGCGTCGGCAACAAGGCGTACAAGGCCACCACGGTCGCCTACGACGCCCAGGGCCGCGTCGCCACCGTCAGCGAGCCCGCCCGCGGTGAGACCCCGGCGCAGTCCCTCGCTCTGACCTACGCCACCGCGACCACCGCGACGGGCACGGCCCTCGGTGACGTGGCCGGCCAGGTCAAGGAGATCACGGTCACCTCCGGCCCGATCGTCCAGACGCTGGCCCGCTACACCTACGAGGCATCGGGTCTGCTCCGCGAGGTCACCAACCCGGCCGAGGGCAGCGAGCTCAGCTCCTACACCTACGACAGCGGTGACCGTCTCTCGACCCTGACCAGCGGCGATGGTGGCAAGTGGGAGCTGGCGTTCAGCGGCGACACCGCCGCCCCGCAGGCCCACGAGACCACCGATGTCATGCCCGACGCCGGCTCCATCGCGCCCGGGCAGGACCAGCCCGACGGGGTCAGCCCGCCCGCCGAGAACTTCATCGGCGGGGACATCACCGACCCGCAGGCCAACCCGCGCTCCTGCGGCTCCCCGGAGTCGTGGATCAGGTACTGGGGCAACTGCTCCACCCCGGTCGCCCATTACGGCTGGAGGTGGCCGTCCTGGAAGCAGACGCCCACCGGCTCCTGGGTCCGTGGTCTCAACTACGACCACTGCACCTCCTCGTACGACCGGCCCGCCGGCTTCGACTTCCGCGCCGCGTGCGACGCGCACGACTACGGCTACGGAACCATCGGCAACACCTACAAGGGCTACAGCTACTACCTGGACCGCAACAAGGGCATCGCCACCGACGTCGCGTTCTACAACCTGCTCCGCTACAACACCTGCCCGGCCTACTCCTGGTGGAAGCGCGGCGCCTGCAACAACCTGGCCTACAACTACTACCTCGGCGTCTTCTACGGCGGGCACCCGAAGAACGGTGCCGACGCCACCTGATCGTCCCGTCGATCCGCTCCGGTGGATCGCCTGACGGACTAGTTCGACGGACACCGTAGGGGCCGGGCGCCCGACATCGCCGGCCGCCCGGCCCCACGTCCCCCTGAGCCTTCCCAAGAGTCCCCCCCGACCTTCCCCCCCCCGCTCCCGGCTTGGGCGCCGCCTGACCATTCGGCCGCCCCCCGCGCCTGAGCCCGCGTCACCCCCTCGCTTTCGCTTGACCCTTCGGCTCGCCCGTGTTCTCGCCCGAGCGCCCGATGGCTGGCCACACGGCCTCCCTCTCCTCCCCCTCCCCTCCCCCTCCCCTCCCCCTTCCATGGAGACACGAAGTGAAGAGATCCATGCGGGTCGCGCTCGCCGCCTCGGCGGCAGCCATGGTGCTCACCGCGATACCGGTCGGCGCCAACCCCTTCACCGGTTCCAGCCCGGCGTTCGCCGCGGACGAAAGCCCGGTGGACCCGCCGCTGTTCGACGAGACCCAGGGCGGCGGCTCCGTCCGCGTCAACGTCCTCCTCGACGGGCGGTCGGACCTCTCCTCGGCCTCCGAAGCGGGTGAAACCCTCGTCTCCTACGACAGCCTGCCGATGGTCACCCTCCGCGTGGACCGGGCCGGCCTGGACTCGCTGAGTGCCATGCCGGGTGTCGTCAGCGTCACCGAGGACATCCCGGTCGAACCGACGCTGAACGAGTCCACCGTCAAGATCGGCAGCGACAAGGCCGTCGCCGCCGGGAAGACCGGCGCCGGCAGCGCGATCGCCATCCTCGACACCGGCGTCGCCACCGGGCACCCGTTCCTGTCAGGCCGCGTCAAGGCCGAGGCGTGCTTCTCCGTCACGGACGCCGCCTACGGAGCCACCAGCCTGTGCCCGGACGGCACGGCCGAGCAGGAGGGCACCGGCAGCGCCGACGCGGACAGCGGCCCGTGCACCACGGTCGGTACGGGTTGCTCCCACGGCACCCACGTAGCCGGCATCGCCGCGGGCAACGGAACCGGTGTGACCGGAGCGCCCGCTCGCGGTGTCGCCCCCGGCGCGGACATCATCGCCATGCAGGTGTTCTCCAAGTTCACCTCGGACTCGTACTGCGGGCCGGGAGCCAGCCCCTGCGTCCTCAGCTTCACCAGTTCGCAGATCAAGGCACTGGAGAAGGTCTCGGCCATGAAGAAGGCCGGCACCAACATCATCGCCGCGAACATGTCCCTGGGTGGCGGCCGCTGGACGGCCGCCTGCGCCGCGGACCCCCGTAAGCCGATCATCGACACCCTCTTCGCCGAGGGCGTCGCCACCGTCGTCGCGGCCGGCAACAACGGCTTCTCGAACGCGGTCAACGCCCCCGGGTGCGTGCCTTCCGCCCTCACCGTGGGCTCCACCACGGACGACGACCAGTTCTCCACCTTCAGCAACCGCGGACCGCTTCTCGACCTCCTCGCCCCCGGCACCAACATCACCTCCGCGCTCCCCGGCGGAGCCTTCGGAACCAAGAGCGGCACCTCCATGGCCGCCCCCCATGTGGCGGGTGCTCTCGCGGTTCTCCGCCAGGCCTACCCCGCCAAGAGCGTCGCGGAGCTCGAGGCGCTGCTGAAGTCCACGGGCAAGCCCATCGCCGCGGAGGGGGGAACGATCCCCCGCATCGACATCAGCACGGTGGTCGGCGCGGGCGACCCGATCCCGGCCCCCGCCCCCGACCCCAAGCCCCGTTCCTCGCGCATCCTCAACGACACGAACTTCACCATCCCCGACCTGGCGGTCGCCCAGTCGCCCATCACGATCACGGACGTCCCCGGCCAGGCATCGAAGACCATGCAGGTCCAGGTGAAGCTCACCCATGACTGGCTTCCCGAAGTGAAGGTCGACCTGATCGATCCGGCCGGCAAGGCCTACCCGCTCAAGGCAACGGGTGGGGCGCAGACCGGTGGCACCCTCGACACCACCTACACCGTGGACGCCAGCACCTCCCCGGCCAACGGCACCTGGAAGCTGCGAGTCGAGGACAGGTCCGCGGGCGGCACCGGCACCCTCGACCGCTGGTCGCTGACCGTTCCCACGCCCTTTGTGAGCACGGCCGTCACGGCCATCCCCGACCCGGGCACAGCGACCTCGGAGATCACCGTCAGCGGGCTCGCAGGCAAGGCCACCGGTGGGCTGCAGGTCGACCTCGACGCCACCCACATGTACCCCGCCGAAGTGAAGATCGACCTGATCGACCCGGACGGCAAGGCCTACCCCCTCAAGCCGGTGGCCATCGGCAGCACGATCATGAAGACCTACACGGTGGACGCAGCTTCCTCCCCGGCCAACGGCACCTGGAAGATCCGCGCCGAGGACGTTTCCGCGGGAGCCACGGGCAAGATCAACGGGTGGTCGCTGACCTTCCCCTCGCTCGAGAACCAGGTCAACCAGGCCGTTCCCGATGCGGCTGACTTCTCCTCCGCGACCACCGTGAGCGGGATCTCCGGAAACGCGCCGAAGGACCTCAAGGTGTTCGTCGACGTCACGCACGACTGGCTCGGCGATGTCGCGCTCGAACTCAAGGACCCGAACGGCAAGATCTACCTACTGAAGGAGTCCGCCCCGCTGGAAGCCGGCGGCAACCTCAAGAAGATCTACACCGTCGACGGCAGCACCTCTCCCGCCGCGGGCACATGGACCCTGCGCGCCTACGATGTGTCCGCAGGCGGCACCGGAACGCTCAACGGCTGGTCCCTGACCTTCTGACAGCCCCTCACGCGGCCCGCCCGCTCCAGAGCCACCCGGCCGACAGCGACCGCCCCGTTGATGTCAGACGTAGACGCCAAAGGCCCCCAGCCAAGATCGGCTGGGGGCCTTTGCGCTTGTGCCCTCGGCAGGATTCGAACCTGCGACACCCGCTTTAGGAGTGGGATCGAATCCCTGCCGGGCAATTCCGGCCTGTGCCGCGTGGTGCTGAACCTCCTGGTCAGCACCACGCGGCACGGTGCCCAATCCGGCGTATGACGCCTGATGCCACCCCGTCCGCTCACGCATCGCTCACGCATGTGGGGGTTCTGGCCTGTGCTCTCGCATCCGGCATGATCGAGGCAGCAGCGCCACTGCGGCACGGCGGACAGTGAAGTCCTGATCACCTGGGTCGCCGTCACCCTTATGGCGAGGCGCTTGGCACGTCCAGCCGCAGGCACTTGCGAGCTGCACGCACAGCAAGGCAGGCAGTCAACACCGCGGCCCCGAGCGGCAGCAACGGAAACAAGACCCCGATCCCCCATGAGGTGAAGCTGGTATCAATCGCCGAATAGCTACCCAAAGGTGTCTTGGCGGCCGCCACGGTCTCGCCCGGCTTGCCGTCATATCCCACTTTCACCGTGGCGGTGCTCTCGCTGTCCACAAGCTTGCCTGTGCACTCGTTGTGGCTCCCCCCGCGACCGTCAATCTTGAGCTGACATCGCGAGAGGCGTATGTGGACTTCGTCCCCAGTCAGTCCCAGTCGGACGCTTCCTAGAGCTCCGAACCAGAGGGTTATCCCCAAGAACAGGACCGCCATCACGCCCCAAGCGGTTGCTGCTATCGCCCACCCCTTACGCGTATGAGGCCAGCATGGCGCACCAGGTCGAAAGTAGATACGGCGTGACTCCGCCTCTGGCGGATCCTTGCGGTCTACGTGGGGCGGGGTGATCTTTCGGATGAGGAAGGGGCTCGGCTGGAACCTCATTTACCGAGGAACGTTGGTCGGGGTGGGCGGTGGCAGTGTCACCGCCGGGTGATCAACGGGGTCCTCTTTCGGCAGCGGACTGGTCTGCCGTGGCGGGATCTGCCGTCCCGTTTCGGGAAGTGGAAGACAGTTCACGACCGTCATCGCAGGGGGTCAGCGGACGGCACGTGGGAGAAGATCCTGCGGGCTGGCCTATTCATCGCGCCGCAACCGCCGCTATCCGCGGCGGAGCCAGATCAAGCACACGATCCCGGAGCCCAAGGACCAAGGGGCCAACCGCCAGCGGCGAGGCAGCAAGGGCGGCCGTCCGACCGGGTTCGACCGGGAGATCTACCGGCGCCGCAACGAGGTGGAGCGAACGATCAACCGGCTAAGGATCTTCCGGGCTGTCGCGACCCGTTTCGACAAGCGGGCCTACGTCTTTCACGGGACGGTCACCGTCGCCTCGATACGGCTCTGGCTGCGTACGTGAACGCTCGCCGCTACTCCAGCATGCGTTCCGCATCATCCGGGACCCAGGGAAAGGGAACGTCGGGCCACCGTGTGGCGGCCCAGGCGTCTAGGCCGACAGCGAGAACGGCATCCACGAAGGACTGCGGCGGCCGGTAGCCGTGGACGGTGACGTAGTGCGTGATCAGGAACGGAGCGGCATAAGCAACGCCGGGTCCGCCCGGAATCCGTACCACCCCGTTCCCCTCCAGAACCTCATCCGCAGGACACAGGTCGCACGCGTGCACCCGAGGCAGACGTTCAGCCGCTGGACCTCCTCAACAGCCTTCAGCTTCTCCACGAACACCGTGGGGGCCGTCCCCGTCGAGTACGGCTTGCTGACTTCCAGCCAACCGATGTTCAGGCGGGTGTACGCCGGGCGGTACCAGAGCGCGTAGACGCCCGACTCCCTGTCTGTGAACGCGTCCTCGTCCTGGTAGTCGTACTCGCTGAGATCTTCGTAGAACACCCGCACGTCATCGCCGCTCCACTGCGCTTACGCCCAAGCGATTCCACGACCCATCGGACACGACCTAGCCTTCCCGCAGCGCCCGTCCTGGCTCCCACGCGCATTTTTCTCTGACTCTCGACTGCATGGGAGGGCTGGACCCCAGCCGTAGCCGCTCACAACGCGCCGACGTCTCGAACTCGTACAGCCGCGCCCGTGGTTCTTCGGCTACGTCGGCCTCGTGCTCGCCCGAGAGCGGGCGCCGAGCCGTGACCGGGGATCACGAACCGCGGTGGTCATGGTGAACTTCCGCCCTACTCGAAGGCCTTGACCGCCTGGTAGTAGGTCCACGCGGTGCTTTCGCAGGAGGCCTTGCGCGCGCCCGAGTAGCGCGCGCAGACCCGCCGCAGATCCGTGTGGAACATGCCGTCCAGGCGGGGTTTGACGGCCCGGAACCCGCCCGTCGCCTTGTAGTTGCGGTACCCGAAGTCGTGCCGGGCGCAGGACAGGCGGAAGGGGAACCCGAAGGGGTTGTCCGGGGAGGTCGTGCAGTAGTCCGTCGACCAGTCGAAGCCGTACGACATCCATGCCTCCCGGTTCGCGCGGGCGGCGGCCCAGGCCTCGTAACTGCCGCCGCTCACAGCCGTCCAGGAGCTCAGCACCAGCGGCTTGTCCGCCGGAACCTCCGGGGCCGCGGACGCGGCCGGCGCCAGCGCGAGGACCATGGTCGCGGCAGCCGCGACCGCGAGAGCGGACGCGCGGGCAGCACGGATGGCACGGATGGCGGTACCGGCCTTGGCGCCGGCGGAGCCGGGGGCACGGTGGAGGTCGGCGGCGGGCGCGGGACGGCGGGGCATGGTTCCTCTAACGACCCGCGCCCACCCCGGGTGGCGGGTGGGGGCGGGAGCGCGGCGGTCCGGGGACCAGGGGCGCCGGTGCGACTGGGCACGCTCCGGCGCGTCGTCAGCCGAGGTCGGAGGGACGGACATAAGCCTCATGGGGGATCCGGCCTCTGCCCGAAGGCAGAGCAAGACCTTGGTATGAGTCGATGTCACCCTTCCGGCAGAGATCGGGTTGGTACTCAGGAGGGACGCGGGTTACGGACCCCGCCGCGTTTACTCGTACACATGAACCGCCGTCCTCTCGTCATCGCCGCCGCCACCGTCGGAGTTCTCGCCACCGCCGCCATCGCCCTGCCCAACCTGCCGACCAACCCCGTGACCGACACGATCAACGACCGCGTGTTCAAGGAGAAGGGCAAGCGCTTCGCGACGGCCGCCCAGGTCCCGACGCGCGGGGAGCTGACGTGGGTGCTGCCGGACTGGGTACCGAAGGACGCGACCGACGTCCGAATAAAGGCGCGCACCGACGGCCAGGCGCGGCTGATCCGGTTCACCCTGGGCGCGACCCCGCTGGACGGCCCGCAGTGCTCGGCGGGCACGCCGAAGAAGTCTCCGAAGACGGTGCTGGCGGCCAAGTGGTGGCCGGCTGACACGCGGGCCGAAGAGCGGCCCGACTGCCGGGACTACTACCAGTACCAGGTCACGGTGCGCGGCAAAGAGGTCTACGCCTGGACGGACGGCACCCCGTCCCCCGGAGTCAAGACGCACGGCACCCCGGTCCAGCCCGCGTCGAGCCACACCCGCTGATCGACCCGGCCGCCGGGCGGACTTCTCGAGGGCTACTCCTGGACTTCTCTGGGACTTCCCGCGACCACCCGCTCTCCTTGGCCGGGCACACGGGACGGCTTCCGCGTCACAGCGGGGAACACTCGGCCGACGTGCGGCCGCACCACCGCGGAGGCTCAGAGCACGCGAACCCGGCCAGCGAGGCGCGCTGCCCCGACCAGCCCCTCGCCGAAGCCGAGCGCGCCGCGCTGCACGACCGGCGGGCCCGCAGGCGGCGGGCCGCAGCGAGGTCGGTGGGAACGCCCCCGTGCGGGCGGATCCGGTCCTCCAGCGAGGCCGCCGTCGGCGGGCCCACAGGCAGGGTGGTGTGGAAGGCCTCCGTCTCAGGTTCGGCGCCCGGTGGTGCGTCAGGGTCCGTGGCTCACCCGGACTGTCGGGGCTCGCGGCGAGCACACCACGGTCGGCAGGGACATCGCGTTGGCCTGCCAGGAGGCACCGCGGTCCGCGGCGGGGCGCGGCGGGCGCTGCCGGGCGCGGCGGAGCGGAGCGGTCG
>NZ_JAGGOW010000117.1 GCF_018614135.1 Streptomyces sp. ISL-66
TTCAGCCGGGAGAGCACTTCAAGGTTCCCGTGACGTTCAACGCGGTGTGCTGGAGGCATGAAGGGTGCTGACCTGGGGTGCGTGTGGTCCCACTGCTGTGGGTTTGACGAGCTGATCGCGCCGTACACGGTTGGCTCGGGAGAGACCCTCGATCCGCGCACGGACTGGGCGGCGCGCTGGACGGCAACCTGGCGGGTCGACGGAAGCGAGGTCGTCAGTCCTGCACGTGATCTGGCCGCCTTCCCCTGGAATCGCGCCCGGCCTGTTCGCGCGTTCTCCTGGTGTCCGGGACAGCGGCATCGGCCCGGGCTGGCGTTCATAGGGTCGACTGGGCGCGTGCACGGCCTGGCCCGGACGGCAACGGCTGGACTTTGCGGCAGCTTCCCGGCCGAGCCCTGTCGTCTTCGAGACCAGGGCAACTCATCGACCTCGAAAACGCCGTCGACTGTCACCAACACCGGCCCGGCGAGGCCGAGGAGATGCGTCGCCCGACACGGGCGGCGACCGGGGGCTACGTTGTCGCCCGTTCCGCGACACCGATGACGGAGGATCGCCGCGTGCCGACCCGTTTAGCTGAGGACGCCGGCAAGCGAGTGGTGTGGGGGGTATCCCTCGTCCTGATCGCGGTCACCGCGCTCCTCGGGGGAGCGCCCGGGGCCGCCACGGCGACAACCCTCGCCGCGCCACCGGGTCCCGTCCTGTCCTGGGGGCCCTGCGAGCGAGCGGACGCCGCCGGCCCGGCGGACGGGTTCGAGTGCGCGACCGCCCGAGTACCCCTGGATTACCGTCAGCCCACCGAGCGTACGATCCCGCTCGCGGTCACCCAGCGGCTCGCGGCCGACCAGGCCCACCGCACCGGTGTCCTTGTGCTGCACCCCGGCGGACCGGGCAACTCCGGCGTGGACTTCGCCCGTAACAGCCACGACGCGCTCCCCGCCTCCCTCCGTGGCTCCTTCGACGTCGTGGGGTACGACATGCGCGGCGTGGCGCGCAGTGGACAGGTGGAGTGCTGGAACGACAAGGAGCACTCCGCCGCCGATGCCGCGCGGGGCGTGCCCGGGCCCGGAGCTCTGCAAGGCGCCGTCCGGTAGGGTCTCGACTTCGCGGCCGCCTGTCAGGAACGCTCCGGAGACCTGGTGCCGTTCATCGGCACCGCGTCGAACGCCAAGGACATCGAGCTGCTGCGGCAGGCCCTCGGCGAGGAGACGCTCTCCTTCTACGGCCGTTGCTTCGGCAGCTACGTCGGCACCGTCTACGCGGCGCAGTTCCCCCGGCGCGTCCGCGCCATGGTCCTGGACGGGGCCTACGATCCGCGTCGCTATGTGCCGTACGCCTACGACGCCGGGCAGTTCGTCGCTCTGGACGGGGCGGTCGGCCGGTTCCTGGACTGGTGCGCGCAGAAATGCCGTCACCTGCGGATTCGGCGAAGGCCGGCCGCGGCAGGCCTTCGAAGACCTCAAGCGGGCGCTGGACGCCGACCCCGTCATCACCGTGAGCGGACGCCCGGCCACCGGCTACACGCTCGCCTACCGGCTGATGTTCAACATCAACGCGGGCAAGGAGATCTGGCCCTGCCTGGGACAGGCCCTGCGGGCGGCCCAGGCACACCAGGGTTCGTTCCTGCTGTCACCGCCCTCCCCCTGGCCGTGGAGTGCGCCGACCGTGTCTACCCGGCCAGCTACCTGCTCCTGGGCACGCTGGTCAGTGCCCACGTCGCGGAGTGGCCCGCACTGCGGCGGGACCATCGCCCGGGGAGCGGCACCCCCGGAGTGGGTGCCGCTCGGCGGTGGGGCGCGAGCCCGGCTACTGGAGGGTGTAGACCCGGCGGAGGCCGTTGTCGCTGATCGCGGAGATGGAACCCGGGTCGACGGTCTGGGACATGACCGTGCCTTCGGCCCAGCCGTTGCCGCCGTCGAACTCGCGGAGGCGGCCCTGGGAGTCGACGGCGTAGATCAGCCGGACGCCGTTGTGGATTACCGCCGAGACGGTGCTGACCGTCGTGGCCGACACCTGGGAGTTGGACCAGCCCGCTCCCCCGTTGACCTCGTACACCCTCCCGTTCTGGACGGTGTAGAGCATCCGGGTGCCGCTTCTGTTCACCGCCGACACCGCGGTCACCTGGCTGGTCGAGGGCAGCGGGGAGTCCGACCAGCCCGCGCCGCCGTTCACCTCGTGGACGACTCCGTTCTCGACGACGTACACGAGCCGGACGCCGTTGAGGCTGATCGCCGAGACCGCCGTGACGGGCGCGGTAGTGGGTATGAGGCCCATGGCCCAGCCGTTGCCGCCGTCCAGTTCGTACAGACGGCCGTCGCGGATGACGTACACCAGCCGGACGCCGTTGTGTTCCATCGCGCTGACCGCGCTGATGTCCCCGCCGGTGGGAATGTACCCGTCACCCCAGCCGGTGGCGGCGCTGCGCTCATGGAGCTGGCCGTTCTGGATCGAGTACACGGTGCGGTATTCGTTGAACATCATCGCGCTGACCGCAGACGTCGAAGCCCCGGCCACGGTCCCGTCTTGCCAGCCCGAGGACAGGCCGCTCACCTCGTGCAGACCTGCGCCCAGACCCACGGGGGCGATGTACGCGCTCGCGTGCTGTCCTCCCGCGTTGGTCCCTTGGCGCCAGTTCCAGCTGGTCCGCTGAATGGTGTTGCTCTCGTTGCCGCCAACCGTGGTGACCGTGTCGCCCGAGACGGCGACGACGACGTTGACGTGGTCCGCGTAGGTGCCGTCGCTGTTGAGGTTGTAGACGACCGCGTCACCGACGTTCGGTGTCTGGTCGACGGTGTTGTGCCGCACGCCGTACTGGTAGAAGTCCTTCGCGCTGATGCCGAGGCCGCCCAGATCGGTCACGCCGGCCTGCCGCCAGACCCAGGTGGCGAACACCGCGCACCAGCCTCCGCCGGGGCAGTCTCCGTAGTACGAGCAGCTGTGCGGCTGATTCGCCTCCTGGTTGGCGACGCGGGCGATGTCCCCGGTGGTGGCCGCTTGGGCGGCCGGGGCTGCCGTCAGTGCCGTGGCGAGCAAGGCCAGCATGCCAAGCACTATGGTGAACAGGCGGTTCAGCAGGGGTGGTTTCACGAGCTACTCCTCCATCGGACAGGGCGCTTCGGGCGCTGGTGGAGAGACTCTCGTGGGGCGCTGTAGAACCACTGCAAGAACTCAGGAAGAGCGGGGGGCGCGGGCAGCGGTCCGTGCGGACAGCTCTGCGTACTCACGCGCGCCGAACTCGGCGAATACCAGTAGAGCTTGTTCGCGGCACCGAGCCGCCGCAGCGTGGTCGCCGGTGGCCTCGTGTACGTCGGCCAGGTCTCGCCGGGCGCGGGCGCAGAAGAGCGGCAGGTCCAGACCCTCCCAGATCCGGAAGGCCGCCATGAGGTGCCGTTCGGCCGCAATGAAGTCGCCGTCGGCCAGAGCCAGTTCGCCGAGCGTGCGCAGCACCAGCCCCTCGCCGAGCGGGTCTCGGTGGTCGACGCATTCCCGCAGGGCCGCTGCCAGGATGCCCCCGGCGCTCCGGGTCTCGCCGAGCCGAATGCGCGCCTTGACCAGCGCCTGGTCGGCATATGCGGCCATGAGCCGGTCGTCGAGCCGGCGGAACATGATGCCGGCCTCGGCGCAGAGGTCGGAGGCCGTGCGGTAGTCCCCGGCGGCCCGGTACACCAGGCCGCGCGTGCGCAGGGCAAGCGCCTCCCCTCGTACGCTGCCGATCCGCCGGTAGGCCGCGAGGGACTCGGCGAGCAGTCCGTGGGCCGCGGGGTAAGCCCCCTCCTCCAGGTAGACGGAAGCCGCCAGGCGGGCCGTGTGCCCGATTGCCGCGTGGCCACCGAGATCCTTGAACGTGTGCAGGGCCCGGGTCAGTTGATCGCGTGCGACGGCGAACCGTGCGCGTTCCCTGTTCACGGAACCGAGACCGGACAGCACCGCGGCCACGCCGCGGGTGTCGCCGGCGGATTCGAGGAGAGGCAGGGCGTGGTGGAAGTGCCGCTCGGCGTCGGTGTACCGGTCCTCCTCGTAACGGAGTTGCCCAAGGCCCGTCAGGACGCCGGCTTCCGCCGCGTGGTTTCCCGCCTGGCGGGCAGCGGCAAGGGCCGTGGCGTGCACACGGTCCCACTGCTCGAAGCGGTTGCCGACGGCGTACGCGGAGGCGGCGAGCGCGGTGGCCAGTTGGCAGGCGGCCGTGTCCAGTCCGAGTGCCGCGGCCTGATCCACTGCGGCCACCAGCGCCCGTTCCTCCACCGCGAACCAGGCCAGCGGGTTGGCGGTCGCCGCGGCGGCCGCCTGCTGGAACACGGGCGGGAACACCTTACGGGTGGTCGGGGGAGGTACGGCTCCCGAGGGCTGGGCGGCCGCGGCACGCCCGACGAGCGCCAGCCACCCGTCGAGTACACGGCTCATGGCGGCGGATCGTTCCGGCATCGTCTGGGTCCCCTCGGCCTGTTCACAGGCGTAGAGGCGCAGGAGGTCGTGGAGCCGGTAGCGGGGTGGCTGCACCGGGGTGCCGTAGCCGGTGCCCCTGAGCTGGAGGGCGCTGTGAGCGGTTGCGTCGGCGTAATGTCCGAAAGATTCCAGGAGCTGGGAGTCCACGAGGCGTTCGCAGACCTCCTCGGCGACCCGTTCCGGTACGTCCAGCAGGAGGGCGAGCACCCATCCGGCGAAGTCCGGCACGCCGAGGAGGCCCAGGCGGGCGAAGGCCGTACGGGCTTCGGGGTCGAGGGCGCGAAAGCTGAGGTGGAAGCAGGAGCGGACCTCAAGGTCACCGGCCCGCAGTTCGTCCAGGCGTCGTCGTTCGTCGGCCAGCCGGTCCACCAGGGCCGCGAGCCCCCAGTGGCTGCGGGTGGCGAGCCGAGCCCCGGCGATGCGGACGGCCAGCGGCAGGTTCCCGCACAGCCGGACCACCTCGGCAGCGGCGCCCGGCTCCTCGGCGACCCGGTCCGTACCGGCGGTGCGCGCCAATAGTTCCACGGCGGCGGAATCGGAGAGCACACCGAGCTCGATCCGGTTCGGTCCGACGAGTCCCGCCAGCCGGTTCCTGCTGGTGATCACCACTCCGCAGTCGGGGTTTCCGGGCAGCAGCGGTCTGATCTGGGCCTCGTCAACCGCGTCGTCCAGCACGAGCAGCATCTGCCGGCCGCCCAGCTCGCTGCGCAGTCGGGCGGTCCGGGCCTCGAGCCCCTCGGGTATCGCGGCATCCGGCGTGCCGAGGGCGCGCAGGAAACCGCCGATGGCCTCACCGGGCGGGACGGACGGCCCCAGGGTCCCGCGCAGGTCCACGTACATCTGGCCGTCCGGGTAGGCGCGGGCCAGCCGGTGTGCGGCGTGGACCGCGAGTGCGGACTTCCCCACTCCGCCGCTGCCGGACACCAGCCACACGGGTTCGGCGGCGTTCAGCCCTCCGACAAGTGCGGCAAGCTCCCGATCCCGGCCCACGAAACCACGAACGGCCGGGGGCAGTTGGGCTGGAGCCGGTAGGGCCGGAGCCGGTTGGGGAATCCCTGCCGGTGCGGACTCCGGTGGTGGTGGCGACACGGTGCGGGGGTCCGCGGTATCGGGCTCGCCGCGCACGATCAGCTCGTACAGGCGCCGTAGTTCCGGGCCGGGGTCGACCCCCAGCTCGTCGGCGAGTAGCCGACGCCCCTCGTGATAGACCTCGAGGGCCTCAGACTGCCGGCCGGTCCGGTAGAGGGCACTGATGAGCTGGGCCCGGAACCGCTCTCGCAGGGGCGCCTCGGCAACCAGCGAAGAGAGTTCGCCAATGAGGTCGCCTGCCCGTCCGAGGGCCAGGTCGGCGGCGGTCCGTGCTTCCAGGGCCGTCAGCCGCAACTCGGCCAGGTGCTGCGCCTCGCCCCGCAGCGCCCCGCCCGTCCCGTCCAGCGCGGTGCCGCGCCACAGGTTCAGCGCCTCGCGGAGCAGGCCGGCGGCGCGTACCGGGTCTCCGGACGCGAGCGCGTCCCGGCCCTGCCCGGCGCGTTCCTCGAACAGCGCGATGTCCAGACGATCGGCGGGTACGTGGAGAGCGTAGCCCGGAGGGCGGGTCTCCAGGAGCCCGTTCACTCTCAGCGCGCGGCGCAGCGAGGAGACGTACGTCTGGACGAGCGCCCGCGCGGTGGACGGCGGCTCCTCGCTCCACACCTGGTCGACGAGGCGGTCCACGGACACGACACGCCCTCGTGCCAGCATCAGGGCGGCGAGCAGGGTCCGCGGCTTAGGCCCGCCCAACGCCAAGGACTTTCCCTCACGGACCACTTCGACCGGTCCGAGCAGTCGGAACTCCATCGCTTCCCCCGAGTGTGACGATGCCGGGCGCAGTCTACGGTCGGCTCCGGCCGCGATCACAGAGTTCTGGCCCACGTGCGCGAGAGCTGGCCCGCAGGAGAGCGCGCCGATCTCGGGGACGGCGGGCCGCCGCTGTCTCGGCAGCCCGTCCCAGAGGTGTGCTACGTCATGGCAAAGTGATCACGTTGGACTGTCTGTGGTGGGGGGAGACACGTGAAGCAGCAACTTAGGTCGGTGGCGGTGGCGACGATGGTCGCGGCAGCGCTGGCTGGCTGTGGCGGTAGTGGAGAAAGTGGAAGCCCGCCGATGAACGGCCCGGGTCAGGCCTCCGTTCCGTCAGAGCGCTACCGGTTGCAGTTGCCTGGGGCGGTACTCAACGGGACCTTCACGGGGTCCGATCATTCCGAGCCCGATCAGAACATCGCGTCGATGCTCTCCGGCCAGATCGACAACGGCATCTCCGCATTCGCCGCCTATCAGCCGACCGACCGAAAGTCGCAGACATCCGGGCCTGTGCTGGCGGTGACTGGGGTGTACGGAACCGTGCTCAGCCCGGTCACGGCTCGCGACGAGTTTCTTAAGATCCTTGACCGCCGACACACCTTCCCCACGCAGTCCACCGTGATCATCGGTCCCCGTACGATCATCCCCAAGGGCTCCTCGGAGCCCGTCTCATGTCGGATCGTTCAAGAGACCGATGAATTTGGAACGACCTGGGGCCCGGACTGCTCCTGGGCGGACGGATCGGCCGTTGTCGACGTAACCCAGAGCGTGGACTTCACCAAACAACGCCCAGCCGAATTCGACCTTGAGGCCTTCGCGGCCAAGACCGCGACCATCCGCAATGAGGTCCGCGCCCCTATGGCGCCATAGCCGTTCGAGCCTTGTCGAACCGAGCCGGTGCCTCAGCCCCCTGCAGTCCTCACGGGGCGGTTCCGATTCTGAGCATCGCAGTTGTCCATCCGGGCCAAGTATCGCGCTCAGTCACAGCCGCCTGCGCGGCGGCCGTCGCGGGGACATGGGTGTTCGCCGGACTGCGCAACCTGGAAAACGGCTCCATGCCGACGGTCCTGGCTCAGGCGGTGGTCTTCCCGGCGATCTCCTGCCTCGTCGGGCGTGGGGCCGCGAGACTCGCCGAACGCAACAGGCAACTCGCCGAACTGGCCTCTCAATTGCGCAGGGAGCAGGAGGCGCGTGCCCAGCAGGCGGTCACCGAGGAACGGGTCCGCATCGCGCGCGAGCTGCACGACGTCGTCGCCCACCACATGTCCGTGATCTCCCTCCAGGCGGGCGTGGGGGCCTACGTGTTCGAACGCCGATCCGGCGACGAGCAGGCAGGCGCTGGACACCATCGCGGTCACGAGTCGGGAGGCGCTGGAGGAGATGCGACGCCTTCTCGTCCTGCTGCGCGTCGGCCCGGAGGGGCGAGCGGGGCACACGGCGACCCTGGACGAGGACTGCGTGGGTGACGCCCCCGCCCCCGGAGTCGATCGCCTGCCGGAGCTGACCCGACGTGTCACAGCCGCGGGAGTGCCCGTCACGCTCGAGATCACTGGAGAGCGTTCTCAGCTCAGCCCCGGCATGGACCTGTGCGTCTACCGGGTGGTCCAGGAGGCACTGACCAACGTACTCAAGCACGCGGGCCCGGCAAAGGCCGTCGTCAGCTTGGCCTTTGCCGATCAGGCCGTCACGGTTCGCATCAAGGACGACGGGAACCAGCCGTACGCTCCCGAGGCGGGCGCTCCCTCCGGCCACGGGCTGATCGGGATGAGGGAGCGCGCGCGGATCTACCACGGGACGGTCACCACGGGCCCTCTCGCTCTCGGCGGGTTCGAGGTCCGTCTCGTTCTTCCGACGCAGGCCGGCACCGAACACCACGGAACCGGCGCCGCCCCGTAACGCCTCCGGCGGGTTCAGCCGGGGTGACCGGGGCAGGCGCGAGGGTGTCCAGTCCGTTCCGACGATTCGGAGCAGCGCCGTGACCTCCTCCGCACAGCGCCGGCACAAGGGCCGCAGCCCCTACGCGAGGGCCGCCGACTACGTGGCCCTGGCCCTGATCTTCCTCCGGGACAACGTCCTGCTGACGGAGCCGCTGCGCCCGGAACACATCAAGCCGCGGCTGCTGGGCCACTGGGGCACCTGCCCGGGCATCACCACGGTGTACGCGGCCCTCAACACCCTGATCCGGGAACGCGGCGCCGACGTCCTGCTGGTCACCGGGCCGGGGCACGGCGCGCCCGCCCTCCACGCCAACCTCTGGCTGGAGGGCACCCACGAGGACCACGACCCCGCCCTGGCCAGGACCGGCTCCGGCCTGCGGGAGCTGGCGCGCCGCTACTGCGCCCCGGACGGCTTCCCGAGCCACCTCTCCCCGTCGGTGCCGGGCGTCCTCCACGAGGGCGGAGAACTGGGATACGCCCTGGCCACGGCGTTCGGCGCGGCCCTGGACGCCCCCGACCGGATCGTCGCCTGCATCGTCGGCGACGGTGAGGCGGAGGCCGGCCCCACGGCAGGGGCCTGGCACTCGAACAAGTACCTCGACCCGGTGACCGGGGGAGCGGTCCTGCCCGTCCTGCACCTCAACGGCTTCAAGATCTCCTCGCCGACGGTCTTCGCGACGATGTCGGACGAGGAACTGAACGCCCTCTTCCGGGGCTACGGCTGGGACCCGCGCATCGTGGACGTCACCGGCGACGCGACGGGAAATCCCATGGACGCCGCCGTCCTGGACGCGCACGACGTCATCCGCGACCTCCAGGGCCGGGCCCGCACGGGTGACCGGCCGGTCCGCCCGGCCTGGCCCATGATCGTATTGCGGAGCCTCAAGGGCCAGGGAGCACCGGCCGAGGTCGAGGGCACGGCGATCGAGGGGACCTTTCACGCCCACCAGGTGCCCCTGCCGGACGTGCGCGAGGACCCCGTACAGCTGCGGGCCCTGGAGGACTGGCTGCTCTCCTACCGGCCCCGCGAGCTGTTCGACGCGGAGGGACGGCCCGCGGCGGAGGTCCTCGCCGGACTCCCGGAGGGAGACGCACGCCTCGGAGCCCAGCCCGCCGCCAACGGCGGAAAGCTGCGCCGGCCGCTCGACCTGCCGCCGCTCGAACCCCACGCCGTCGAGGTCGGCCAGGGCCCCGGGTCGGCTACGGCGAGCCCCACCCGCGTCCTCGGCGGCTGGCTGGCCGACCTCATGCGGAGCACTGCCGTCCGCCGTGACTTCCGCATCGTCTCGCCGGACGAGCTGGCCTCGAACAAGCTCGACGCCGTCCTGGCCACCAGCGGCCGCGCGTACGTCTGGCCCGTCGAGGAGTACTCGGAGGACCTGACCCGCTCCGGCCGGGTGATGGAGATGCTGTCCGAGCACAACTGCCAGGGCTGGCTCCAGGGCTATCTGCTCACCGGACGGCACGGTCTCTTCCCCACCTACGAGGCCTTCGCGGCCATCGTGGACAGCATGGCCAACCAGCACGCCAAGTGGCTGAAGATGTCCCGCGAAGTCCCCTGGCGCACCCCGGTGAGCAGCCTCACGTACCTCCTGAGCAGCGAGGGCTGGCGCCAGGAGCACAACGGATACAGCCACCAGGGCCCGGGATTCATCAACAACTTGCTGAACAGGAAGTCCACCGTCACCGGCGTTTACCTGCCGCCCGACGCCAACACCCTCCTGGTCGTCATGGAACGCCTGCTGGAGGAGACCGGCAAGATCAACGCCGTGGTCGCGGGGAAACACGACGCCCCCCAGTGGCTCGGCCTCGATGCCGCCCGAGCCCACTGCCGGGCCGGCGCGTCCGTGTGGGAATGGGCGAGCGGCAACGGCGGCGAGGACCCGGAAGTCGTCCTCGCCTGCGCCGGAGGAATCCCCACGGTCGAGTCGCTGGCCGCCGCCGACCTCCTGCGGCGCGACCTGCCCGAAGCCCGGATCCGCTTCGTCAACGTCGTCGACCTCTGCGCACTGGCGCCCCCGGGCCGCCATCCCCACGGAATGCCGGAGGATGCGTTCCGCGGCCTGTTCGGCGACACGGCTCCGGTCGTCTTCGACTTCCACGGCTACCCCTCCGCCGTCCACCAGCTGCTCCACGGACGCCCGCACCCCGACCGGTTCCACGTCCGCGGGTACGTCGAGGAGGGCACCACGACCACCCCGTACGACCTGCTCGCACTCAACGGAACCACCCGCCACGACCTCGCCCTCACCGTGCTCAAGCACCTCGGGACGCACGCCGGCAGGTCCGCCCGGCTCGCCGACCGCTACGCGGACCACCGCGACCGGCTCCTGCGGGAACTGCGCAGCACCGGCGTGGACCCGGCGGAGATCACCGAATGGCGGTGGACGGCATGACCGGCGAGGTTCTCGTTCCGCATGGTCACGGGCGCCGCGGGCGGCCCGCTCCCACGCGTCGTGGATGACCGTTCTCAGCGGGCCGGCCGCCTTCCATCCGGTGGAGATTTCGTGAAACGGCGCGTGCCTCGTCCCTGGGTGGCGGAACGTACCGGGTACGTCCCGGACGAACCGGGTCAATGGCATCCGACCACCAGGAGATGCGGATGAAGCGCTTGAAGAAGCGGTTACGCACACCACAGCTGATGGGCGTCGGCGTGATGGCGCTGTTGCTCGGTCTGGTTGTTTCCCCCACCGCCCAGGCGGCGCCGGTCGCGGCCGCTGCCGCCGCGGAGTGCACCGGCAGCTGGGACGGCAAAACGTACTGGGCCCACAGTCGGGCGACGGGGCGCAGCGGGGGCGGCTACGCGCGCACGTACTGGAACGGCTCGACCAAGAAGAACTGCGTGAAGTTCTGGTCCAGCCCCTACGACGGCCTCGCCTCACACATCACCCTGGCGATCTTCGACGAGAGCGGCGACTACTCCATCGACCCGCCGAAGGAGCACCCCGCCAACTACCACTACTACGCGGGGCCGCTGTACACCTGGTTCGACTCCACGGGGCAGTGCATCAGCGTGAGCGGCTCGCTGGTCCGGGGCGGAGTGACCTACGACCTGGAAACCGGGCCGATCCGGTGCGGCTGATCCGGCGCTGCTGAACCCAGGGGTCGGCAGCGTCCCGGCCCCGACGCACGGCGGGCCCGACACCTCGGGCAGCTCGTCGACCGGCCTGCCGGTCGACGAGGTCCGCCGGAGCCCGCTGCACGCGCGTGCCGTCGAACAGCGTGACGGGCGCTCCGGGGTCTGGCGGGCGGACTCACGCTGGCCCGCGTCCTCCACGTCCGCGGAATCCCGGTCACGGTCTACGAGGCGGAGTCCTCCCCGTCGGCGCGCACGCAGGGCGGGATGCTCGACATCCACGACTACAACGGTCAGCTCGCCCTCGAGACAGCCGGCCTGATGGACGAGTTCCATGCCATCGTCCTCGAAGGCCGCCAGGCGATGCGGGTCCTCGACCGGGACGGAACGGTCCTGCTCGACAAGGCCGACGACGGCACGGGCGGACGCCCCGAGGTGCAGCGAAGTGAGCTGCGCCGGATCCTCCTCGACTCGCTCCCGGCCGGCACTGTCCGGTGGGGGCGCAAGGTCACCAGCACCCGCGCCCTCGGCGAGGGCCGCCACGAGGTGACGTTCGCCGAGGGCGGCACCCTGGTCACCAGCCTGCTGGTCGGCGCGGACGGCGCCTGGTCACGGGTCCGGCCGCTGCTCTCCGCCGCCACACCCGAGTACGCCGGCACGTCGTTCGTCGAGACGTACCTGTTCCACGCCGACACCCGGCACCCTGCCGCCGCGAAGGCGGTCGGCGGCGGCATGCTGATCGCGCCCGCGCCGGGCAGGGAGATCTTCGCCCACCGGGAAAGCGGCGACACCTTGCACACCTACGTAGCACTGGCCAGGCCGCAGGAATGGTTCGACGCCATCGATTTCACCGATCCGGCAGCGGCCCGCGCGTGCATCGCGAGGGAGTTCGACGGCTGGGCGCCGGAACTCACGGCCCTGATCACTGACGGCGACACCGGGCCGGTCCTGCGTCCCCACTACGCTCTGCCGACCGGGCACCGGTGGGACCGGGTGCCGGGGGCGACCCTGATCGGCGACGCCGCCCACCTCGCGGCCCCCAACGGCGAAGGCGCCAACCTCGCCATGCTCGACGGCGCGGAACTCGCCAAGGCCCTCGCGGCGCACCCTGACGACATCGAGGCCGCACTCACCGAGCCCGATTCAGGTCGCTGTCGGGCCGTCGACGGGAATGTGCAGTCCTGCGGCCAGGGTGGTGAGGGTCATCCCCAGGGGGAGGGCGACCCGCGTGAGGGCGTGCTGGTCGCCGCGGGTCGGGTCCTGGTTGACGATCAGAACGGGCTTTCCGGCGCGGGCTGCCTGGCGGACGAACCGGAGACCGGACATCACGGTGAGCGAAGACCCCAGCACCAACAGCGATGTGGCCTCCCCGACCAGCTCGCGGCAGTGCTCGACCCGCGGCGGCGGAACGGATTCGCCGAAGAACACCACATCGGGTTTGAGGACGCCGCCGCACTCCGCGCAGGGCGCCACCGAGAAGTCCTGAACCTGCTCGTCGGTGAGGTCGGCGTCGCCGTCGGGGTTCAGTCCCGCGGCTACCGGCTCGAATCCCGCATTGGCCTCCTCCAGCCGCCGGGCGAGATCGCGGCGCGCGCTGGAAGCGCCGCAGGAAAGGCAGACGACCCGGTCCAGACCTCCGTGGAGTTCCACCACGCCCTCGCTGCCGGCCCTCTGGTGCAGGCCGTCGACGTTCTGGGTGATCACACCCGAGAGCAGGCCGTGCCGACCGAACGCCGCCACCGCCCGGTGCCCGGCGTTCGGCAGGGCCCGGCCGAACGTACACCAGCCGAGATGGCTGCGCGCCCAGTACCGGCGCCGGGCCCGGTCGCTTGCGGTGAACTCCTGGTAGGTCATCGGGGTGTGCCGGCTCAGGCTCCCGCCCTTGCCCCGGTAGTCGGGAATCCCGGACTCCGTGGAGATGCCCGCCCCGCTGAGGATCAGGACACCGCCGACCCTCAGCGCATCGGCCAACGGCTCCGGATCGGCGGTGCCGGGTCGCAGGTCCTCGGTGGGGGTCCAGCTCAGAGTGGGGCGCATGCGCATGCCGCCAGCGTACGGAACGGGCCGGGCACGTGTTATTGGTCCAGACCTATTGACCCGCCACGCCGGCCCTCCTACGATCCGGTCCGGCACAGCCCCACATGTCCCCACCTCACCCGAGCCGGGCGTCACGCCCCCACGCGCCGATATGTCCCTGGCGCTCGGCGGGAAGGGAGCACAGCATGTTCCGGATGTCCCGCATGTTCCGTCGGAGGTCACGTACTCCACGTCCCTCGGGTCCCGTTCGCCCTTGCTCGGATGCCGGCCGTCTCGAAGGCGACCGGGCACCGCACGTGAACCGGTCCACCCGCGCCAAGCGCGGACCGACCGTCTTGAACCGCTACCTCGCCGGGCTGAGCGCCGCTGCCGTCATCGGTGCGGGCATGGCCGTGGTCGGCTCCGTCACGGCCGGGGCTGCCACCACCAACCTGGTGGCCAACCCCGGATTCGAGAGCGGACTCTCCAGCTGGAGCTGCTCCAGCGGCTCCGGCGCGGCCGTCAGCAGTCCGGTCCACTCCGGTGCCTCCGCGCTCAAGTCCTCGCCGAGCGGCCAGGACAACGCCCAGTGCACCCAGACCATCAGCGTGCAGCCCAACTCCCCGTACACGCTGACGGCATACGTCCAAGGCAGCTACGTCTACCTGGGCGCCACCGGCGCCGGCCTCACCGGTGCCCCGTCCACCTGGACACCGAACAGCTCGTCGTACGGCCAGCTCAGCGTCGGCTTCACCACCGGGCCGAACACCACCTCGGTGACCGTCTACCTGCACGGTTGGTACGGCCAGCCCGCGTACTACGCGGACGACGTGTCGCTCGTCGGCCCGGGCGGCGGCACCCCCACGCCGACCGCCACTCCACCGACGACCACTCCACCGACGACCGCCCCGCCGACGACCGCCCCGCCCACTACCACCCCGCCCACCACCACCCCGCCGGACGCGACCTGCCCCACGAAGCCCAAGCCGTCGGGCAAGGTCCTCCAGGGATACTGGGAGAACTGGGACGGCGCGGTGAACGGCGTTCACCCCGGCATGGGCTGGATCCCCATCACGGACAGCCGGATCGCCGCGCACGGCTACAACGTCATCAACGCCGCCTTCCCGGTGATCCTCTCGGACGGCACCGTCCTGTGGCAGGACGGCATGGACTCCAACGTCAAGGTCGCGACCCCCGCTGAGATGTGCCGGGCCAAGGCGGCCGGGGCGACGATCCTGATGTCGATCGGCGGCGCCACCGCGGGCATCGACCTGAACTCCAGTACGGTCGCCGACCGGTTCGTGGCGACCGTCGTCCCGATCCTCAAGAAGTACAACTTCGACGGAATCGACATCGACATCGAGACCGGCCTGTCGGGAAGCGGCAACATCAACACGCTGTCCGCCTCCCAGGCCAACCTGGTGCGCATCATCGACGGCGTGCTGGCCCAGATGCCCGCGGGCTTCGGCCTGACGATGGCCCCCGAGACCGCGTACGTCACCGGCGGAAGCGTCACCTACGGGTCGATCTGGGGCGCCTACCTGCCGGTCATCAAGAAGTACGCCGACAACGGTCGACTGTGGTGGCTGAACATGCAGTACTACAACGGCAGCATGTACGGCTGCTCCGGCGACTCCTACGAGGCCGGCACCGTGCAGGGCTTCACCGCGCAGACCACGTGCCTGCACAACGGCCTGACCATCCAGGGCACCACGATCAAGGTGCCCTACGACAAGCAGGTGCCCGGCCTGCCGGCCCAGCCCGGCGCGGGCGGTGGCCACATGGCGCCGAGCCTGGTCGGCCAGTCGTGGAACGCGTTCGGCGGTTCGCTGAAGGGCCTCATGACCTGGTCGGTCAACTGGGACGGCTCAAAGGGCTGGACCTTCGGAGAGAACGTCAAGGCCCTACAGGGCCGTTGACGACCCTTCAGTACAGGCGACGGCCCGTCACGCCAGCAGGTTCACGGCGTGCTGGAACAAACCGGGGAAGCGGGCCGCGGCGGGGGTGATCAGGGGCGCCAGCCGGGGCTGGTTCCGGGCCCACAACAGGGACTTGGTCAGCAGCCTGTAGTTGCGGGAGAGCCGGCGCCACGCGCGTTCGTAGGCCTGCGGCCGGCCTTCGCGCAGGCAGCGCACCAGTTCGGCGGCGGCCGTCAGGGCGAGCGCGAGGCCCTCGCCCGTCAGGGCGTCGACGTACCCGGCGGCGTCGCCCACGAACAGGACCCGCCCGGCCACCCGGGAGCGGGCCTGTTGGCGGAGGGGACCCGCGCCGCGGACCGGCGTCCGGGCCGCCGTGGCGAGCCGGGACGCCAACAGCGGGAAGCGGGCCAGCTGGGCGTCGTACGGGAGCTGGTCGCACGTCAGGACGGCGATCCCGACCTGGCGCGGCCCCAGCGGAGTGACGTACGCCTCGCAGCCGGCCGACCAGTGCACCTCCACCAGGTCGCTCCACGGCTCGACGCAGTAGTGGCGCCGCAGTCCGTACCGCGCCGGTCGGCGCCCGGCGGTCGGCCGCTCGTCCAGGCCGAGCGCGCGCCGGATCGGCGAGTGCAGTCCGTCCGCTGCCGCGAGGTAGCGGGCGGCCATCCCGTCCGCCGTGACGTACTCGTCGTACTGGCTCACCCTGCGAACGCGGCGGGGGAGGACCGGGATGCCGAGCTGGGCGGCCCGGGCGGCGAGCGCCTCGTGCAGCAGGGTGCGGCGCGCGCCGAGGCCGTGGCCCGCCCGGAACACGGCTTCGGCGCGCCGTTCGCCGGCGGCGTCCACGTAGCTGATGCCGCGCAGGGGCCGGCCCGGTACCTCGACGCCCAGGGCGCCCAAGGCCCGTACGGCGCCCGGCATCAGGCCCTCGCCGCAGGCCTTGTCGATGGGGGAGGGGCGCGGTTCGGCGACCACGACGTCGAGCCCGGCGAGCGCTCCGTGGATCGCCGTGGCCAGGCCCGCCGGGCCGCCGCCGACGACGAGGAGGTCGATCACCGGGCCGCGCCGGGGGCGGGGAGGGGGCGTGCGGGCGCCAGCGCGTCGTCCTCGCAGCGGATGCGTACGGTCAGCAGGGCGGCGTTCAACAGGGAGAAGCCCACGGCGGTCACCCAGGCGGTGTGCACCAGGGGAAGGGCCATGCCCTCGAGGGCGACCGCCAGGTAGTTGGGGTGGCGCAGGTACCGGTAGGGGCCGCGGGTGATCAGCGCAAGGCCGGGGACGATCAGCACGCGGGTGTTCCAGCGGGGGCCGAGGGCGCTGATGCACCACCACCGCAGGCCCTGGGAGGCCAGCACCAGGACCAGGGCGGGCCAGCCGAGCAGGGGCAGGAAGGGCCGGTCGGCCGCCCAGGGCTCCACGAGACAGCCGAGCAGCAGGGCCGTGTGCAGGGCGACCATCGCCGGGTAGTGCCCGGCCCCGTGTTCGAAGCCGCCCCGGGCCCGGCTCCAGGCACCGTTGCGGCGCGCCACGGCGAGTTCCGCGAACCGTTCGGCGATGACCAGCAGGACCAGCACGGTGTACGGAGTCATGGAGCAGTCACCAGTCCAGCAGCACGAGTTCGGAGGAGAAGCCCGGCCCGAAGGCGATCATCAGGCCGGTCGACCCCGAGGGCGGCGCCGCGGCGCGGGTGTCGCGCAGGATCTGCAGCACCGAGGCGGAGGACAGGTTTCCCGTGGCGGCCAGCGCACGGCGGGAGGGGGCCAGGGCGGAGTCCGGCAGGCCGAGCTCGTCGGCGAGCGCGTCCAGGATCTTCGGGCCGCCAGGATGGCAGATCCACGCCGCGACGTCCCGGGGCTTGAGGTCGTGAGCGGCGAGGAAGGACTCGATCTCCTCCGCCACGTGCAGCCTGACGAGCTCGGGGACCTCCCGGCCGAGAACCATGCGGAAGCCCCAGTCGCCGACGTCCCAGCCCAGCAGGTGTCCGGTCCCCGGGTAGAGGCGGCTGCGCGTGGCCGCGACCACCGGTCCGGACGAACAGGCCCCGTGCGCTGTTGCGCGAGCGCGGTCGTCGCCGACCGCCACCAGCGCGGCGGCCCCGTCCCCGAACAGGCTTCCCGCCACCAGATTCGCCATCGAGGTGTCCGCGGGCTGCAAGGTGAGCGAGCACAGTTCGGTGGACAGCAGGAGCGCCGTACAGCCCGGCCGGCCGGTGAGGAAGTCGTGCACCCGGGCCAGCCCGGCCGCACCGGCGGAGCAGCCGAGCCCGAACATCGGTACCCGCTTGACGTCGGGCCGCAGGCCGACCTGCGCGGCCAGGCGGGCCTCCAGGGAAGGCGCCGCGATGCCGGTCACGGTCGTCGAGACGACCAGGTCGATCTCCTGCGCCCGCACTCCCGCCTCGTCCAGTGCCCGCTCGACCGCTTCCGCACCCAGGGCGACGGCGAGTTCGACGAACAGGCGGTTGGTGTGGCCGAAGCCGCCGAGCTCGCGGTACCGGTCCAGGGGAAGGGCGAGGTGACGTGTCTCCACCTGGGCCGCGCCGTGCAGCCGGCGCAGGAGCGCGCTGTCGGCCCCGGACGGCAGACAGGAAGCGAGGACGTCGGTGATCTCCTGCTGCGTGTAGCGGTGTGGCGGGAACGCCGTGCTCACCGCGAGGACCCGTGTCATTGCTCCAACATAGGGACAGCGGGGCGTCGGCACGCTGAACACGGCCGCCACGGGCGCGGCGGACGCATAGCGTGGTGCGGTGCCCGCCACCACCGACGAAGGAACCACCGCGCCGACCGCGCACGCAGGGCCGACGACGGCCCGGCGGCCCGCCCTCGCGAGCTTCCTGGGGCTCCTGAAGGCCAGTCACCCCGTGCCCGCCGCCGCGGTCACCCTCCTCACGGCCCTGCTGGCGGCCGCCGTAGGGCTGGGGCCGGTGGCCGGGACCACAGCGGCGGCCGCGGTCGCCGCGGGCCAGCTTTCGATCGGCTGGTGCAACGACCGGCTGGACATGCGGCGCGACGCGGCCGCCGGGCGCCGCGACAAGCCGCTCGCCACGGGGGAGGTAGGGCCCGGTGCGGTGGCCGCGGCCTCCTGCACGGCCCTGCTCGCCTGCGTCCCGCTGTCGCTGGCCTGCGGCGCACGGGCCGGCTGGGTGCACATCGCCTGTGTCGCCGCGGCCTGGTCCTACAACCTGTGGCTGAAGCACACTCCCGCCTCCTGGCTGCCGTACACCGTCGCCTTCGGACTGCTGCCCGCCTTCCTGACCCTGACCTCGCCGTCGGCCGCCTGGCCGCCGATGTGGCTCACCGCCGCAGCGGCTCTGCTGGGGACCGGCGCCCACTTCGCCAACGCCCTGCCCGACCTCGACGAGGACATCGCGGGCGGCGTACTGGGACTCCCGCAGATGCTGGGGCGACGCGCGTCCATCGCGCTGGCAGCCGGCCTCGCCTTCGCCTCCTGCGCGGTGGTGACCCTCGGCCCGGCCGGCCCGGTGCCTCCCGTCGGCCGGTTGCTGCTGGGCGTGACACTGGCCCTGTGCCTGGCGGCGCCGGCCGCACCGCCCGTCCTCGCACGCGGCCGGTTGCCCTTCCTGATCATCCTGGTCCTGGCCGGAGCCGACGCCGTGCTCCTGGTCCTGGCCGGCCGCGCCCTGCCCCTCGGCTGAGCGCGTTCTCCGGACCTCCGGGGAACCGGCTCAGCGCGCCGGCCGCGGGGGCGGGGCCATCGCCCACCGGATCGTCCGCGTCAGGGCGTGCCCGGACAGGCGTACGCAGGTTGCCCTCGGGCCCCTCGCGGGGCGCAGGCCGAGAAGGCCGGGAGCCCACGGCGGCAGCAGGTCGATCGCGTTCGCGGCGAGCAGTGCGTACGGGGCGCGGGCGGCCCTGGGCAGCGGCGGGTGGCGGAGGATGAAACGGGCCGCGTCGAGGGCCTCGGGCGTGGCCCGCAGCTCCGGCCGGTATTGCGTCAACAGGGCTGTCAGCGCCGCCCGGTCACGGGGCGGGTCCACCACGCCGAGGGCCGCAGCCACCAGCGCGGTGTCCGCGACGTAGCCGTCACAGCCCGCCGCGTCCAACGGGTGCGCGCCGAAGCGCTGGTGCGCCCGCAGGAAGCTGTCGACCTCGGCCGCGTGCACCCATCCCAGCAGGTGGGGATCGGCCGCGTGGTACGGCTCGCCCGCCGCGGTGGTGCCCCGTATCCCTTCGTGGACCGTCCGGACCCGGTCGACGGCGTCCTGCGCGTCCTGCGCGGTGCCGTAGGTGGTGACGGCCAGGAAGGTGCTGGTGCGCTGGAGCCTGCCCCACGGGTCGCCACGGAAGCCGGAGTGCCCCGCGACGGCGGCCATGGCGAGCGGGTGCAAGGACTGGAGCAGGAGTGCGCTCAAGCCCCCGATGAACATCGAGGCGTCGCCGTGCACCCTGCGGATGGGCCGCTCGGCGCCGAACCAGCGGGGGCCGGGCGTGTCGTGGATGCGCGCGCGGTTGGCGGGCCCCGACGGGCCGGCCACCCGGCTGAACAGCATCGAGCCCAGCCCCTCCCGCACCTTCCGGCCTCCGGACGCAGGCATGTCCATGCTGGTGTCCTACCCGCCGTGCGCTCCGCTCATCGCTCCGAGCGGGTCCGTGTGAGACGGCTCGCTGCGGCGGCGAGCCGAGTCCTATGCGGCGGGCTGCGGGGCGATCTCGGCGATCAGGCCCTCGATGAGAATCTTGATCTCGTCGCGGATGGGGCGGACCGACTCGAGGCCCTGGCCGGCCTCGTCTTCGAGCTTCCAGTCGAGGTAGCGCTTGCCGGGGAAGACGGGGCAGGTGTCACCGCAGCCCATGGTGATGCAGACGTCGGAGGCCTTGACCGCGTCGACGGTGAGGATCTTGGGCGTCTCGGCGGACATGTCGATGCCGATCTCGCGCATGGCCTCGACCGCGGCCGGGTTGACGGAGTCGGCGGGGGCGGAGCCTGCGGAGCGGACCTCGACGCGGTCCCCGGCCAGGTGCGTCAGCCAGGCGGCGGCCATCTGCGAGCGGCCGGCGTTGTGGACGCAGACGAACAGGACGGAGGGCTTCTTGGACACGGCAGGCCTCTTCTCGGGACTTCTCAGGTTTGCGCGACTTCTCACGACAGACAGACGGGCATCAGTCGCCGGTGACATCGCCACCCGATGGTGTCAGTCACCACTGATGTGAAAGTATCAGTCCATGATGACGTCAGTCGACACTGAACTGATCCGAGTCCTGGCAGACCCCCTCAGGCTTCAGATCGTGACCCTGCTCTCCCGCGAGACGCTCTGCGCCACGCACCTCGTGGAGGAGACCGGTGCCAAGCAGACCAACCTCTCCAACCACCTGAAGGTGCTCAGAGAGGCCGGGCTCGTGGACACCGAGCCGTGCGGCCGCTTCGTCTACTACAAGCTGCGCCCGGACGTCATCGCCCAGCTCGCCGGCCGGTTCGCCGACCTGGCCGCCTCCGCTCGCACCGCCGCCGAGAACAAGAGGGCCTGTCCGTGACCCCCACCCGAGCTGCCGCCGTTCAGGACTCCTCGGTCGTCGCGAAGCTCTCCACCCTCGACCGCTTCCTCGCGGTCTGGATCCTCCTCGCCATGGGCCTGGGGCTCGGGCTCGGCCGCCTGATCCCCGGTCTCAACGACGCCCTCGCGAAGGTGGAGATCGGCGGGATCTCCCTGCCGATCGCCGTCGGCCTGCTGGTCATGATGTACCCGGTCCTGGCGAAGGTCCGCTACGACAAGCTCGACGCGGTCACCGGCGACCGCAGACTGATGATCTCCTCGCTGGTCATCAACTGGCTCCTCGGCCCCGCGCTCATGTTCGCCCTGGCCTGGATCTTCCTGCCGGACCTGCCCGAGTACCGGACCGGCCTGATCATCGTCGGCCTCGCACGCTGCATCGCCATGGTCATCATCTGGAACGACCTCGCCTGCGGCGACCGCGAGGCCGCCGCCGTCCTGGTCGCCCTCAACTCCGTCTTCCAGGTCGTCGCGTTCGGCGTCCTGGGATGGTTCTACCTCGACCTGCTGCCCGGCTGGCTCGGCCTCGGCGACGGCGAGCACCTCGACATCTCCATGGGGAAGATCGCCCTCAACGTGGTCATCTTCCTCGGAGTCCCCCTGCTGGCGGGGTTCCTGACCCGCCGTATCGCCGAGGGGAAGCTGGGCCGCGAGACCTACGAGGCGAAGTTCCTGCCGCGGATCGGCCCCTGGGCGCTGTACGGCCTGCTCTTCACGATCGTCATTCTCTTCGCGCTCCAGGGCAGGACCATCACCTCCCAGCCGCTCGATGTCGCCCGCATCGCGCTCCCGCTCCTCGTGTACTTCGCGGTGATGTGGTTCGGCGCCTTCCTCCTCGGCAAGGCCATCGGTCTCGCTTACGACCGCACCGTCACCCTCGCGTTCACCGCGGCGGGCAACAACTTCGAGCTGGCCATCGCGGTCGCCATCGCCACCTTCGGCGTCACGTCCGGCCAGGCCCTCTCCGGCGTCGTCGGCCCCCTCATCGAGGTCCCCGTCCTCGTCGCGCTCGTGTACGTGGCGCTGGCCTGGCGAGCGAAGTTCACGGAGCGGCACATCACCTCGTGACACGTCGCGCTGGCGTGCCGGTGATCGGCGGCGGCCGGTCCGGGCCGGGGGCGGACCTCACATCACGCGGGGGCTGCGGCGCTCCAGCAGGACCACGTCCCGCCAGGCGCCGTGGTGGCGGCCGATGCGCTCACGGGTCCCGATGATCCGGAAGCCGGCCCGCGCGTGGATGGCGAGGCTGGCGGCGTTCTCGGGGAAGACGCCGGACTGGATCGTCCAGATCCCCGCCGCCTCGGTCGACTCCACCAGGGCGGCCAGGAGCCGCCCGGCGACGCCGCGGCCCCGGGCGGCGGGGTGGACGTAGACGGAGTGCTCGACGACTCCGGCGTAGGCGCAACGGTCCGATACGCGGGTGACGGCGACCCAGCCGAGTACCGTGCCGTCGGTGTCGAGTGCGGCGAAGCGGTGCTCGGGCAGCTTCGCCGCGTCGAACTCCGCCCAGGTGGGGGCGGTGGTCTCGAACGTGGCGTTGCCCTCGTCGATGCCGGCCTGGTAGATCGCCAGCACCTCGTCCGCGTGCGCGCCGTCCAGTGGCGCGATGGTCAGGGTCACGCCGTGGCCGCGCGGGTGAGGAGCCGGCCCATGGCGGCGAGGACGGCGGGCTCGACGCGGTAGTAGACCCAGGTGCCGCGCCGCTCCGAGGAGAGCAGCCCGGCGTCCTTGAGCTTCTTCAGGTGGTGGGACACCGTGGGCTGGGAGACGCCCACGTCAGAGATGTCGCACACGCACGCCTCGCCGCCCTCGTGGGACGCGACGGCGGAGAACAGCCGCAGGCGTACCGGGTCGCCCAGGGCCTTGAACATGACCGCGGTCCGTTCGGCTTCTTCGGCCGTCAGCGGGCGCTCGGACAGGGGCGGGCAGCACGGGGCCACGGCCTGCGGCTCCAGCAGCGGCAACACCTTCGTAGGGGACATGCCCCCATCATCCTTCGAAATTCGACAGATGTCTATGTTGACGTTTATCGATTCAGGGTGTCACTCTGGAGCCGTCAGGACATCGACATCTGTCGAATCAATTGGGGAGCCCCGTCGTGAACGCATCCACCGAAGCCCTGCCCGTCGTCGTGATCGGAGCGGGCCCGGCCGGCCTGGCCGCGGCCGCGCACCTCACCCAGCGCGGGATCGAGCCCTTGGTCCTGGAAGCCGGACCGGCCGCCGCCTCCGCCGTGCGGGAGTGGGCCCACGTCCGGCTCTTCTCCACCTGGTCGGAGCTCGTCGACCCCGCCGCCGAAAAGCTCCTCGCCCCCACCGCCTGGGTCCGGCCCGACGGCGCGGCCTACCCGTCCGGCGGCGACTGGGCCGAGCTCTACCTCCAGCCCCTCGCCGACGTCCTGGGCGACAAGGTCCGTTACGACAGCACCGTGACCGGCGTCTCCCGCACCGGCCGCGACCGCGTCGTGGACGCCGACCGCGACGAGCAGCCCTTCACCGTCCACTACACCGGCGCGGACGGAACCGAGCGGCGCGTCTTCGCCCGCGCCGTCATCGACGCCTCCGGCACCTGGTCCACCCCCGGCCCCGCCGGCGGCAGCGGCCTGCCCGCCCTCGGCGAACGCGCCGCGGCAGACCGGATCTCCTACCGCATCCCCGACCTCAAGGACCCGGCCACCCGGGCCCGGTACGCCGGCAAACGCACCGCCGTCATCGGCTCCGGCGCCTCCGCCTTCACCGCCCTCGCCTACCTCGCCGACCTCGCCAAGGCCGAGGACGCCGCCGGCACCCACGCCGTCTGGCTCCTGCGCCGCGGCATCTCCGGCTCCACCTTCGGCGGCGGCACCGCCGACCAGCTCCCCGCCCGCGGCGCCCTCGGCCTCGCCGCGAAGGCCGCCGTCGACAACGGCTACGCCGACGCCGTCACCGGCTTCCGCACCGACACCTTCGAACGCGCCGGCGACGGCCGCCTGATCCTGGTCGCCGAGGACGGCCGCCGTCTCGACGCGGTCGACGAGGTCATCGTCCTCACCGGCCTGCGCCCCGACCTCACCTTCCTCGACGAACTCCGCCTCGGCCTGGACTCGCGCCTCCAGGCCCCGGTCGACCTCGCGCCGCTGATCGACCCCAACCAGCACTCCTGCGGCACCGTCTACCCCCACGGCGCGGGCGAGCTCTCCCACCCGGAGAAGGACGTCTACCTCGTCGGCATGAAGTCCTACGGCCGTGCCCCGACCTTCCTCGCCATGACCGGCTACGAGCAGGTCCGCTCCATCGCCGCCCACCTCGCCGGCGACCACGAAGCCGCCGAACGCGTCGAGCTCACCCTCCCCGAGACCGGAGTCTGCGGCGGCGCCGGCCTCTTCGACGAGCCCGCGGCCGAGACCGAGGAGACCGGCGGCGGCTGCTGCGCGGCACCGGCCACGCTCACCATCGGCGCCCCGGCCCGCTCCGGCGGCTGCTGACCGAAGTGACCGACCTCCAAGACGGCGGCGCCGCGACCGGAACAGGGGACCGGTCGCGGCCCCGCGCCGTCCTGCCCGCCCTGTGCCTCACCCAGATCACCAGCTGGGGCATCCTCTACTACGCCTTCCCCGTCCTGAACCCGGCCATCACCGCGGACACGGGCTGGGGCACGGGCACGACCACGGCGGCATTCTCCGCCGCCCTCATCGTCTCCGCCCTCGCCGGAATCCACGTCGGCCGCGTCCTGGACCACCGCGGCCCCCGCACCGTCATGACGGCCGGCTCCGTCCTCGGCGTCCTCAGCCTGCTGCTCATCGCCGCGGCCCCCACCCCGGCCGTCTTCCTCACCGGCTGGCTGCTGGCCGGAACCGCCATGGCCGCCACCTTCTACCAACCCGCCTTCGCAGCCCTCACACGGTGGTGGGCCCCCGACCACATCCGCGCGCTGACCATCGTCACCCTCGCCGGCGGGCTCGCCTCCACGGTCTTCGCGCCCCTGACCGCGACGCTGGCCGACCACATGTCCTGGCGCGCCACCTACCTGGTGCTCGCGGGCATCCTGGCCGCCCTGACCATCCCGGCCCACGCCCTCGCCCTGAAAGCACCCTGGCCACCAGCACCTCCGAGCCCGTCGCACGTCACCGGCGGCAGCGACCAAGCCGTGCGCAGCCGGGCGTTCTGGATGCTGGCCGCCACGTTCACCCTGTCCTCGTTCGCGATGTACGCCGTCGTCATCGGCCTCGTCCCCCTGCTCCTCGAACGCGGCTACACCACCACGCAGGCCGCATGGGTCCTGGGGATCGGCGGCGCGGGACAAACCCTCGGCCGCACCCTGTACGCGGCGCTCTCCCGCCGCCTCGGCGTCACCGCACGGACCGTCACCTTGACCGGACTCGGAGGACTCACCACCGCGGCCCTCGCCGGCGTCGCCGGCCCGTACGCCCTCCTCATCGCCGTATCCGTCCTCGCCGGTGTGGTCCGGGGCAACCTCACCCTCCTCCAGGCCACCTCCGTCACCGACCGCTGGGGCACCACCCACTACGGCCGGCTCTCCGCACTCCTCGGCGCACCCGCGCACGCCGCCGCAGCCCTCGCGCCGTTCGCCGGAGCACTCCTGGCCGGGCCGATCGGCGGCTACCCCGCACTGTTCGTACTCCTCTCGGCGATGTCCCTCCTCGCCGCCGGCGCGGCCCTCGCCACCCACCCCGCGCGTACAACGGCCGACCCGACGGCTCACCCGACGGCTCACCCGAACCGGCGATGAGCCCACCCCTGTTGCAGCGGCCGCGTCGGCCGCGGGATGGGGCCTGACGAAGGGGAGACCGGCACGGTGCAGACGGCTCCTGACGGGCCCGGTCCGGCGGGCCGTACCCGTTTGCTTGCTCCGTATGGTGACGTTCTCCGATGTGCTGCATCGTTACTTGAAGTGCACATTCATGCGCGTGCCGCAATGAGGCGAATGTATTGCGCCGCCCGCGCACGCCGGTGTATCGGACGGAGCGATCCATGAGTGACTACGCCATACCCCAGGCCGAGCCCGAAAACGGGGACGGGCGAGAAGCCGCGGAGACTGCGGAACCACAGCCCGTACCGTTCTCGTCAGCCTGCGAACCTGCCGCTTCCCCCTCGGCGGAAGAAGCCGGCGAGGCGGACGATGAGTCGCGTGCCGCTGAAAGCACTGCCTGGTTGCACACCCTGCTGGAGACGGCGGTGACCCATCGGTCCGTGGACGAGGTAGCCGATCTGGTACGGCTCCTGCGGCGGTCCGGGCAGGTTCCCGACGCGGCGGACCAGGCCTTGCGAGCTGCCGCGATCAGCCGCCCCATCCCGGACGTCCTCTCCCTCGTCGTGCTCCTCGCGCAGGACGACGAGCCGCAGCACCGGCTCCCGTCCGAGCCGCACGCGGAGCCGCAGCTTCATCCCGATCCCCAGCCCGAGTTCGAGCCGCAACCTCGGTCTGAGCCGGCGGCAGAGCCCGGCCGGGCGGAGCCGGGGCGTCGATCCGCTGGGCGAGGCTCTCGCAAGCGCGGCGATCGCCCGTCGCGGGAGGGACCGGAGGCGGATGCGCCGCCGACCGTGCCCGGCCGCGCGCTGCGGTGGCCGGTGGCGGTGGCCCTGGTCGTCTCCGCGCTTCTGTACCTGCCCCGCGATCCCTCCCGCGACCTCGTCCAGGGCGGTGGGACGGCATGGCTTCAGGTGGGCTTGGCGGCCGTGTGCCTGGCTCTCGGTGTGCTGGTGACGGTGCGGGACCGTGTCTGGGTGTGGTCGGCCACGACCCTGACGGGAATCGGGCTGGTGTCGATCCACGTGCTCGCGAACGTGATGGGCCTCGACCTCTCGGGCGCCCGGACCGGCAGCTTCCTGCCCTGGCCCACCGGCGCCTCGATGCTCGCGGCCGGCCTTACCGCCATCCTGTCGGTCATGGCCCTGCTCTATCGCTCGGACGGGCCGCAGCCCGCAGCTGACCTGCCGCTCTTCGTCCCGCCGGAAGCGGTGCCCCATCCGCTGGACGCACCGCTCGATCCGACGACCGACCTCGCCCGCGAAGACGAGGTCCCAGCCCCTTGAGGACGAGGTCGCAGCGCCGCGAGGTGGCGGAGCCGGTGCTCATGCTGCATCAGGCGGTGGCGGTCGGTACCGGCTCCGGCGAAGGGCTCGGGCATGACCGCGCCGAAGCCCGAGGGATCGCCTGGTGACGCATCGATTCCTGGACTCGCACGCCAATCGCTCCATGCTCGACCCTGCCCCTGTTGCGCTCAGGGCCTGCCGGACGGGCCGGTCGGGCGATCCGCCGTGACGACCCACGACGTGCTGCGCAGCCGGACCGTGCCGTCCGCTGCCTCGTGGGCGCGCAGGTGGTCCGTCAGCGTGCGCAGGGCGCGGGCCCGTGCGGTCGTGTCGGCCTGCTCCATCAGGTGGCGACCGGGGCCGGTTCCGAGCAGGAACTCCGCCGCGTCTCCGGCTCCGCGCCCCCACGCCCCGTACGCCTGCGCCTGGTTGACGGTGACGTCGGTGAATCCGGCTGTGGTGAGGACGTCGCGGATGCGGTCCGGCGAGGCCAGGGAGAACATGCCGGGCAGCCCCTGCTGACCGAAGTCGCCGACCGGTAGAAAGTCGCGCAGAGATGCCACTGCCGTCACCCAGTCGTTCAGCGTGGCATCGGCCGGGCAGACGAACGCCAGGCGCCCGCCGGGTCGCAGCGCCCGGCCGACGTTGCCGAAGGCGGCTACGGGGTCGGCGAAGAACATCACCCCGTAGCGGCTGATTGCCGCGTCGAAGGCGCCCGCTTCGAAGGGGTGCACCTGCGCGTCGCCTTGCGCGAAGGAAACGTTGACGATGCTCTCCCGCTCGGCGCGGGCTCGCGCCTCGGCCAGCATCGGGCCGGACAAATCCAGGCCCAGCGCGCGGCCTTGGGGTGCCCGGAGCGCAGCGAGGCGCGTGGTCTGCCCGGAGCCGCAGCCGAGGTCGAGGGTCCGGTGGCCCCCGGTGATCCCGGCGGCGTCCAGGAGCGGCTCGTTGAAGCCCTCGTTCACGGCGTTCCAGCGGTCCTGGTTGCGGGCCCAGTGGGCTCCTTCGGGGCCGTTCCATGCCTGTGCCTGCTCGGTGTTGACGATGTCCGGCACGGGTGCCTCCTGTGGTGGACGACAGAGAATGGGCGTGTGCCCAAAGAGTATGGGCAGACGCCCAAACTGGCAATACTCGATACTCTCTCTCCAGGCGGTTGTGCCTTTGGGAGCGGCGGAGCCGGAACGGAAGGGGAGAGCCATGTCACCGCGCGGAGTGGCGACGCCGGACGTACGCGAGCGGCTGTTCGCGGCCGCCGAGCGCGTCGCGGAAAGAGATGGCCCCGGCGCGCTCACCAGCCGGTCCGTCACGACCGAAGCGGGCTGCGCCAAGGGGCTGTTGCATACGCACTTCGCGGGGCTCGACGAGTTCGTGGCCGAGCTCTGCCTCGACCGGTTCGCACGGACGGCGGCGAAGGCGCAGGCATTGTCGGAGCTGGCCGGGCAGGGCGAGGTGGCGCACAACCTCGAGGCCGTCGCCTTGGCACTGTTCGACTCCGGCGGTCCCGCCATCTCGGGCCTGGCCATGACCCGCCCCGCCGCCGCGCTGCGCATCCGCGAGGCCCTGGAAGGCGGGGCGCCCGGCTTCGCCGCGGTTCAGGAGGCCATCACCGGCTATCTGAAGGCCGAGCAGGGGCTCGACCGGGTGGCGGAGACCATCGACCCGGACGCGGTAGCCCTCGCCATCGTCGGCAGTGCCCACCACCTCCTGATGACCGGATGGCCCGGCACGCCGGACCCCCGGCCTCCCATGGCGCGCCTGGTGGCCGCGCTGCTGGACGGCTAGTCAGGAGCAGGGCCGCAGACGTACGGCGGCACCCGGCCGGCCCGCGGTAACCGGCTCTCGGGTGTCCACGCGCACCCGTAACCAATAGGAGTGATCAAATCACTGTCTGCGTGCGATGCATGGTTCGCGGACAGCTCCAGCAGAGCGGCCTGAACACGACCGAACGCCCGGTCCGACTGGGAGAGGACGTTCCGGGCTGAAGGACCCTGCCGCGAGCCGGACTGGAGGGACGCCGGGGGCGGCCACGCTCGCTGCCCGCGCGGCCCCCGTCCGTTCTCGGGTGACTCGTTTGACAGGCGCCAGCCGGGTAGGTGCCAGACAGAGCGCGGCTGACACTGGTGGATCTTCCACTCGGTCGCGTAGAAGGAGTGAGGTGTCATGCGTAATCGTCTGTTGGTGGCGGCCGTCGTCACCGTCGTGGCCGGGATATGCGGGCCTGCAGCTGCCGCTGGGGCACCGGCCGGAGACCAGGACACCACGTTCGTGAACTCCTCTCACCAGGGCAACCTGGCGGAGATCGCCGCCGGCCAGGACGCTCAGGAGCATGCGACGACCTCGTGTGTGAAGGACGTCGGCGCGAAGCTGGTCACCGATCATGAGGACCTCGACAGCGATCTGAAGGCGCTGGCCACGAAGAGCGGGATGACGCTGCCCACCGCGCCCACGGTCGAGCAGCAGCAGAAGTTGATTGCTATCCAGGACGAGGCCGGAACGGCGGAATATGACACCGCCTGGCTCGCTGACCAGGAAGCCGCCCATACCAAGACCCTGGCGTTGATCGACACGCAGATCCGCGCTGGAAGCGACACGGCCGTCACCAACGCCGCTCAGAAGGCGCGCCCCGTGGTGGCCATGCACCTGGAGATGGTCCGCGGCGGCACCTGCCACCCCATGTAGACCCTCTCGAACCTTGCGCCGCACCGCCAGACCCCGCGCTGCCTTCAGTACCGCTCCTGGCCGCCGCGAGCCGGCCCTGCGGTGTGCACAGCCGTCTCGGCTGTCACCCGGTTCGGCGTCCGCGTACGCACACGGGCCCCGGCCACCGCGCCATGATCCGTCCCCGCACGTCACACGGCTTTGAACATGGGCAGGTAGTCCCACTTCGCGGACCGCCACGACGACCGTGAAGTCCCGGGTCTGACTCGTCCCGCGGCCCGCGTGACCCGGATGGGTGAATTCGCGGACCCGGCCGAACCCTGATGCCGGTAGGACCGTTGGGCTGGCGGATAACCGGATGATCGCTCTTCGGTCATCCCCAGACCATTCCTGCGCACGTGCTTGAGGAGACGTCCCCTTGGCTACCACTGAACTTCCTGGACCCGATTCGCTGCTGCGCCGCACGCTGGGGGAGTGGCGGATCGGCTTGGTGGCGTGGCGGCTCCTGGTTCTGCAAACCGCGGATCCGGCGGTCGCCGCCGGCATGGCCAACTTCTCCACCTACCGCGCGCACCCGTGGCGGCGCGTCGAGCACACCATGGACAGCGGGAAGCGACTGTTCTTCTCCGACCGTGAAGGGCTGCGCCGTGAGGTCGCCCGTCTGGAGCGTACGCACCGCCGTCTGGCCGGGACCGATGAGCAGGGCAGGCCGTTCACAGCGTTGGACCCGGCGGTGCGGGTGTGGGTGCTGATCACCTTGTACGAGTGCATGACGGCGATGCGGGAACTGTCCGGACGCCCCCTGGCGCCGCCCGAACTGGATCAGATGTACGGAGAATTCCGCGCCGTCTGTACCGAATTCGGCTTGCCCGAAGATCTACTCCCGAACACGGCCGCGGACGTACCCGCCTACATGGACCGCACGATCCGCGAGCGCCTCGAGTACAGCGAACCCGTGCGCTACCTGCTTTTCGACATGCTCCGTGAAGCACCCGCACCCCGCCGCCTCGGCCTTCTGAAGCCGGCCTGGCCGCTTCTGCGCACGGTGGCCGCCCACGTGATCGGTGCGCTGACCATCGCGGACCTGCCGGAAGCCTTCCGCGAGCGCTTCAGTCTCCCCCGCACCCGCCGTGCGGCCTTGCTGTCCTTCATCCTCCACCGCGGTATGCGCGTGCTGATGAACGCGCTGCCCGAGCACCGCCGCTACCGCACTCCACTGGCCGGCATCCCCTCGACTCCGCACCCTCCCACAGCTTCCGCCGACCGCCCTTCCCCGCCGGAGGCAAGCCCCGTCCGGCTTCCCGCAGCACGCCGCCGCAAGCTTGCCGATTCCCGCCCGGCGCGTCTGCGGACCTTTTTCCGCCAGGTCCTGGACCAGACCGGCGACGGCCGCATCAGCTCGGCCGATCTGCAGGCCATGGCGCACAACGTGTGCTGGCCGCTCGAACTCGCCCCTGAGCGCGAAGCCCACGTCTACGCCGCCTTCGAGACCTGGTGGCAGCAGATGCGGGCCGGGATGGATGCTGACGACGACGGACAGGTGACCTGTGAGGAGTTCGTCACCGCAATGCTCACCGGAATCGACGCCGGACCGGCCTATCTCGAGCAGGGGCTGCATGTCGCGGTGCGGGCGATCTTCCACGCTACGGACGCCGACGACAGCGGACACCTTTGTGCCGACGAGTACCGCACGATCTTCGGCGGCTCCCGGGTCCACCCCGCCGAACTCAACCACGGTTTCCGCCAGCTCGACCACGATGGAGACGGCCGGATCACCGAAGACGAATTCGTCCAGGCCTTCACCGATTACTTCACCGCCCGTACCGACAACACCGCCGGCACCCAACTCCTCGGACGCCCATAGCGGCCGACGAAGGTCCGGGGCAGCCACGGAGGTTCTTCAGCGGTGACGCTCCAGCGTGAGTACGGCTTTGGCAATTGACGTCATGTGGTTGCAGCGGGCGGGACGGAAGGTCCTCCAGGACTTGAGGTGGGCGAGGCCTCGCTCCGAGACCCAGCGAGCGGGGGTTGACCCTCCCCTTACGTCAGGCTTGAGGCTGTGAACCGACGAAAGGGCAGGTGGATGAGCTACTCCGTGGGGCAGGTCTCGGCCTTCGCCGGGGTGACGGTGCGGACACTGCATCACTACGACAAGGCGGGGCTGCTCTCGCCCAGTGACCGCAGCCACGCCGGATACCGGCTCTACAGCGAGGCTGACCTGGTCCGTCTCCAGCAGATCCTCTTTTACCGTGAGCTCGGCTTCCCTCTCGACGAGATCGCCGCGATCTTCAAGGATCCGCAGGTGAACCCCTTGGAGCGGCTCCGGGCCCGGCAGCGGCAGCTGAGTGAGGAGATCGCCAGGCTGCAGCGGCTGGCCGAGGTGGCGGAACGGGCGATGGAGGTCCAGAAGACCGGCGTGTTCCTGACTCCTCAGGAACGCTTCGAGGTCTTCGGTGAGATCACCTTCGACCTGAGCTATGCCACAGAAGCAGAACTGAAGTGGGCGGACTCGGATGGACAGCGCGAGGCGATGGCGCGCGCGGCTGCTCACACCAAGGAGGATTGGCGTCAGCTCATGGGCGAGGCCGCCGCTTGGCGCGCGGAGCTGCTCGCGGCCTTCGATGAGGGGGAGCTGAGCAACGGCGAGCGGGCCATGGACCTCGCCGAGGAGCACCGCTTGCACATCTCACGATGGTTCACCTCCTGCCCGCCCGACATGCACCGGCGCATCGCGGACGACTTCGTCGCCGACCCGCGCGCATTCGCTCTGGTCATACCGCCGTCGCAGCAACGCCCGGGCCTGGCCGCCTATACGCGCAAGGCGGTTCACGCCAACGCGGCCCGCCACTCAGGTGGCCGTACCGATTCCGAGGAAGACCGATGAGGATCCTGATCGCCGCAGCCGGATCGCGCGGCGACGTCGCGCCCTACACGGGTCTGGGCGCCGAACTATGCCGCGCCGGATACGACGTTACCCTCGCCACCACAGACACCTTCGCACCCCTCGTACGCGACGCAGGGCTGGAATTTCGCAGCCTCCCCGCCGACACACGCGTGCGTGGCAGCGTCACAGGCAAACGTGAACTCATGCGCACTGCCGCCGCGTTCATTACCGAACTGGGTCAGGGCTTCGCCGACGTGATGGACGATGGCACGGACCTGCTCCTGCTGTCGACCACCACGGCCCCGCTCGGCTGGCACCTCACCGAGGCCACGGGCACACCGAGCCTCGGCGTGTACCTCCAACCCACCGCACCGACCGGCGACTTCCCGCCCGTCGTGACAGGCTCCCGCTCACTGGGCCGTCTCGCCAACCGAGCCACCGGACGCTTCGCACTGCGCATGGCCGACCGCGTCTACGAACAGGCTGTCGCAAAGCTTCGCCGCCGCCTCCAGCTGCCCCCGGCCTCACCTTCCGAGATACGTCGACGACAGGGACAGGCGAATTGGCCCATCTTGCATGGCTTCAGCACGGTCCTGGTGCCTCGTCCCTCCGACTGGCGCTCTGGCCTGGAGGTCGTGGGCAACTGGTGGCCCCATCATGAGGCGGCCGAACGGCTGCCTACTGATCTGGAGGACTTCCTGCGTGCCGGACCCCGACCCGTCCTCATCGGCTTCGGAAGCATGGCGGCCGGTGACGGGGAGCGGCTGAGCGAGATCGCTGTACAAGCCCTGCGCCGCGCCGGGCTGCGCGGCATCCTCCAAGCCGGCAGTGCCGGGCTCGCCGCCGACGGGAACGACGTGCTCACGATCGGGGACGTACCGCACGCCTTGCTGTTTCCACGGCTGGCTGCGGTGGTCCACCATGGCGGGGCCGGCACCTCGGCCGCCGCGTTGCGTGCCGGAGTGCCCGCGGTCACCGTACCGGTGACTGCCGACCAGCCGTTCTGGGCGGGGCGACTTGCCGCCATCGGCGCCGCCACCGATCCGATCCCCTTCCGATCCCTCACCGCCGAACGGCTTGCCGACTCACTTCACCAAGTAGTGAAGCAGCAGGCACACAGTCGAGCCGCCGCAAAGGCGGCGCAACATCTGATGACCGAGAACGGAGCGGGTCAGGCGCTCAAGGTCATCCAGCAGCTGACCGGTGGATGACGCCAATCCGTTCCTCGTGGGCTGCTTGGTTGAGACGTCAGACATCCGATCCTGGAGCGGCGCCGCTGAAGAACCTCACTGATGGGCCTTGGCTGCTCGTGGCGATTCCCGCAGGGGCATGACGAGTGTGGTGGGGGAAGAGTGCGTTCTCGTGCTCGCCGCCTCGTCCGGGAGAGGGTCGACGCCTTCGGTGACGCCGCCGTCGCCGCCACCATGCTCGAACGGCTCCTGCACCCGGCCGTGGTCGTCGGCATCGATGGCCTGTCCCACCGGCTCCGCGGACGCCAGCAGCAGGCCCGAGTCCTGCAGCAGGGAGCCAACGCACGTGTCTCCTGACCAGGACGGCCGGTAGGCCTGCTGGGACGCCCAGACGGGGGAGGCGGATCGCTCCGTTGGGCGAGGCCGGTAGGCGGAACCGGACCGGAGTGGTCGGCTGGCTCCAGCGCCGGAGCACCGGATGAGTGCTTCACGGCGTAGAAGGAGGAGCACCCGATGTTCTGGCAGTGGTTCCGAAACAACGGCCCCGTGACGCCTGCGCGGCTTTCACGACCCGACCGGGCCGCCGGTCTTGCCCACCCCCTCCCGCGGCCGGGCGGCCTCCGCCGGAGGCGGCTCGGGATGTGGGCACTGCTGCTGGCCGCGCTCATGCTGGCCCTGCCGGCAACAGGCGCCCAGGCCGTCCCCCGTCACCCCCAGTCGGTCGCGGCCGCCCAGGAGGCCGCCAACCCCCCGCAGCACGGGAACGAGGACCGGCTCGGCCGTCCGACGACCACGCCCCTCGGGTCGTTCGGCGGCATCCGCTACGTCCAGTACGACGGTGTGTTCGAAGGCCGGACGACGACCGGCCGGTTCCGGGTGCCCTACCGGATCAGCGCTCCGGCCGAACCGCATCGCTCCAACGGCAGCGTGCTCGTCGAGCCGCCGCACTTCGTGGTGGGCCTCGGCGCGCTCAACGTCTACTTTGGCAAGGATTTCCTGTTCAGGCGCGGATTCGTACACGCCGCCGTCGGCTGGAGCACCCTCGGTAACCGCATCCTCGACCCGTCCGTCCCCGGCACCTTCATCGACGGAGGAATCGAGGAGGACGGAGCGAGGGTCGACGACGAGATCATCACCGACTTCGCCAAGGCACTCTCCTCCGGTGGCCGCTCGATGGTCGGAAAGGTGTCCCGGAAGTACGTCACGGGCTTCTCCGACAGCTCGTACCCCATCCTCCGCCTCGTCCACTCCGGCGCCGCCGCAGGCGTGTTCGACCTGGCCGTGCCGATCACCACGGAGGGTTTCGACCCGCAGGCCGACCTCGTGGCCGGCCGCTTCGACGGCAAGATCGTCATCGTGAACTCGGAAGCCGACGACTCCACGAACCTGCCCGACCGAGGCGTCGCCCTCAACCGCTACCGCTTCTACGTCGTCGCGGGCAGTCCGCACATCCCGGATCCGCTGGACGCGCCGCTGGACCTCCCGTTCCCGGTGAGGCAGACGACACCGGCCTCCTTCGTGCCCGCGCTGCGCGCGCATTTCCTGCAGGGGCACGACTGGGTCCGCAAGGAGTCTTCGCCGCCGACGAGCACGCAGCTGCGTACTCAGAACGGCACCGTCGTCCGCGACGCCGTCGGCAACGCGATCACCGAGGACCGCACCGGCCGACGGGTGCCCCGGCTGCCGTTCGTCGAACTCGGTGAGGCGCGCTACATCTCCGGCTTCGTCGGCAGCTACGACAACGTGCGCAACGTACAGCAGCTCGGCTTCAGTTCCCACGAGGCCTACGCCAATGCGTTCGCCGCCGAAGTCCGCGCCTACCAGAAGGCCCGCTACATCCTGCCCGAGGACGCGGATGACATGCGCCGGCGGGCACGGCTGTGCCCGCCGCTGACGTTCACCGAGACCTACCGCGACCACTACACCGAGTTCGTCGCGATCCAGCCCTGCGCGGCCGCGGCACGCTGAGCCCCCGTCTGCGCACTCGCGCACGTGAGCGATGGAGCTGACGGTGCGCACACCGGCGGCCACGGCATCACAGCCTGACAATGCTCCATACGTGGGCGTTCTCGTGGAGTGCGGGGAGCTGTCCGTGTAACGTCAGGGCTAGCTGTCATGGTTCCGAAGTACCGGTCGCCCGTGAGTACGCGTTCACGGGCGACCGCGCTGTTCACAGTTTCTGAGGACCAGGGCGATCACCTCCGGTTTCCGCACGGTGCGGGACCGGTTTCGAGTCCCCTTGGAGGGCAACATGGCTACGGGAACTGTTAAGTGGTTCAACGCGGAGAAGGGCTTCGGTTTCATCGAGCAGGACGGCGGCGGCCCGGACGTCTTCGCCCACTACTCGAACATCGCCAGCTCGGGCTTCCGTGAGCTCCAGGAAGGCCAGAAGGTCAACTTCGACGTCACCCAGGGCCAGAAGGGTCCGCAGGCAGAGAACATCACTCCCGCCTAGACAACTCGCTGCGCCCGCCCAGGACACTTCCTCGGCGGGCGCTGCGTGTGGGGCTCCTTCCCGGCCGGCCGGCCTCGCGGTACTTGAGGCTTCGGGTCAAGCCGGGTACGGGCAAACCACGAGCCTCGCCGAGCAGGCGGGGATGATGCTGCTGCGCGGCGATGGCCCCGGCGTGGACGGCTACGGCCAGGCGACCTGACCCACCCACTCCCTGGTCGTCCCGTCGCTCACTCGGCAACGCCCGGCTGCGGCCGGGTCCGTATGCCCCAGCGGGCAAGAGACGGGCCTACAGCGCCCAACGCCCCGAAGAACACCGCCAGCAGCAGCCAGCCCGCCGTACCGAGGCCGAGCACCACCGTGGTGAGGATCGCGGGGGCAAGAGCCTGGCCCGCGCTGAAGCCGAGGCCGAGGAGACCTTGGTACTGGCCCTGGGCATGGTCGGGGGCAAGACCGAAGCCCAGGGCGAAGCCCGCCGAGGACTCCCAGACCTCTGCCAAGCTATGGACGAAGATCGCTGCCAGGATCAGTCCCGCTGCCGCCCAGACAGGGGTGTACGCCGCCAGCGCCATCATCGGGCAGCTGACGAGGAAGAGCAGCCCCGCGGTGCGGAACGCCCTGCCGCCGTCGTGCGGGGTTTCGATACGGGAGCCGATCCTGGTCTGCATCAGCACGCAGAAGGCGGCATTGACGGCGAACAGTGCGGCCACCGTCCAGCGCGGCGCTTCGGTGTGTTCGGAGATCCAGATCGGCAGGAGCAGGGAGACCACCGGGTATTGCAGTCCCATGGCCCCGTAGAGGGCGGTGAACGTCAGGAACGGGCGGTCCGTGAAAGCGAGCCAGCGACGCTGCTGCGGCGGTGCTGCCAGCACGGAATAGCGGGGCAGCAGGAGCAGAAGCACCGCGCACAGGGCGAAGCTCGCCGCGTTGCCGAGGATGAGGGTGACATAGGCGCCACGGGTGTCCGCGGCCAGCGCAAGCCCGGCACCTACCGTTCCCAGAATGACGCCCAGGTTGACGAAGGTGCGCAACTTCGCCCGGAACAGGGCCGGGCGATCACCCCCGACCCGGACCACCAGAGCGCCCCAGGCCGCACCACCGGCCGCTGCCGCGATCTGGTCGACCGTCGCGATGATCGTGAGTGCGGCCCAGCTCTCGACGAGGACGAGGGCCGCCATCGACATCGCCTGGACCGCGAGGGCCAGCATCATGATCGTGCGCGCCCCGCGCCGGTCAGCGAGATGTCCTCCGGGTATCCCGGCGCACAGGCCGATCAGTCCGGCGATGGTGAGCGCGGCGCCGACCTGCACCGCGGGCAGGCCCACGACCAAGGTGAAATAGAGCGCCGACGCCGCGTTGAACAGACCGTTGCCGACCCGGTTGACGAAACTCGCGGCGATCAGCACGCGCTCCGGCCTGCTGTCTCCCACCATGCGGCCTATTCGGCCCGTCGGGATACCTTTGATCATGGACGGCAGGCTAGCAACGCTCGCAGAGTCCGCCGCAGTTGCCCGGAGCGTCGCGTGGAGGCGCGGCAGTCGCCTGCCCAGGGCGCGACCCAGGACTTGCGTCCCAGCTGGACGGCCCCGGTGACCAGGTACGACGCTGTCCAGGTGCGGGCGGCATCGGCGTTGGTGCCGACGGGCCCGGTACACGGGGTCCTCGAACGGGGGCCTGCCCACGGCTGCCGCAGCGTCCAGGACTGGAACTGCACCACGGCGATCTCCCGCGCCGCGGCCACTGCGGGAGCCGGGCTGGCCCACGCCACGCCTGTGTCCTTTGCACGCTGGTCGGCCAGGTGTCGCAGCGCTGTTGGCCGGTGTTCGAGACGTTGCCGGGGCCCTGGTGCGCGGTTGGCATCCGGGCAGGCTAGTTTGCTCGGATGAGTCTCCTTGATGATGTGGCCGAGCGCGATGGCTGGCGGTGCTGGGTGTGTGACGAACCGGTCGACCCCGACGAGTCGGTGAACGACCCGCGGGGGCCAAGTGTCGACAGCCGGACCGCCGACCGGAAGGCCAAGGTCGCCGAGCGGCTTGCGCACCGCGGGTGCAATACCCGCAAGGGCGCGGTCAAGGTGGTCATCGCCTGGCCGGAGCGCCTGTACGTAGTCGAACCCGCGCCGCTGATCGCCGTTGCCGACAGGCTGGAGCGCAAGGGGGGCCGCGAGATGGTGGGCCGTTGTCCGACCAAGAAGGACGCCCAAGAGGCGGCGGATTGGCTGGTGGACCGGTTCTCCCGACTGGTACCGGGGCTGCCGGTGACCGCCGACATCCAGGCCGGCGGCGGTCAGTTCCTCGTCGTCCTGGCCACCGGCCGCCGCTGAAGGTAATCGGCGACAGTCGCCATGTGGGCATCGGCGCAGTCGCGGCCGGACTGCTCGGCGGCATGCCCTACGTGCGGTGGTCGGCGACCCGCGAGGCAGACCGGATTCGCGGCTAGGCCGATCCGTCCTGCCCTGTGTCGTGGTTCAGCAGCGGATCACGGCCGGGTAGGAGGGTGGGAGCTCGGCGGTTTACTTCTCTTCCGCGATCCGCTCCCGGTCCCGGATGAGCGCGTCTTCTCGGGCCTCTGGGGAAACAGGCTCGCCGTAGGTGATCGCCGCAGCGTCGCCGATGGGGGCCAGGGAGTACCGGATGGGGGAGCGGGTCGTGCTCGTCGGCAGGCGCAGGCGGGCGACACCGACCGGGAGTTCGGCCCGCAGCGCTCCGTGCCAGCGGATCCACCCGGTGAAGGTGAAGCCGGATTCGGACAGGTCCGCGCGCAAGGAGGCGGCGAGAGATTCCGACTGGCCCGCCGCCGTCGGTTCGTGGGACATCCGCTGATTCTCCGGCCCGCCACTGACAACGTGGGCAGAGGCTTGAGATCGCAGAGGTCGCCCTGTTGGGCAGTTGACGTCCGCAGGTCGCTCGCGGGGAGCACCGTCCGGGTGAGGAGTCCAGAACGGAGAGGTGCCCGTCATGACCCAATCCCCAGACACCGGCACCGGGGCGCGCGTGCGCGTGGCCCGGATCGCGGCAGGCCTGACGCAGGCGGAGACGGCCGGTCTGGTGGGCCGATCCGAACGCTGGGCCGAGGACGTCGAAGCCGGCCGGCTCCCGCTGGACGGTACTCCCTGATCACCGCCGTCGCCACGGTCTGCGAGGTCGACGTCGTGGCTGCTCGGACAGCCCTACCGGCTCCGCCGCGAGCAGGGCTCCGCCGTCCCGCACGTACCCGCGCTTCGCGCAGCCCTGCGCCGCTCCTCCCGCATCCTCTCCGGCCACCCCGGTCTCGTGCCGTCCGCGCCGGCCGCGGCCGGGGCCGCGACCCATCTGGACGATCCGATCGTGAAAGCGGCCGTGGCCTGGGACCGGTGCGGCGCCCTGCTTCACCAGGGCTCGTTGCGCGAGACGCAGGCGGTCGCGGACGCCGCCCTGCGCGATCTGGAGCCGATCTCGGCGACGGGGGACACCGACGCCCTCGTGCTGGAAGGCACGCTGGTGCTGCGTCAGGTCGTCGCCTGCGCCTGCGCCTGCGCCGGCGACGCCGACGGTGCCTGGAGCCAGTCCACCCGCGCGGTGGAGGTCTCCGAGCGCCTCCCGGCGGTCATCACGATCTGCGGTGGCAGACCGTGTTCTCCCGGGCGAACGTCCTCGTGCACACGACCGAGGCCGGGGTCGAGGTGGACGCGCCCGACACCGGGCTCTCGTTCGTCGACGACGTCGACGTGACGGCGATGCCGAGCCGGGAGGGCATCACCCACTACCGGATCGACGAGGCGCGGGCCATGCACCGCATGGGCCGCTCCGGCGAAGCCGCGGTGACGTTGCGGGCGGCGGCGCAGCGGGCCACGCACTACGTGCACGCGTACCCCATGGCCCGCGAACTCGTCGGCGACATGGTCCGCCGGGGCGTTCCCTCGCAGGCCGTTGCCCCGTCCGGGCTGGTCCGCAGGAGGGAACGGATGTCCTGACATCAGGGTGCATATGCCAGTTGGGCGGCTTACGGAATTCCTGTGGCTCGCCCTACTTCTTCGGCGGGACGACCCTCATGCCGCGACCATCACCTACGGTTCCCAAGCCGACACAAGGGGTGACATGGGCGGCATCCTGCACGTGCGCGACACGATCGGGAGCGCCGCCGCATGGCCTGGCGACGACGGCAGGAGGGGCCTGGTCGGCGGGGTGCCCGGGTGGCGCCAGCCGGGCACCCCGCCGACGCGGGTGAGGATCCGCCCCGAGAAGACCGAAGACCGGGGTGGGTGTGCATCCCGGCCTGGCAACGAGCCTGGCCGGAAACGGTTCCGCGGGCCTTGCCATCCGTCGCGCCTCTTCTGCTGCGAGAGGACCGTCAGCGGGCGCACTCGGCCATGGGTGATCCACTTCCAGGCGGCGCCGGTGTCGGCCGTTGCCGCGCTTCTTGCGGGGTAGGAGCGGCTCATATGTCAGCAAGGGAAAGAGGGGGCGGCGATGAGCGGAGCGTTGACGGCGGGAGGGTGGGGTTTGTTCGCGGGGGCGGCTCTGCTGGTGGGCGCGGCTACCGGCTCGCTGGTGCGCGTTCCGCCCCGGCTGATCGCTCTGGTCATGGCGTTCGGGAGCGGTGTGCTGATGGCGGCGGTGTCGTTCGAGCTGATCGCCGATGCCTACGAGCGTTCGGGGATCTGGCCGGTCGTGGCGGGCGCGGTCGGCGGCGCCGGCGTGTACTCGGGGGCCAATGCGCTGCTGGCGCGGCATGGTGCGCAGCACCGTAAGCGTTCCGGGGAGCAGCAGCCTTCCGAAGCCGAAGCTCCGGGGTCGGGCAACGCCATCGCCCTGGGGGCGCTGCTCGACGGGATCCCGGAGTCCGTGGTCATCGGGACAAGTCTGTTGGGTGGTGGACACCTCGGGGTCGCAACGGTGGGCGCGGTGTTCATCAGCAACATTCCCGAGGGACTGGCCAGCTCCGCCGGCATGAGGAGCGCCGGACGGAGTCGGACGTACGTGTTCGTCTTGTGGGGCAGCATCGCCGTGATCAGCGGTTTGGCGGCGCTGGCCGGGTACGCGCTGCTCGGCGGGGCTTCGGAGGCGACGATGGCGGTGATCACCGCGGTGGCCGCCGGGGCGATCCTGGCGATGATCGCCGACACGATGATCCCCGAGGCATACAGCAAGGTGCATCTCTTGACAGGACTGGTGACCGTGGTCGGCTTCCTGTCCGCGTTCGCACTGTCTCACCTGTAGACACGTGGTGCCGGGCGGACCTTGCTGACGCCGAGTGTGCCGGGTAGCTGCCTGTTCTCGCGCGTCGCGGGGCCACCGGCAGACACCTGACTCCGCACCCCCGTGAAGCCAGTACCCGCGGCAGCCCCCCAAACAACTGCATGGCCAGCGACGTAAGTGTGGCCTTTCTTCACCCCGCGTCCGCGGACGCGGTTCTCGGCGCCAGCACCGGGCAGGTGTGTGGTGTACGGAGACCGCCGGACGGAGGGAGGGGTCATGATCGCACCCGTACTGGAGCGCTACCTGCCTCGTGTGAATGAAGCAGCAGCGGCAGCGCGCGAGGCGACCCGCGCCTTCCTCGATCAGGCTGGCCAGGCCCGCCCACCCGCCGGGTCTCGCAGCGCCGACGACGCCGTGCTGCTGGTTGTCGGCGAGCTGGTCAGCAACGCGATCCGCCACACCGACGGCCCCTGCACTCTCCGCTTGGCATTGCGGGGGGACGGCGTCGACATCCGTGTCACCGACACCAGCCCCCACCCGCCCGAGCCGCGTGCGCCGCACACCGAGGGAAGCGGCGGCTGGGGATGGCTGGTGGTGAACCACCTCGCAACCGACCTGCACATTGAGCCGGCCCCCGGCGGCGGCAAAACCATCTGCGCCCGCGTCCCCTGGTAGAAGACCCATGAACTTCGGCGCCGACACCCTCGGCCTCCTCACCGCGGTTCGGGTCACGGTGGCCGGCCCTTCCGGCAACGCCGACGGCATCCAGGTGCTCTCCGGGATCGCGGGATTTGAGGGTGGCCTTCGCACCCCTCCCTTCATGCTGCGGCCGGGGTGAGCCACATCACCTCCTCGCTATGCATCCGTTCGGTCCTGCTGGAAGTCCCATGGAGGGATACATTCCGGATAAGAGGAGTAAAGAACAGTGGGCAAGCAGAAGTCCGTGGTGATGGCGGTGCTGTGTGTGATGGTCGCTGTCGGCGTGACCGCCTGTGGCGGGGAAGTCAACAAGCCGGCCGCCAAGACGCCGCCGAGCGCCTCTCCCTCGCCGCAGCCCCCAGTGGACCCGTTCGCCGGTCTCTCCGCCGACCAGATCGCCGACAAGGCACTGGACACGACGAAGGCGGCCGATTCCTTGAGAGTCAAGGGCTCCGATGCTTCCGATGAGGAACCGATGGCCTTCGATCTCGCCCTCGCCAAGCAGGGCGACTGCGACGGCAACATCACTTCCGAAGGCGCCACCGCGGCCCTGCGCAAGGTGAGCCAGACCATGTATATGAAGGGCGACGAGAAGTTCTGGCAGCAGATGGGCAAAGGGGAGGCGACCTCCGCCGAGGAGGCCGCAGCAGTAGCTGAACTGCTCAAGGGCCGCTGGGTCAAGATCTCCGCCGAGGAGGCGAAGAAGGAGGGCTTGGCCGCCATCTGCGACGCGGACGCCCTCCTGGAACCGGCCGACAGCACGAAGACCGGTCTCACCAAGGGCGCCGACACCACGCTCGACGGCAAGAAGGCCGCCGTCCTGACCAAGAAGGACGGCGCCGAAACTCTTACCTTCTACGTGGCCAAGGAGGGCGAGCCCTACCTCCTCAAGTTCACCAGTCAGGGGGGCAAGGAGCCCAAGTCCGCGGAGTTCTCCGACTTCAATGCGCCGATCACCGTCGCGGCACCGCCCGCCGAGCAGATCATCGACCCCTCGAAGATGGGCGGCTGATTCCCACCCCGCCCGCCTAGCGGTGGCTCGTTGAACCGGGGCGGGCGGGCGGGGTTGTCGGGGTTCGGTTGAGCCCCCTTCCGGGGGCGGCCCGGGTACCTGGGCGGTGTCTGGCGTCGCCGTTGCGGGCGAAACGTCGGTTGGACGGTTGAACCAGGTGTCCCAGCAGAACGAGAACGCGCAGGTGACCCGGGGTCTGGTGGCGTCGGATACCGATGTCGGAGCGGACCTGTAAGTCAGTCCAGCCGAGTTCGTCATCGATGCGGCTCCAGCCGCCGGGGTGATCCAGGTCAGGGCGTGTGCGGCGTCTACGGGCGTGTAGGCGTCTTTGCCGTAGGCCCAGCGTGCCGACTCCGGCTGAGGCGGGGCTCCGCCGCAAGTACCTGGTACCGCCGCCCGAGGTCGGGTCGCTGGCCGAGCTGAACGAGCGCCTCGCGGCGATCGACCTCGCCGAGGGTGCCCGGCACGTCCTCGGACGGCCACCTCGATCGGCTTCGGCTTCGACTTCGACTTCGACTTCGAGCAGGCACGCCTGTGCTGCGGCCGCTGGGCGGGGGAGGAGTACGACTGCGGGATCGACCTGATCCGGCGGTCCCCGCAACGGCCGCGTCGCCGTCCGGCAGTGGGGAACGCCGACAGCTGATCGAGGTTCTGCTGCTGCACCGTCAGTGGCCCGGGCACGCGGTGATCGCCGCAATGGCCACAGTTGTCAGGATCGGCTCTTCGTCCTTCCGCTGCTGTTCGGAAGCGGCGTGGACTGGAGGTGCAGTGGTGCGGGCGGTTTTGCGTCAGGCGTCTACGAGGGCCCTCGGGCCGATCCTGCGCTGTGCGAATTCCAGGTTCCGGGTCACGCGGTCGCGCTCCCCGAGGGGCAGGTTGGCGCCGTCGAGGAGGCGTCGGCCGCATTCCGCCGACTCTTCATACTCGCCGACCCAGTAAGCGGCCACGGCGAGTTCGTCGAGCGCGCGCCAGTCGTACCACTCGAACTCGACGAACAGGATGTCCGCCGGGTAGGGGGCCTGCGCCGCCTGCCGCGCGAAGAGGTAGGCGAGCGGCCATCGCCTGTCGTTACGGCACATGCGCGCCAGGTCACCGAGGGCTTCCGCCCGCCCGGGACGGCTCTCGTGCGCGCGGAGAAAACGGTCCATCACCTGCGCCGACGGCCGACCCAGGTCTGCCGCGAGCCGGGCGGCGTAGAGCTGGGCACAGAAGACCTCCTCGGCGAATCCACCCATGGCCGCCCGGCGGTCGTAGGCGGCCAGCGCCCTCTTCGGCTCCCCGGCACCACGCCAGCTCTGGGCGAGGTAGAAGACGTATCGGGAGTTGTCGGGTTCCTTGACCAGCCCCTGCTGCAGCACCTTGGCGTCGCGCAGGTACCGGCCGTCAGTGCACGACGGGCCCGTCGTGTAGCGCGATCTGGTAGGCGTCGTGCGTCAGCTCCGGCATGCGGAAGCCCGCCCGCACCTCCATCAGGTCGTCGGCGTCGATGAACAGCACGTAGTCCGCTTCGGTGCGTGCCAGCTCGATCGCTTCGCTGCGGCTCGCGTCGAAACCCTTGAATGTGCTCTGGTGAAGGGCGCCGGGCAGACTTCCCGGACGACATCCTGGGTGCCGTCCGTCGACCCCCGTGTCCAGGACGACCCAGCTGTCGATCAGAGGGCGTACGGATTCGAGGCAGCGCCGGATGACGGGCGCCTCATCCTTGACGATCATGTTCAGGCAAACCGTTTGGTTCACAGCGCGTTCCACCCCGGGCCGCGAGGTGTGAGCGGGAGAGTAGGCGTCGTCACGGCACATTCATGCGCCCCCGGCGCGACCGTCCTGCCCCAGGCGCGGTCGGGAGGGCCAGCCTTTCCCCTGTTCGGTCCCGGTTTGCCACAGAACGCGACAAACTGATCCCTGTCGGGTCAACGGGAGTGGGCCAATATGTTGATCGGCCGGAGTGGAGCGGTTGCGCGTCCCCTTGCGGACGAATCATGCCGAGTGAGGCGCGTCGAGTTCCTCAAGATCACTCCGTTCGGTTCCAGGAGGAGCAATACCCATGAGTCGTCAGAGAACGACAGTTTCCCGTTTCGGCCCGCTTAGCCGTCAGGGCGGCTGGCTCGCTGGGGGCGCGGCGGCATCGCTGGCCGTGGTGATCCTCGGCTTTGCGAGCCCCGCGCTGGCGGCCCCCGAGCCGCCCAGCGCGGCCGGAGTGGCGCCGTCCGCCGCCTCGGGTGGCGATAGGTGCCACGACGGGCGGGGCCATGACGACGACGATGAGGACGACCCTGGCGTACGGGGCAGCGACGACCGTCACGACGGAGGGTGCAAGGGGACCAGCGGCTGCGGTAACACGATCGACTCCATCCTCTCCAACAACACCGAGGAATTCAGCGTCTTCCTCATCAACGGAGTCGCCTACGCGGGCCACCGCGACGACCCCCAGACGGGGAACTACAAGCGCGAGGACCTCACGACGGCCGCGCAGAACCCCGGCTACCCCGCCCCGGCCACTGTCTGCGACGCCACCATCTCGTCGCTCGGCCAGGTGACGAACTTCAAGGTCCTGACCACGACCGGGGCCACGTACGAGCTCCAGTGCTCCTCCAACGGAACGACCCTCGACTGCGGCAGCCCCGCTGTCCCGAGGTCCTGGCAACTCGTCACCATCCAACCGGTGGCCAGCGGGCCGCTCAGGTCAGGCAGCGCTGCGCCCCAGCGGTCAGGCCCTGCGAACCCGGCGGAGCTCGCGAAGAGTTCCGAGCGGTCCTGACTCCCAGGCGGCCGCGCTGACGCGTGCCGTGCCCGGGATCGTCCGGGCACGGCACACCTGCGAGCTCCATCCGCGCATCGGCCGAAGCGTCGTGCCTGTTTGTGAGGCTGCCAGGCAGCGAGCCGGGCTGGCGCGTGGTGGCGCAGCGTGGTCAGGATCCTTCGGTTGGCCCGGCCCGGTCCCATCCAGGTGCCCGCACGTCGATCGTGAGGCCTCCCGACGAGACCCCCTCGCCGCAGGTCCGGCACGTCGATGTCAGATCGAGGCCGTGCTCGGCGTCATGCTCGGAGCCGGGTCCGCCGCGATGCCTGAAGACCACCGGCGGAGTGTCCACCGCCCAGCGGTCGCCCCAGGCCAACAGCGCGTGCATCACCGGTGCGAGATCGCGGCCGGCCTCCGTGAGGTGGTATTCGAAGCGCAATGGCCGCTCGTTGTAGGCGCGGCGCTCGACCACGCCCGCTTCTTCCAGTGCGCGCAGTCTGGCGGCGAGGCGGTCGCGGGGGGCGCCGGTGTTACCTTGACCCGTTCATCGTCAACGTTGCCCTCCCGGAGATCGGCCGCTCGTTCGGCACCAGCGGCCTCGGCTCCCTCTCCTGGGTCCTCAACGGCTACGCGATCGTCTTCGCGGCGCTCCTCGTGGTCGCCGGCCGCGTCGCCGACCGATCCGGCCACAAGCCGGTCTTCCTGACCGGATTGGCGGTGTTCACCCTCGCCTCGGTTGGCTGCGCACTCGCTCCCAACGTCGGGACGCTGGTCGCGGCACGGCTCGTGCAGGCCGCCGGAGCTGCGCTGCTGATGCCGACGTCGCTCGCGCTGCTGCTCGACACGACAGCGCCCGAGAAGCGCGCCGGGGCGGTGCGGGCCTGGGCGTCGATCGGCGGGATCACCGCCGGACTGCGCTCGGCCTGCCACCCCGTGCCGATCGTCGAGCTGCCGCTGCTCCGGGTTCCGGCGTTCGCATCCGCCGCGGCCGCTCTGACGCTGTTCACCGTCGCGTTCGCCGGAATGCTGCTCGGCGCGGTGCTGTGGTGTCAGGGCGTGTGGGGCTACTCGGCTCTGCGCACCGGCTTCGCCATCGCGCCGGGACCCTTGCTGGTGCCGCCGGTCGCGTTGCGGATCGGGCCCGCCGTCGCCAGATTCGGTGCGGGCCGCATCGCGCTGGCGGGAACTGTCCTGTTCGCGGCCGGCATCCTGTGGTGGGCCGCGGCCCTCGACACCGGCTCGGCCTACGCGGCCTCGCTCCTGCCCGGCATGATGCTGACCGGCCTCGGCGTAGGCATGACGCTCCCGGTCCTGACCGGGGCGTCGGCGGCCGCCCTGCCGCCGGCCCGCTTCGCCACCGGCTCGGCCATCACCTCGATGGGCCGTCAGATCGGCGCGGTCCTCGGCGTCGCGCTCCTGGTCGGCATCCTCGGCACCCCGGCCCCCGGACACGCTGTCGCCGCGTTCCAGCACGGCTGGTACGCGGTCGCTGTAGCGTCCCTGCTCGCCGCGTGCGCGACGGTCCCGCTCGTCCGCAAGCCGCGACCGGCCGTCGCCAAGGCCGACGTCGCAGAGGCCGCGGTGCGACACCGCGGATGAAAGCTGTCCCGTAACTGCTGGTCAGGGGGGAGATGATCTCGCGGTGGCTGGTGTGATCACGGCGTCGGAGCCGTCTTGGATATCCCCGCTCATCGGGCCGAGCCCGCCCTGTATCGGGAAGCTGGTGACCGTTCTGCGGCGCGAGGGTCCTCCGCGACTGCCGCCTCAAAGGCGACCGCGTCCAGCACGCCATGCCCGGCGTCGCCCGCCTGCACAGCCTCGCCCTCGCCGGATGGGCAAGCCGACCACACAGCGACCAGCCCTGCCCGAGGCGGCTCCAAGGCAATTTATTCAGGCGTAGCCGTCCTCGATAGCGACTCGTCGCACTGTACGCAGCGTCGACTGGAGACGATCCAGATCGGGCGAGCCCAGAGCGAGGCGGAGCGCCTGTGGTGTGTGTATCGAGGTGGTGAACGGCTCCGCCGTGGAGACCGAAATGTGCTGACGCGCAAGGGTGGCGGTCAGGCGATCGGCGCGTACGTCGTCGGGCAGCGGCAGCCATGTGAAGTAGGACGAGGGGTGGCTGACGATCGGTAGGCCCGCCAGCTCTTGTCTGGCGAGTGTCTGGCGGGCCTTGGCGTCGTCTCGCTTCTGCGCTTCCAAGTGGTCCACCGTGCCGTCTTCGAGCCAGCGGCAGGCTACCGCGGTGGTGATGGCCGGAGTGTTCCAGGTAGTCGCCCGGATCGCTCGTTCGAGCGACGGCACCCTGGACGGCGGGGCGACGACGAAGCCGACCCGCAGACCGGTGGCGATGCTCTTGGAGAGTCCTGAGACGTAGACGGTGATGTCCGGCGCGGTCGCGGCCAGAGGCGGTGGAGGGTCCTCGACCAGGTATGCGTACGAGGCGTCTTCGATGATGAGCGGACCGTGCTCTCGAGCGATCTCGACCAGGCGGGTGCGGTCAGTTGCCGGCATGACCCAGCCCAGAGGGTTGTGCAAGGTGGGCATGGTGTAGATGGCGCGCACAGGACGGGTCGCGCACAGTTCCTCAAGGGCATCGAGATTCGGCCCGTTGGCGGTTGCGGGTACGGGCTCCAGGTCGAGATGAAAGGCGTGGGCGAGGACCTTGAAACCCGGATAGGTGAGTGCGTCGACAGCGATGACGTCGCCGGGGTCGAGCGCGGCCATGACGGTGATGGCCAGACCGTGCTGGGCACCGCTGGTGATGAGGATCTGATCCGGGTCCGTGGTGATTCCTCGACGCCCCAGGTGCCGTGCGATCGAGGCTCTGTCCTGGGGACGGCCTCGATGTGGTTGATAGCGCAGCAGCGAGTCGAGGTCACCGGAGGCGGCCACCTCTCGCAGGGCCTGCCGCAGGAGATCGGCTTGGCCGGGCAGCGACGGATAGTTGAAGCTGAGGTCGACCGCGTCCGCGGCGACGACCTGCTGGTCGATGCCGTGACCCGTGGGAACCGCGATGTCGCGCACGAACGTGCCGCGGCCCTGTTCCCGGCTTACCAGGCCCATCGCTTCCAGCTCGGCGTACACCCGAGTTGCGGTCACGACGGCGATGCCCTCACGGGCGGCCAGCCTGCGGTGTGTCGGCAACCGCGCCCCTGCGGCGAGCCGCCCCGTCCGGATGTCCAAGGCCAGCGCGTCGACCAACTTCTTGTACCGCGAGGCAGCCATGCACCGGATTGTATCCATGACAATTCTTTGACTGTCCTGTTCTCGGATCCTTACCGTCAAGACCCACTCTCCGGAAGGACAGCCGCCGTGCACATCGCCATCCTCACCTTCGAGGGCTACAACGAACTCGACTCTCTCATCGCGCTCGGTGTGCTCAACCGCATCAAGACCGACGACTGGCGCGTCACCATCACCACCCCCAGCGCCAAGGTGAAGTCGATGAACGGAGTCGTCATCGAGCAGATGTCCACTCTTGAGGAAGCGTGCGCAGCCGACGCCGTCATCGTGGGCAGTGGCATTGCCACCCGCGAGGTCGTCGAAGACCCGGCCATCATGAAGGTCCTGCGCGGCCTGGACCCCTCGCGCCAACTCATCGCGGCGCAGTGCTCCGGCGCGCTCGTGTTGGCCAAGCTCGGCCTGCTCAACGACATCCCGGCCTGCACCGACCTGACCACCAAGCCCTGGGTCGTCGCTGCAGGCGTTGAGGTGCTCAACCAGCCCTTCTATGCCAAGGGCAACATCGCCACCGCCGGGGGCTGCCTGGCCTCGCACTACCTCGCCGCCTGGATCATCGCACGCCTTGAGGGCAACGACGCCGCCGAAAGCGCGCTGCACTACGTCGCCCCGGTCGGCGAGAAGGAGGAATACATTGAGCGCGCGTGGCGCAACATCACCCCCTACCTCCCCGCTCCCACACCGGCACTCGTCTGAACCAACCGGACACAAGGTGCCGTCCGCGTCACGGGCAGCGTGGACGGGCAGGCCGTTGCCGGACCCGGGCAACGGCCTGTCGCGCGGCGGTCACATGCCGTGCGTGGGCATCCCCTCCGTGCACGTGAGGTGAATGACCAGATCGGCGGGTTCCACGTGGGGGTCCTTGCTGCGCTCGGGGTGCTCGGGGTGCTCGGGGTGCTCGGGGTAATCGGGGTAATCGGGGTGGTCCGGGTTCCCGGGGTGGTCCGGGTGCTCGGGGTGTCCTGAGCGGAACTGGTGCTTGCGTACGGTGACGATCCAGCCGGTGGCGTTCGCGTTCGGGTGGCTCTCGATGACGTCGGTCGGTTCCGGTGCGAGGCGGGCGCCCTCGCTCGCGGAGATGGCGAAGCCGCCGCTGTAGGCGCTCTGCGGCGCAGGGCAGAACAGCTCGTGGGGCTGGCCGTCGGCGCCGCCGGGGATGACCTGGCCGGTGATGTGGATTCCGTCCAGGGGTAGGGCGGTGGCCTGTGCGGCTGCGGGACCGAGCAGGGCCGCTACACCTGCAACAGCCGCAACGGCGATACGAGTTCTTGTGTCCATGGCAGTAGTACTCCTCCACAGCGATGGGGTAGGGGTCGAGGCCATTGCAGCAGCGCGGCGGCCCACCCCGCAGCGGACACGCAGAGTGACACACCATCGACGGAGGATGAATCGTTTCGGTCGAGCGTCTGCGCGTTCGTCGCTACGACGTGTGCTCTACTGTGCGCGTCCAATTACTCTGCGTGGTCGTCCTGCGCTGTCCTGGGGACTGCCATGCCCTCTTGAGGAGCCTCATGTCCCGCAGAGGGAGGTGGGCTCTCGCGGTCGGTTGTGCCGCGATTGCCCTGTCCATCACCGCGCCCGCCGGCGCGACCGTTCCATCCGTCCGCTCCGCGCCGTCCACGGCGCACGCGTCCGACGTCCGGCCGGGCGGAGTACGCATCACAGACGACCAGGTCCGAAAGGAGGTACGGCCGGCCGAGGTCAAGGCGCTCGGCCAGGCTGCCGCCGAACAGCGGGCCCGTGACCGCATCGGTCTGCACACCATCACCTCGGACTACCCGCAGACCACCCGGACCCTGCGCTACAACCGGCTCGCCGACTCGCAGCGCAAGCTCAACGCCGCGTTCGACGCAGCCGAGTTCGGGAAGTTCACCGACTACTTCTCCAGCCCCGACTTCGGCGACCACGTCGCCCTCCTGCCCACCGGGAAGGTCCTGCTCTTCTCCTTCGAGGCCATCGAGGAGAACCCGACCAAGGAGCCCGCGCCCACCGACATCATCGGCAAGGAGAACGCCGGACGGGCGTACGTGTGGGACCCCGCCAAGGGCGAAGGACGCGACGCCTTCAAGGCCGTGCCGCCACCCGTAGTCGACATGCCCGACGGCAAGAACGAGCCGCGGCCCGCGCCGGTCTTCTGCGCCGGACACGCCTATCTGCCCAACGGCATGGTCGGCGTCTTCGGTGGCAACCTGGGAGGCAACGGCGGCACCGGTGCGAAGCTCGCTCTCGTCTTCGACCCGTGGAAGGAGACCTGGCACCAGCAGAAGGACATGGCCGAAGGACGCTGGTACCCGACCGTGGTCACCGGCGCCGACGGACGGCAGTTCGTCACGTCCGGTCAGTCGGACATCGGCTGGGGCGATCTGTCGACCGGGATCGAGCGCTTCCCCGCCAAGGGCACCCCCGTCTCGTACGACCCGTCCGTCGCACCCAAGGGCCGGGCGCTCGACCAGTGGAAGACGGACGCCCCGTACAAGATGGACTACCCCCATCTGTTCTCCCTGAGGGACGGCCTGATCTACGGCTTCGGCCGCAACTTCGACGAGCAGTTCGTCTTCGACCCGCAGACCGAGACCCGCCGCAAGCTGCCCGACCGCCCCGACGGCGGCATGCGCAACTACGGCTCCGCCGTCGCCCTGCCCAACGGGTCCAACGGCCCGGACTCCGCGCTGATCCTCGGCGGGAACCGCAACGACCACAACACCTACAAGTTCGCCGAAGGACGCTGGACCAAGGACACCCCCCGTGCCTTCGGCCGCACCCAGGACAACACCCTGATCCTGCCCGACGGCAAGCTGTTCACCGTCAACGGCGCCTACGACATCCGCGACTACGGCCACGGCCCCTATAACCCCAACGCCGACCCGAAGTACCGCCAGACAGAACTGCGGGACGGCAACGGCACGTGGCGGCTCGGGCCGCACCAGCGGCTGCCGCGCGGATACCACTCCAACGCCGTCATCCTGCCCGACGGCCGCATCATGCTCACCGGCGACGAACTCCAGCAGATCGCCAACAACCCCGACATCAAGTCCGGGATGAACGGCACCATCGAGATCTACGAGCCGTCCTACCTGCACCAGGGCCCCCGGCCCCAGCTGACCGCCGTCGCGCGGGGCGCGCAGCGCTACGCCTCCACCTTCCGGGCGCGCACCAGCACCCCGGACCGGGTCAGCCGGGCCGTCCTGGTCGCACCCATCACCTCCACCCACTCGGTGAACACCAGCCAGCGGCACCTGGAGCTGCCCATCGCCAGCCGTTCCGGCAACGACCTCGTGCTGCGCACCCCGCAGTCCGCCAAGGAGGCGCCCCCCGGGTACTACATGCTCTTCCTGCTCGACGAGAAGGGCGTACCGAGCACCGCGCAGTGGGTACAGCTGCGCCCCGGCGCCTAATGGGAGCTACGGAACCGGGCAATGCTCGGTTCCGTAGCCGCCGACCGGTGAGTACTTTCGACGCCGGGCCTTCGAGCTCTGAAGTCAGACCGTGCCCTTGCGGGTCGGCCGGGAGGCCAGACCCCTGATGGGGTAGCGTCCCCGCCCCTCGGGGCGTGAGCACTGATCCAGAGTGCGCTGCGCGAGCGGCAGCTCGGCCTGCCCGAGTCGGTCACCGCCGCCTACGCGGCCGCCCCTGCCTCTGCTGCTCTCCAATGAGGAGCGGGCGGTGTTGGAGCGGTGGACGCGCCGGGCGACGCCGGCTCAGGCGTTGGCGCTGCGGGCACGGGTTGTGCTGGCCCGTGCGCGGCCGGGGCGCCGCCGATCGTCGCGGTCGCCCGGGATGGGCCTCGGCCGGGCCGGCCGCCCACCATCAGTGTCGACCAGGTCGAGGCGGTCGGGGTCACGACGCTGAAGGAAGTCCCGAAGAACGCCACCCACAGTTCGCGGTCGTCAGTTCGCACTCCGCCCACCTATTGGCCGCTCCCGTGACCGTCGGCACATGCTCTGGTCCACGAGCCCCTTGCTCAAGGTCACTCACGCCGGGCGATTGCCCGGTACCTGAGTAGGGGTCCCAACACCGTGCTCCGGTACGCGAACGCCCCACGTTGGTAGGGCACCTTCCACGAGAGCCGGCCCCGGCCCAGCAGGCTGCCCCCTACAAGCCCTACCTGGAGCGACGCTTCGCCGAGGGATGCACCAGCGTCACCCGACTGCACAGCGAGCTGGTTGCCGAGCACGCGCCTGTCACCTACGGCATGGTCCGCGCGCACAGTCGCCACGTTTGCGCGGCGCTCCGTCCGAGGCACCGCCCCGGCCGCCATCGGTGCGGTAGGTGACCGGCTGGCTCACCCGGCACCCCACGACCTTGACCGAGGAAGACCGGGCTGGCCTGAAGGGCGTCGTGGCCTGCTGCCCTGAACCGGAGATGGCCGCGGGGCACGTCCGCGACTCCGACCGACCGCCTCGGTTCACACTTCCCACCTGGATCGACGCAGTCGACGCCAGCCGGCTACCCGGCCTCACCGGCCTCGCGCTCCACCTGCTGCGAGACCTCGACACAGTGACAGCCGGGCTCACCCTCGACGGGAGCTCAGGCAGCATCGAAGGCACCGTCAACCGCATCAAGAAGCAAGCGACAGCTCTGCGGCCGAGCCGGATTCGAGCTACTGCGCAAGATGATCCTGCTCCGGTAACACCCCAAAGATCTTTTCCTCATGGAGTCACATCGCGTTGGTCGGGGCGGTTCCTAGGCAGTCCGAAGCCTGCCATCTCCTTCTCTTCGTACGACAGGAAGCCCAGGCTCCGGTAGAACGCGTGGTTGCGCTTGCCTTCTGGTGACGACTCGTGGTCCGTGGACAGGAGGAAGAACCGGCAGTGGGAGTAGCGCCGCATAAGGTGCTCGACCAGCCCCCGGCCTACCCCCTGCCTGTGGTTCGCCGGATTCACCACGACGTCCTGGACGTAACAGATGTGCTCGTCATCGGAGATGGTCCGAGCCAGTCCAAGGAGCGTTCCCGATCGATCTCGTGCCGTGATGACGAGGTGAGAGTTCACGAGACCGCGACAGAGCTTGTCCACGTCACTGGTATAGCCCTCCCAGCCGACCGAGTCGTAGAGGTCGAGCATCTCCCCAGGATCGAAAACGCCCTCTTCTGCTATGAACATGTCGATCCCCTGTGCGTTGGTGTCGCTTCTCGCCATCGGTTCAACACCACATGGGACTCCATACACGGCGGCACGTCAAAAATCGACTGCTCTGGCAGCGGCCGGGGCGAAAAAGTCCGTGCACGGCTCTTGACCATCGATACCTACCGGTCAGTACGCTCACGCCACCGCGCACCGACACCGACGTCCTGCCCATTCGGCTGCGACGACCGGCCTATGGCACGCCCCCGCATGCCCGCAAGTACTGCTCCCGTGACCCGGGAAGTGCCCAGCGCACGCACTCCCTCCGTAAAACGCACCGTTGAGCGGTCTTCCGAAACCCACCCCTGTGAGGCCCCGCGTGAAGAGATCTCTCGTGACCGCAGCCGTTGCCGTAGCCGGTGCCCTTGTTGCCGTGCAAGCGTCAGGTCCCGCCCAAGCATCGAGCAGCCCCACCTTCAACCAAGGCAGCAGCAATCCCATCCTATTCGTGCACGGCTACAGCGGTGACGGCAGCAACTGGAGCACCATGGCCAACCGCTTCAGGACCGACGGCTGGCCGTCCTCCCACCTGAACCAGTGGACTTACGACTGGCACCAGTCGAACGCCACGACCGCCCAGCAACTGTCCACCGAGGTAGACCGTCTACTCGCGGCCACCGGCGCAACCAAGGTAGACATCGTCAGCCACTCCATGGGCGGGCTCTCCTCGCGCTACTACCTGAAGAACCTTGGCGGGACCTCCAGGGTGGACGCATGGGTGTCACTGGGTGGCCCGAACCACGGAACCGACACCGCCAACAGCTGCTTCGACACGTCCTGCACCGAGATGCGCATCGGATCGAGCTTCCTCGCCGCCTTGAACTCCGGCGACGAAACACCGGGTTCGCCCCGTTACGCGACCTGGTGGTCGCCTTGCGACACGACGATCAACCCGGACAGCTCCGTGTCCCTGTCCGGCGCAGGCAATACCCAGACCGCCTGCCTCAGCCACACGGGCTTGCTCACCGACGCCACGGTCTACGCCCAGACTCGGGACGTGATCAACCGCTGACCCGTCCCCAGCAGCCGGCAGGTGCCGCAGCCGCCATGGCCGCTCACCGCGGTCTCTGTCGGCACCACAGCCACACGGACCCTGCTATCAGCCACTTCGGGATCCGGGACCACATTCCGACCCACCAGACCGACGACGTCGACAAACGGAAGTTTACCGGGAACCAGCAAACCTCGACCACTCGTCGGGAGAGCCACCTCCACCTGCGCCGAGGCGACCGGTCATGGCGTAGGGCGCGGGTGAGGCGGCGCCGGGCCGGCGCCCCGAAGACGTCCCCGGCGATCGACTTCCTCCATGGCGGCTGGTCAGGAGCGCACCGGCCGGGCTGGGTGGGATTTGCGGCGCGTGATCAGCTTCGCCTGGTCGCTTCTCTGAACCAGGAAGGCATACGCCTTGTGCGGCGCTCTGGGACCTGCGGTGAGGAGGCCGGCGCGCGGCAGGGCGTGGCGGCCTCCTCGCGGCAGGTGGCCAACCAGGTCGTGCTACCTGATCAGTTGTTCAGGCGACCCAGCTACGCGCCGGGCGTGGAGGAGCACGTGGGCACCCTTATGGTCCCGTCCCCCTTGACCACATCCTTCGCAAGTGACCCACTCCTGGCGGTTGGTGACCCCGCGAGATGCCGGGGGTCTTCAAAGTCCTCGAAAGACGCCGTTGTCGTCGGCTGCGTCGGTGAAGTCTTCGTAGCTAACAGCTCCTGGCTCCCGATGGGTCCCCGACCCCGGCAACGGGGCCCCAGCGCGTACGGGGCGCCGGTCGGCCACCCTGCACGCCACAGACGACGGTGTCCCGACGTTGTTCCACCTCTGCGGCAGCCTTCTTCACCCGGCGCAGCCAGAGGCCACCGAAGCTGCACGGCCGCTTCCCGGACCTGGCCTGAGCTAGGTTCAGCCTCATGAATGACTTGGCACAGATATACGACAGAGAGTTTCGTGTGCGGGGACTGCGCGCACAGGGGTGGGGCCGAGGGCTGATAGCCGTAGCCGTCCTCATCTGGCTCTGGCTCGGCTACTTGCTCCTGTTCCCCTTCACTGCCGAGGGGGAGTGCGATTCCCGCGTCTTCCACCAGAACGGGCCCTGGCCGATGTCCTACCACACGGACGAGGGAGAGCGCTGTGATGCCGCGCGTGACCTGGGACCGATGCTCGCCGCCCTCCTCCTCTCCGTCCCCCTGGCCGCACTCGGCACTGGCCTGTACGCATCGGGAACGTCGGCAGTCCGCACCGCCGCGTACGCCGCGGAAATCGCCCGCCTGAACGCCACCAAGGAAGTCTGAGTGATGGCGGAGTACACGGCGTCGACTTCGGACTGGTCGGCGACAGCTTCCGGATTCCGTTGCCCCACACTCCCGCTCGGCCCGCATGCTCGCCATGCCGACCGACCGCGGGTCCATCGCCGAGCCAGGACGTTCAGTGTGAGTCGTTTCGGGGTCCCACGCCCTCGGTGTACCACCTGACGATGTGCGCTTTGAGGTTGTCGATGGAGTAATTGATCTTCGTTCGGACAGCGTCCGGGCTGACGAACACGGCCTTGAACGGCCACGGCCCCTCCATGTGACCCACATGTTCCTCTGTGTCGTCGGTCAGTACGGCCGTGTGCCCGTCGTCCAGGGTGACGACCCAGTAAGTGCCGCCGTCCTCCAGCTCGTGAAACACCTGTATCCGGCATGCGTCGACGCCCGCTCCCAACAGCGTGCTGACGACACCGTATCGACGGGCGACGTCGTGGAGATCCCCCGTCCCCCTCCACGTCACCCGGGTCGCGATGGCCGGCACTTCCGCCGGTCGGGTGAGGCCTCGTTCGGGGCAGTCGGCGGCGTCTTCCACGTGCATGCGGACGGAACCTCCTCCGTGGGTGGATACGCAGGGCCCACAAGCTTGCCCTACCCATGGCTAGTCCCACCATCGCTCTACGAGGTCGACGACTCCCGCATCGAGGTGAAAGGGGTGCCGGCTGCGGTCACCGTCGGGCCCGAAGGCGATGTTCTTGCCCAGCGCCACGTCATGGCCGCCGACGAGGCTCAGCGTGTCCGGCACGGCGACGTGCTCGTTCTCGACCCAGTACCCCAGCTGGGCCCATCGACCCTCGACCGCATTGCGTAAAGTCACGAGATCCAGTACCTCCGGACCGTCCGTGACGCCCGACCGCAGCGCCTCGGCGAGGGTGCCGGTGAACTCGTCGCCCGCCGGGATCATGTCGTCACCGGAGCTGAAGTACAGGGACGGCGCCTTTCCCACCAGGGACAGCGCGCTCGACGTGCCGGCTCCACCCGGCCTCGGGTCGCGGGTGAAACAGCACGAAGTGGCCTCGAAGTCCTCGCAGTCGAGGAGGACGACCCGGCGGGCCGCCGGACTCCGCCGCACGAGGTCGGCAACCGTTCGCAGCGGGGCGAGGCCCTCCGATCCCGGAACGGCGCGCGGGAGGACGAACTCTCTGTGGTGCGAACCAGAACCGACATAGTGGAACAGCAGAACGTCCGACGCCTCTTCGGCGGCGCGGCGTACGGCGTCGAACACCTCGGCGGGATGCTGCCACGATGTGACCACGGTGACGTTCTCGGGGCGGAACGCCATACCGATGGCAGGGGAGATCAGCGTCTCCGCCAGCTGCGCAGCCCGTGCCGCGGGCTGCGACTCGCGCACGCGGACGGCATCATCGTCGCAGGCGACCAGCACGGCGCGGGACCGTTCGAGGTCGGGCAGGAGCGCAGGACGCTGCTGTGGGGCATCGGTTGCCATGCCTCCATTGTGGGCGTGTCACGGCAATGGCTGGGAAGCCGATCCGTGCAGCCGTACCCGGGCCATTCGGTCAGGCCTACGCCTGGTCTTCGACCGGGTAGCGCACACCTATGCGTCGGCGGACGGAGTCCAGGGTGCGGATCACGGCCAGCGTGCCGTCCAGGGGGAGCAGCGGAGACTCGGTCTCGCCTGACCGCAGGCAGCGCATCACTTCGGTGGCTTCGAGTCCGTAGCCGTGGCCGGCGACCGGCGGGGCCGCGAAGTGTTCCGGCTCGACTCCGCCGCGGTGGAGGACGATGCCGGCCGGGTTGAACAGGTTCGGCGGGAAATCGATCCGCCCCCGCGTGCCGTACACGACGGCTGCCTGGCTGAGCGTGGCGGCGAACGAGCAGCTCACCATCGCTGTGGCTCCGCTGTCGTACCCGAGGAGGATACTGGTGTGCTCGTCCACGCCTTCAGGGGTCAAGTGCGCGTGGGCCTGGATACGGTCGGGTGCGCCGAGCAGGAAGTGGGCCAGGGCCACGGGGTAGACGCCGGCGTCGAGCAGGGCGCCGCCCCCGGCGGCGAGGTCCCGCAGCCTGTGGGTGGGGCCGACCCGCGTGCGCCAGCCGAGCTCGGCGTGCAGCGAACGGATCTCACCTATCGCCCCGTCGGCGATGAGTTCGGCCGCCTTGCGCACGGCGGGGTTGAGGAGCGTCCACATGGCCTCCGTCAGGAACGTGCCGCGCCTGCGAGCGAGGGTGACCAGCTCCTGCGCCTGGGCGCTGTTCACGGTGAGCGGTTTCTCGCACAGCACGGGGCGCCCCGCGTCCAGCAGCATCGCGACGGCAGGATGGTGGTAGCCGTGAGGCGTGGCGACGTAGACCACATCGATGCCCGGGTCGTCGGCGAGGGCCTGCCAGGAGCCGTGGGCCCGCGCGATCCCATGGCGGGTGGCGAAGGCGTGAGCCGCCTCGTTGCTGCGGGAGGCGACGGCGGCGACGACCGCACCCGGCAATTGGCGCAGGTCCTCGGTGAACGCGGCCGCGATGCCGCCCGTGGCCAGGATGCCCCACCGGATCGGGCGGCCCTCGGGCAGGTCCACGGCAGCTCCCGCATGTCTAGACCAATCGTGCCGCGCCGTACGTTACTGAATGACCTGCGGCCGGGCAAGGGTTTCCTCGCAGCGCGATCACCGGGGCTGGCTCCTGGCCGTGGGTCCGGGGCCCCGGGCGGCATCCGTCGGAGCGGTCAGGGGACTTCCGACAGAGTCACCCGCACGTACTGGTCTGCCTGCACGTACTGGTCTGCCCGCACGTACGGGTCTGCCCGCACGCGTCAGTACGGCCGAGCCCGCTTCGCGAAGGCCGGCGACAGCTCGTTCTGCGAGGTACTCGGGAAGGCGACGGTGTTCGGGTCCCCGTCCGAGACGTAGCGGTTCTTCCCGGCGGCGAGCTTGTCCAGCCAACGCGACGAACCGAACTCGGCGTCCTCGTCCTTGGGGCCCGCCGAGCGGATCCGGGGGATCGCGCCGGGTGCGAACGCCTTGGCGAACGGCGAGACCGAGGGGTTGGCCCCCACGAGGTACACCCCGTCGTAGCGGTAGCCCGTTCCCCGCGTGGCGAGCCCCGCCGGCTGGGGCATGGCACCGAAAGGCAGGGCGAGCGACGTGACCTGCGTCCCGGGCGCGGCCTTCTCGATCGCCTGCTGTCCGGCAAAGATCGCCCGCGTGGCGGCCGCCTGGTCCAGGGAGCGCAGGTTCTCGTGGCGGTCGGTGTGGTTGGCGACCTCGTGCCCGTGCTCCTTCAGCCAGGTCAGCGCCTTGGCGGAACCGGTGGCCGAGAAGGCGTCCGCGTTGACGAAGAAGGTCGCCACCGGCTTGAACGCGGGGTACTTCTGCGCCGTCTCCGTCAAGATGGCGACGGCGGTGTCCCGCGCCGGGGTGCCGTCCGGGTCGAGGTGCACCTGACTGTTGGTCGAGTCGTCGAACGTGAGGACCACCGGGTGCATGCCGGCCGGGATGTCGATGCGGCCCGTCTGGAAGTCCCGGGCGGTCACCGGCACGTAGTTCTCCCGGGCGAGACGCTCCAGCTCGGCCCGGAAGTCGGCCGGGGTGCGGTCGTAGACGCTGGCCGGTTTCTCGGTGAGCTGGTGGTACATCAGCACCGGTACTTGGCCGAGTTCATTGGCGCCGACCTCCGCCGGGGCCTTCGCGGCGACGGGACCGACCGCCGCCGGTGAGGCGGTCGCGTGGCGTCCCCCGGCGGCCGGTGACGGCCCCGTGGAACAGCCGGAGGCGAGCAGGGCGGCGCCGGCCAGGGCGCCGAGCGGGACGAGCGGATGGCGCATGACAAGCCCCTTCACGGCGAATGTGTCGCGCCATTCCTACCTGCGACGGGAGCCCGCATACCGCACTGTCCTCTGCATGGCGTAGCCGCTGCGCCGGGACCGAACGCGGCCGTTCGTGTGAAAAACGATCGGAAGGAGACGACCGGCACGCCGTGCGGCAATGAATGAAGGCAGCATCCCGCCCGGCCCACGGCACGAAGGACGTCATGATGTCCCCCACACGCATATCCCACTCCGTCCCCTCCCTCCGTCCGCGCCGCCCGGCCCGTCTGGGCGCCCTGATAGCGACGACCGGGGCGCTCACACTGGCCGGAGCAGGCGTCGGAGCCTGGACATTCCTCGCGCCGGGTCCGGACATCCAGGGTCTGGGCGACGGCGCCGTCCTCGACGGGCGCAAGGCCGCACAGGTCAGCGCCTACCTCGCCGCCGACGAGGCCGGCGGCAGGGACAGACTGCGCGCCACCCTGGACGGCGCGGCGCTCCCCGTCACACCTGAGGGCGCGCGCCTGAAACTGGCCCTCCCTCACCTCAAGGAGGGTCGGCACACGCTGGTGGTGGCGGGCGGCAGCAGTCTCCCCTTCGCGTCGTACCGCAAGGTCGTGGGCTTCAGTGTGGACGCCACCGCTCCCGAGCTGAAGGTGGCCGACCCCGAGATCAAGAACGTCGCCGCCCCCGTGACCATCACCGGCAATGCCTCCATCGACGCCGAGGTGACCGTCAACGGCAAGAAGGTCCCCGTCGACAAAGCCGGGGCCTTCAAAGCCACTGTTCCCAAGGGCATACCCGTCGTCACGGTCACCGCAGTGGACCGCGCCGGAAACACCACCGCCAAGGACGTGTCCGCGCGGGGACGTCGCCCCATGATCCGTGCCGCGCACATCACCGCCATCGGCTGGGGCGACAACACGCTGCGCGGCGACATCCTCGCCCTGGTCCGCAGCGGCAAGCTCAACGCCGTCGAGCTGGACGTCAAGGACGAGGACGGCGAGGTCGGGTACGCGTCCCAGGTGCCGCTGGCCCGCCAGATCGGAGCGGCCAAGGGCTACTACGACGCCCGCAAGGCGATCGCCGAAATCCACGCCGCCGGCGCCCAGGTCATCGGCCGCGTCGTTGCCTTCCGCGACCCCAAGCTCGCCTCCGCCTCATGGAAGTCCGGCAAGCGCGACCAGCTCGTGCTGAATCCGGCCGGACAGCCCTACGACGGCGGCCACTACGGCGCCCTGTCCTTCACCAACTTCGCCAACCCCGCTGTCCGCAAGTACAACCAGGACCTCGCCGTCGAAGCGGCTCGGCTAGGCTTTGACGACATCCTCTACGACTACGTGCGCCGCCCGGACGGCCCGCTGTCGCACATGCGCTTCCCGGGCATCGGTACCGCCACGCCCGAGCAGTCCATCACCTCGTTCGTCGCCGACACCCGGACCGCTCTGCGTCCGCACGCCAAGTACCTCGGCGTCTCGGTCTTCGGCATCGCCGCCACCCGGCCCACCGAGATCGCCCAGGACATCGGGGCCTTGGCCAAGGTCACCGACTACATCGCACCGATGGTCTACCCCTCCCACTGGGGCCCGGGGGAGTACGGCGTCGCGCAGCCCGACACCGCCCCGTACGCGATCGTGCAGCGTTCGCTCGCCGACTTCGCCCGCCAGGCGAAGGGCACGCGGACCGAAATCGTCCCGTGGCTCCAGGACTTCTCGATGGGCAGCACCTACGGGCCGGCCGAGGTGGCCGAACAGATCAAGGCCGCGGCGGCCAACAAGATGAATTCCTTCATCCTGTGGAACGCCGGTGCCCGCTACCAGGGCACGGCGCTCCAGCAGATCGCCACGCGCTGACGGGGCCGGCCGTACGGGTCTGAGTGGCCCTCGGCCGTATGGGAGGCGGGGCGTTCGGCCCCGCCTCCCACAGCAGTTCCCGCGTCGGTGGGCGGCGGCAGCCCTGAAGCTACCCAGGACGCCTTGTCCGCCCTCGAAGCCCGTATCGCTGCTCACGGAGACGGCTTCCTGCGCGGGGTGAGCTGACCGGCCTGTCAACCAGCAGTCAAAGCCCAAGAGAACCGGGCCATGCCCGCGGACATGGGTGGTATTTTCCCAGTCGCACCCGGTTCCCCCCAGACGCCTGCTGCGAGACGTCCTCTGTGGGGCTGCTGGCCCGTTGGGCTATTGGCCCTGGTCTCGGCCCATCTGGTCCTTGAGCTTGTCCTGGGCGGTGTCGACCTGGCCGCTGTACTTGCCCTGGGACTTGTCGTCGACGAAGTCACCGGCCTTGTCGATGCCTTTGCCAGCCTGGTCTTCGTGACCCTTGAGCATCTGCTTCAGCTTGTCCAGTACGGACATGGTGGACCTCCTGCAGAGATTTCCGGACTACTTCAGGATCGCGGATCCCCACCCACACTGCATCGCGAGTGGTGTCCGATGGGGTGTGTCGTCGTCACCGCTGGGGGCGCGCCCCCGGGGAAATCAAGTGAGCACGGCTGTTTGCACGGAGCTCACCAACACCTCAGGCTGGAGCGCCCCGGCCATTCCCTGGCCGTGCGCCAAGACACCCAGCGCCCCCGCACTTGCCACGCACAACGGCAAGCTGTACTGCGCGGTCCGCGGCGGAGACAACATCCACCTCTGTAACACCACCGCCACCGGCTGGAACACCTTCGCCCCCGTCACCGCCGCCGGGAAGACCCTCTCCGCCCCCGCCCTGGCTGCCTCCGACAGCGACCTGCACCTCGTCTGCCGAGCCCCGCTCTACTCCGCGACGGGACTGTCAAAGCAGGGTCCTTCACGTCCCATAGCCAGATCTGGCCGCTTCCTGTTCCCACGCCGAGCGTGCTTCCTTCGGCGTTGAAGGACAGGGAGAGCAGGTAGCCGTCCGGACACGGGATCGGCGCGCCGATCGACACGGGGGCCCGGGGGTTGGTGATGTCGTCGAGGCGGATGAGGCCGTCGGAGCCGCCGGTGGCCAGGGTGTGGCCGTCCGGGCTGATGCGGGCCGCGTACATGTTGACGTCCGGGACGGTGAGGGGTCGACCGAAAGAAAGCGGTCGGCGGGGGTCATCGATTTCTCAGGCAACCTGGCGCCGCTTGCGGGTCGTCCCGTCTGCGGCGAGTTGTTCAGCCGACGCAGCTGGGAACCGCGGGGACGCTGCCGGTGCAGTTGTTCGGGTTGTTGGCGGTGACGGGGGACGAGGTGAGTGTCATGGTGCCCGACTGACGGTAGATACCGCCCGCAGCGACCGTTGCCGCGTTCCCCGAGACGGGGGTACTTGTCACGGTGAGAATGCCGTCGACGGACGCGATGCCACCACCGTGTGCACCCTTGTTGGTCCCGCTGACGTCGCTGCTGGTCAGGGTCGCCGTACTGGCGTTGTACAGCCCACCGCCGTTCCCGACGGCGGTGTTGCCGGACAGGGTGCTGCCGGTGAACGTCGCCGCCGCGCCGGCTCCGCCGCTGTGCACGCCGCCCCCGGTGCCGGTGGCCTTGCTGTTCTTCACGGCGCTGTTGGTGAGGGTCAGCGCGCCGAAGTTCAGAATGCCGCCGCCGTTGGCCGGGAGCAGGCCCAGCAGCGCTTTGGCGGAACCGTTGCTGACGGTTACGCCCTTGAGCGTGAGGTTCCCCGTGTCGGTGACCCGGAAAATGCGGAAGTTCGCCGATCCGGTGCGGGTGATGACGTTGTTGTCCCCCTCGAAGGTGATGACGGTGGAGATGGCCGGCAGGCCGTCCGGGCCCTGGGTCAGGCTGCTGTTGTAGGCAGACGTCAGGTTGTAGGTGCAGCCCGCGGCCAGCGTGATGACTCCCCCGCCGGCGTCGTTGGTCGTGGTGACCGCGGCTACCAGGGAGGCTGCGGAGCAGGGCACTGCGGCCGCGTCGGCCCGTGCGGCGGCGGGCACGGCCATGGCGATGCCTACGGACATGAGCACGGTCGTGGAGAGAACGGGAAAGGCGCGGGTACAACGCACGGTGACCCCTTGCGGCTGCGGCCGGGTAAACCAGTTCTGAGAAATCTGGCTTCTTTCCGTTAGGAACGGACACCGGCAACCAGGTAAGTGGTTAGAGGTGACAGTATGGTGTGTCTTCGCATTCAAATAGATGGCACAGGCGTGCGACAATCGGTCGCGCTAGCCCTGCCTGACACCAGAATCACCCCGAACGCACCAGGGTCATCACCGCGGCCCAATCGGACAAATTCCAGAGCCGACGCATACCCGCATGCCAGTGACTGGGTCGTCGGGAGCGAGAAGCTGCGGGTGTGCGGCTGCCGTGGCAGACCATCCGCCCGACAAACCCTGGCCGGCCCTTCAGTGGCTGGTCGATCCTCAAATTCGCCGCCTACGCGCAGAGATCACGGCCGGCGATCCGGATCGGCGTGAAGCCCCGCGCTGCCGTCTTGCCCGACGCGGCGTCAACTTCAGCGCACCAAGACCTCGCAGGAGCCCACCAGCGCCGGCGGCGACCTCGAGACGACACTGCGATCTCATGCTCATGTCCAACCGGACATCGGCACGGTGAAGTGGTTCGGCAATGAGAAGGGGTTCGGCTTCGTCTCTTCACAGAGGGGCGGCGACAACCTCTTCGTGCACTTCAAAGGCGTCGAGTCCGATGGGGGTTCAAGTCCCTGAAGGAAGGCCAGACCGTCTCTTTGTCGCTGAGCGCGGGCAGAAGGGCATGCAGACGGCTCAGGTCCGCTCGGAATAACCAGCGTGCGGACTGAGTGCCGTAATGGGTGAAATTTGCCATTGCGGCACCCAGTATCAATTTGGCGATTTCCGGCCGAAGTTTTGTTAATCCGTCCATTTTGAGACATTTGATCAATATATGCAATGTGGGGTGAGTTATCTCGACGTAAGGTGACGATGTGATCAGTTGGGAAATATTTCCAACTGCACAAATCGAAAGGCGTACCCATGCGCATCACGCGCACCACCGCCATCTCCCGGACAATCCTGCTTGCTGCGGTCGCGGTCGTCGGCCTTGCCGTGACACCCACGCTCGCTTCCGCTTCTGCCCCGGCTCGAGGAGGCAGTACTCAGACCCTCGCCCACTACGGCCTCCTCGGCCTCCCCGGTGCCAATGGTGCCAACGGCCTCGGGACCAACGGCGGCGTCGGCGGCTTCGGCGGCGTCGGTGGTGCCGCCGGCTTCAACGGTAATGGCGGCAACGGTGGCGTCGGCGGCAACGCCGACGGCAGTGCGAGCACCGGTGGCGCCGGTGGCGCGGGAGGGGCCGGCGGTGCCAGTGGCAACGGCGGCAGCGGGGGTGCCGGCGGCGACGCAACCCTCGGTGGCACTGGCGGCAAGGGCGGCGTAGGCGGCGCCGGCAACGCCGGTGTTGGCATCGCCGGTGGGAAGGGCGGCAAGGGCGGTGCCTCAACGGCTGGTGGCGGCCACGCGGGCGGAGCCGGTGGCGCCGGCGGCGCGGCCAGCCCCGTGTGCCCCGGCAAGCCCGGCGGCAACGGAACCGCCGCCACGTTCACCGCGGACGGCACCGCCGGCGTCACTGGCGCTGCAGGCAAGACCACTCTCCCCTGCTGAGCGGATCACCGGGTGAGGACCCAGTCCGTGCTCCAGAGCCCCGCGCGGCTCTGGAGCACGGATCTCGCTTCAGTGGCTTCGCTGTCGAGCTGCTCTTCGCGTCCTTGGACACGGTGCTGCGCGATGGAGACATCTGCTTGCAGACGCTGGAGGTGATCGCTGCCGGTTGTGGTGCTGATCTGGCCCAGGTAGGCGCCGATCCTGCCGCGGGCGTAGGTCTGGGCCTCGGCTTGCCTCAGGAGGCTGCTGTCCGGGCGCAGGTCGCGCGGACCCCGACGGCGTACGGCATGGTCGCGCGGCCGACGGAATAACGCCTCCCGGGCACGTGCCGGGGCCGCCCGCGCCCCTGCGAGGGCTGGGCGGCGCTATCCGGCAGGCGGCGCTGCGGTCGTCTTGCGGAGAACGCCTATCTTGTCGATGCGGTGCTCGGGATTGCCCTGGGCATCGTTCCAGAAGTTGCCTTCGGCATGGTCTTCCGGGGTGGCGCAGGTCGAGATCGTGATCATGGCCCGGGTCGGGGTTACACCCGGCTTTCCGGGGACCGCGGCGCGCTGCTCGCTCAGCGAGCGTTCTGATCGGAAGGACGTCTTGCGGCTCGCGGTGATCTCGTACGTGTACACGACATCGCCCACGGTCACGAGCACCGAGTCGCCCTTCGCCACGGCGGGCAGGTCACGCAGCGGGCCGCCCGCCGACAGGCGGTGCGCGGTGACCAGGAAATTGCCCGCCTGGCCGGGCCCGACTCCGCCACGCTTCCCGTACGGGCTGGCCGCCACACCCTTGTCCTGAATGCGGGTGCCGGGCGCATCGTCGGTGGTGCCCTCGTACGGCATCACTCGCAGCCCGGTTATGCCCACCGAGGGTATGGACAGGACGGAGGCCTCGGTCTGCACGGAGGTAACCGGTGGCTCGGGCGCCCGCGCGGCAGTGGCGGCCGGCGCCGAAGCGGGTGCCGCTGCCATCGTCGGCGGTGCGGGAGCCGCCGCGCCGGCGGCAGCCTGGGTGGTGGTGCAAGCCGCCATCAGGACGACCATGGCGCCGGCCGCCGCGGCGGATGCGGCTCGGGACGGGAAATGCAGGGGCATGAGCGTTTCCGTACTGGTCGGCGGGGTCGTCGCGGCAGGTGCGCGAGCCGGTTTGCCCGCCAGAGTGACATACGGAGCAAGAGGTTCATAAGGGCCGGACCTGTGACCTTCGCCCTCCCGGGGACGGGACGGGACGGGGCGCGGTGTGGACGGGGCAGGGCGTGGTGACGGTCAGGACGTGGTGGTTGTGAGGACGCCGATCTTGTCGATGCGGTGTTCGGGGTTGTTCTGCGCGTCCCGCCAGTGATTGCCTGCCGCATCGTCCTCGGGCGTGAGGCAGGTGGTCACCGTGATCATCGCGCGGGTGGGGGCGGCGCCGGGGAAGCCGGGGACCGCGGCGCGCTGCGCGGCCATGGAGGACTGGGAGCGGAAGGAGGTCGTCCGGGTCGTGGTGATCGTGTACTTGTACGTCACACCGCCGGAGGTCACGACGACGGACGCGCCCGTCGGCAGTGACGGCAGCGCCCGCAGTGGCCCGCCCGCCACGATGCGGTGTCCAGTGACGATGTAGTTGCCCACATCGCCAGGGCCGACGCCACCGGCGGGACCATGCGGGCTGGCGGCCACCCCCCGGTCCTGGATTCGAGTGCCCGGCGAGTCGTCGGGGCTTCCGCGGTACGGGACGACGGGCAGCCCGGACACGCCGATGGCCGGAATCGACAGCACGGCTGACTGCGGGCGTGCCGCTGCGGCCGGCCGGGTCGCCGCCGCGGGGGCGCCGGGCGTCGTCAGCAGGAGGGCGAGGGCGGCGCTGGTGAGCACCGCTGGCACGGTACGGGAGGCGAGGAACGCGCGTTGGGACATAGCGGGATCCCTGGTCGGCCGGGCCGCGCGGGGGCGGACAGGCCCGGTTGGCCTTTCCAGCGTCGCATACGGGGCCGGGTGCGGCAGGGTGGCGTCCGACAGCAGAAACCAGGAGGCGCAACAGGCCGGTTCCCACGGGCGGAACCGGGTACCGCACTTCTCGCCGAGCTGGGCACTGCTCGGTCTGCGCGCTCCCGCTCCACCCAGTGTGTGAGGGCCGACAGGCCCCCTTTGGGATGCCTGTCGCGCTTTGCTCGGGCCCCCTCCACCCGTACGCGGCGCTTCCAGGGCGGGAGGCGGGGCCTGGGTGGGCTGTACGCCCAGCGCGGTAGCCGTCCGTGCTCAGTACGGCGGTGTGAGCGCGACGACCCGGCAGACGTGGTGGGAGTCCTGCGCCACGCGAGGAGGGCCTCTCGGTCGACCAGCAGGATCCCGTGCCGCTTTCCCCAGGCGGCGGCGTCGCGGGTGAAGGACCCGTTCGTCACGACCATTGACTGCGCGGCCCCGTACACGGGCCCGGGCGTTCCGTTGATCCGGTACAGGACCTCGGAGCCGACCCTTCGGTGCGATGTGCCGGGTGGGTGTCAGTGGGGCGCTGGCAGTGACGGACTGTCAGGAAGTCGTGCTTGTGCTGGTCGTGTGAACAAGAACCGGGTTCGTCACTGACATGGAAGTGGTGTCCGGGGTGGCTCTCACGTAGTGGGTAGCCTGGTCGCAGATCACCTAGGCGCGGATGCTCATGCCGCCCTGGGTGCTGTAGTTGCGGGCGGTGACGGCCCAGCCGTCGGCGCTGTCGGTCTGCTGCGGCACGGCGATCGAGGTGGAGAGATGGGGCCTGCCGCCGTCGCTCTCGGCGCCTCCGCCCGTCGCGTAGTAGCCTGCGGGGCATTTCACCCGGGCAGACTGCTCGCCGCTCGGTCCCGTGCTGCGCCACTCACCCACCGCGCGGACGGGCCGCAGGGCGGCCGCCTTCCCGGCGGCGTGCCCGGTCGCCCTCAGACCGCCGTCGCCGAGATCGGGGGCGCTCGGCGCGGCGGACGCCGCGGCGCTCGCGGCGGCCGTCAGCACGGCGGCGGCGAGGAACGTGATGAGTCGGCGGGCCTGGGGAACGCGGGGCCGGGGAACAGTGGGGTCGCTCATGGCGCGCTGGCCTCTCTGTTGGCCGGAAGGACCGGAAGGAGACGTGTCGGGGCGACCGTAGGGAGGGCACGGCACGGCGAACCGATTCTTCCGACGCCGACACGCCGTCACGTTCCGTGCTCGTGCCAAGGAGCAGCTCGACACCGGGGCGAAGCGGGAGCTGAAGAAGCTGCGCCGGGCCGCCCAGAGCCGCGATGGGCAGATCACCTCGGTCGTGATGTGCTTCATGGCCGAGGGAGTGGCTCACTTCTGGGGTCGCGAGGCACCCTGGCACACCGAACTCACCGAACGACGCGATGAGTTCCTCCAGCTGGACCGCGTCTCCCGGGCCGACCGCGACGAAGAAGACCGCGCCCGTACCGCGGCCGAAGCAGAGCGCATTTCGGCCGAGCTATCCGACAACCCGGAGTTCCGGACCACGACCAAGCGCTCCCACCACCTGGACATCGCGGCGAACGCCTATCCGCCACCAGCGGACGCGAACGGCGAACAGCTCGAGGAACACGAGCGCCTCATCCGATGGGCGGTGACAAGGGCGCTCGTGTGCCCGCAGTCAAGAGGAGTCACCACACGTGCAAGCTCATCGTGTCCGCCTTCGTTTCCCTCGACGGCGTCGTGGAGGTCCCGGGCGGCGAGCTCGGTCCCGGAACTCCGGGTGGACCTTCAAGGACATCGAGTTCCTGCCCGAGGCATTCGAGATCAAGGGCCGGGAGCAGAAGGAAGCCGCCGCGATGATGACGGGCCGGGTCAGCTACCAGGCGTTCAGCCCGGTGTGGCCCGACATGGCGGACTTCGCGGACTTCGCGGACTTCGCGGACTTCAAGGCGATGCCGAAGTACGTAGTCTCCACCACCCTCACCGACGACGACCTGGTGACGAACTGGGGCGAGACCACGCTCCTGCGCTCGCTCGACGACGTCGCCGCCCTCAAGGAGGCCGAAGGCGGCCTGATCATCGTGCACGGCAGCGCCTCGCTCAACCGGGCCCTCACCTGCCGCCTCGCGCCGGTGGGAGTCCTCGCCGGATTCGCGGGCTCCTCCGTCACCGTCCTGGCCTTCACCACCGGAGCGGGACTCGGCCTCCTCTGGCTCACCGCAGTGTCGGCCCGGCTTCTCACCGCTGCGTCGACAGTCCGGCAGTAAGCACGCCCCTGCGGCTTGCAGGCCAGGCGAAAGCCCAGCGACAACCCAAGATCACTACGCACGGATAGACGGGACACTGCGACATGACTGAACCGGTGAAGGGCCCTGCCAGCTACTTCCCTTCGATCGAGAAAAAGTACGGACGCCCGATCACGGAGTGGAAAGACGCCATCAGGGCCTCGCCCCTGACCAAGCACATGGAACTCGTCTCCTGGCTCAAGACCGAGCACGGCTTGGGCCACGGCCACGCCAACGCGCTCGTCGCGCACACCCTCGCCGAGGACAGCAGGCAGTGAGCCGCACGTAATCCCGTACAGGGGAGAGACCAGCGGCTTCTCGCAGAATCATCCCGGGGAGGCCGCACTGCCTTTCCTGTGGCGGGCCGGAACCGGGCATACTGAACTTGATTGAGTGATGTCGGCGCCGTTCGCCCGACAGTTTCTGGGTGGGTCGTGGACCACGGTCTACGACCGGCATCGGCGCTGGTGCGCTGACGGCACCTGAGAGCGGATCCTGGCGGCCGTTCGCGCTGCCCGGAGATCTCATCGGTCATCGCCAACATGAGCAAGTCGCCGGCCAGCGCGAACGGCCGCACCGGATCGTGAGGTGCCGGGCTCGGCGAGCCGGCCGCCTGCGCAGCGGGGAAGGGCGGGAACTGCAGGGTCAGTTCGACATGGCTGCTCCGTACCCGCAGGTACTCAGCGGCCTCGCCGTCAGCGGTGTTCGCGTCCGTTTCCATCAATGCGCCGCACAGTAACACCCAGGACTGCCACGAAAGGTGACGGTCAATCAGGCAGACAGTACCCCGGGCGGCGCGGCAGGATGGTGGTGCGGCGCGCGGCGGTGCCGGCCGGCGGCCAACGGGGAGGGGACGATGGAACGATTGCGCGTCACCGGGGTGACCTATCTCGGCGGGCATCCGCGACACCCACGCCGGATCGAGGGCCTGCGGCTGGACGTCGCCGTGGCGGGCCTGTCGGTGGGACGGCCGCTACGCAGCCTGCTCTCCGTGAGCTGGCCGTCGCTCACCGGGCTCTACGTCCTGACAGCGAAGGACGTCGGGGACAAGGCGGACAGCTGGGAGTTCCTCGAAAACTTCGGGCTGCTGATCCGCGCGTGGGAGGGCGCCGCCGCCGCAAGCGTGATCGGGCTGGACATCGACGACGTGACCTGCTGGCTGCTCGCGCCGCAGACGCCCGTCCGGGAGCTCAGGACGCGGCTGGCCTCCTGGACGCTCGGCGCCGTCGGTGCCCAGCGGCAGGCGGGCACGGGCGACGCGGACACACCGGAACAGGCGGCTCTGCAGGCCATCGCGGTGTGGCGCGCGGCCAGCCTGGGCCGGGAGCCGCTGACCGACCGCAAGACGCTCTCCTACCGGCTCGCGGTCGCCGAGCAGCACCGCCGCAGCGGCGACCTCCTCAGCGCGCTGACGCTGCTCCAACAGCTCGCGACGCAGGCAGTCGATGCCTTCGGCACAACGGACCAGGCCACCATCGTGGCACGCAACAACCTCGCCTTCGCTCTGGCCGTCGGCGGTTTCCGGCGCGAGGCCATCGAGGCGTACTGGGAAATCCTGGACGACCTGGCGGCCGCCAGGATCGCCGACCAGGCCAAGGCGGAGATGTTCGCCCGCCAGAACCTGGCGCGACTGCACGACCCCCACTGGCACCCCTGACAGACCTCACCGGCTGCCGACGGGATCCGGACTCGGCTTCAGTACTTGACCTTGAATTCGTGGATGTCGGCCTGAGAGTGGTCAGCCGTCCATGATCAGGCCGGTGCCGGCGAGGCAGCCGTCGATGAGGTGGGGGCGGTACTGGATCTTCTTCAGGCTGCGCTTCACGGCCTGGGGGAGTTGGTCAAGGTTGGCGGCGGCGAGGTTGCCGATGGTGCGCTTGACCAGCGACCAGATGCCCTCTTGCGGGTTGAGGTCCGGTGTGTACGACGGGAGTTGGAAGACGGTGAGCCAGTCCGCGCTCGCCTTGATGAACTCCCGCATCGGCGGCATCAGGTGGGCGCGCAGGTTGTCCCACACGAGCACGATCGGGCCGCCGAGCTGGATGTGCGTGCGAATGAGCAGGTCCCGGTAGTCCTGCCAGGTCAGGCCCTTCTTCTCGCCCTTGCGGCCCCGGCAGACGTGGAAGCTGTAGAACATCCGCGAGCGCCGCCCGGATTTGAAGCAGCTCAGCCCGGCCATGGAAACCCGGCCGCCTCCCCGGCCGCGCACCCGCACCACAGGCGTGCGGCCGACCCGGCCCCAGGTCCTGGCGCGCGGCGGCCTCATCGACTGCCCGGCTTCGTCCTCGAAGACGATCCAGGCCCCGTGGGCCGCCGCGGCGCTTTTACCCGGGGCCACACCTCCTTCTTCCACACCTCGACCGCCGTGTCGTCGCGCTCGATAGCCCGGCGTGCCGGCTCCTGCCACGACCATCCGTGGCGCTTGAGCAGGGCCCAGGTCCCCTCGACGGTGTAGCTGACGTGGAACATCCGTCCGATGAGCGTCTTGATCCGGGCCAGCGTCCAACGCTGGTCCTCCCAGCCGTGCGCGAGCGGCCCACGCTCCAATTCGCGCTCCAGCCGAGCTACTTGCGCATCACTCAGCTTCGACCTGCCCGGCGACCCCTTCGACTGGACCCCGGCCTCGCCGCCCTCCCGCCACTGCCGCCGCCAGCGTTCCACCGACCGCTCGGACACCCGCAACGTGGCAGCGATCTCTCTGGTCTTCTCCCCACCCTCGAAGCGGACGACTGCCTCCAGCCGGATCCGCTCCCGCGTGGCCCTCTCGGCGTCGGTCAAGCCGCCGCCCTGCGCGTACCTCACGGTCCACAGCTACCGGACCCGAACCCGAACCGTCAGGGGAACAGCCCGGCTTCACTCAATCAAGTTCAGTAGCAAGCACCGGGCCCAGATCCCTCGGCCTGTACGCCTTGTTCGCCTTGCCCCGTCCCATGAACTGCTCCCCGACCGCATTTACGACGGCGTCGCGCACCGACAGTCCGACACCGGTGTCTTCCTCGCGGCGGCCGGGCTGGAGAACGCCGAGGACGTAGACCTCACCGACCCGACTTCGTGGAATGGCGAGGTGCCGGGCCTGAGGCGTGGGACCCCTTCTCTGAAGACCCTGTCCTGGGAGGGCGGCTCGCAGCGAACCCGCTCCCTCGCGACCCGCAGCCACGCCAAGACGTAGCTAGATGTGGGGCAGCCAGCCATCGGCGAAGCCGGAGCGCTCCCGTGCGCGCTGCGCCTTCTCCTCGAGGAGTCGGCGGAACCCTGCCAGGGCATAACGCTCCCCGGTGCCCGCTCTGGGCCCGGGGATGCCGGCCATGCACTGCTGGGGCTGGGGCTGCCAGCCGGTGACCAGGACTCGTAGCCGCATGCGCTCCGCCCGCCGGTACAGGTGCAGGAGGTGGAGCAGGCCGTCGACGTCCATGGCCGCGACGGCGTTCAGGTCCACCAAGAGATCGCGCTCGTCCGTGGTCACGTAGTCCAGCGCGCGCTGCAGGACTCCTCCCGAACCCTCGTCGAGTTCCCCGGTGGCGCTGATAAGAATCGAGCTGCCTCGGTACTGGACGTCCGCGTTGGTCAATGTTCTGCTCCCGTCGCCCGAAGGCTCCGGACCTCGCGGGCCCCATCCTGGCGTGCCGCGGCGTAGGGCTGGCATGCGGCGCGCTGATACGCGCGTAGAGAGCCGGTACCGGGGTTGCATAGAGAGAGGGCTGGACCGTCGCCTGGAGCACTTTCAGCGGGAGACGGCCCAGTTCTCATATAGCTGCCGCTAACCCACAGGTAGCTGTGGGTAGTCGCAAGCCGGGAAGGACTGGCAGGCGCGGCTCATGATGCGCCGGGGGGTGCTGGAGGCGGTGGACCACCTGGGCCCGCGAGCACGAGATCACCGCGACGGTGGGCCTGAGCATCGCCGACCACCGGTGGGCCGGCGGAACCCCGCTGATAGATGAGGACGGAGTCCCGTACGCGGTGTTCGCCCCGGAGTCGGGACTGGTCAACGGTGAGGCGTTCGGGCTGCTGGCCGGGATGATGCTGCTGTTCACGACGATCAAGGACATGAAACGGTTCGACCGCAACATCCGCAACCGCAGCCGCCGCCAGGTCCCGGTCGACGGCTGGAAGATGCAGCACACCGAAGCGGTCCCGGCCGGGCCGCCCGCCCCCAAAGCCCCTCGCAAGGCCACCGAGCCCCGCTGCCGGCGCGCGTCCGGCCCCTGCGCGTGCCCGGAGCCGCGGCTCACGGCGGTGATCTCCGGTCAGGCGCATCTGGCAGAGCCCTGCGAGCTCATGACCCCGGCCGCGGCGGTCTACACCGCCTCGTGCCGGACCTGTGGCGGCCTATACGACAAGCCAGGGCGCCGTATCCGGCCCTGGCCCGGTCAGCCGCGGCGTCCCGCGTATCGCCGAGGCCGCGTCACGCGGGGAGAGCTGGTGCCGGGCCGACCCCGGTCCGGGGCGCGAGGGCTTTCACCGTTCCACGGTACGAAGCCCGGCACGAACGCGAACATCTCCCGCAGCGCCTGCGCGGCCATCAGGACGGCGAGCCACATGAAGAAGCGCGCCAGCAGATGGCCCGCGCGTCCGGCTAACGACGACAGCCGCCGGCCCGCGGGATCGTCGATCGTGGATTGCCTGCGGTGAGCGTCCCCCTGACCCCCAGAGATGTGTGATCACACAAGGTGCCGTATCAGCAGCGGGCCCGGCTCGCCGCACGGCGGTCGGGCCGCGGCAGGTAGCCGTTCCCACATCTGGGAACTTTGTCGACCATGAAGGGTCGGGTCAGTGCTTGGTTCGTGTGCAGAAGGCGATCAGGGGCGAGAGGAGGCCGGTCACGACGAGGGTCCCGATCATGACCATGATTACGCCGATCATGAAGAGTCCGCTTCCGTCGTCGGACCAGTCGTAATAAGCGGCGACGGTCAGTCCGGCGGTGGTGCCGAGGATCGCGGCCGCTTCGTACTCGTGGGAAGCCGCCCAGCACACCAGGGACAGCAGGGTCAGCACGAGCCCGACAACCTGCCATGGCTGGTAGGGGCCGGTCGTCGATCCGTCGGGTTGCACGTCGCGGATTTGGTCCCAGCCGAGCCAGGCGGCCCACCCGGCCATTGCCATCGCGGCCAGTACCAGGATCGCCAATGGTTGGGGAAGAGGCTTCGACAGTCCTATACGCATGTCCCCAGTGTTCGGACTCATCCGAAAACCCATCAGAGCGCATGTACTCAGCCCCATGTGAGTAGTGCACGCTTTCATCCGTTGCCCGCGGTACCCCCTGGTCGAAGGTTCGCTGTCCCACTGGGAATGAGCAGCTCCAGATGGCCCCGTCGCGCCTGCTACCTCCCCGGCCCCGGAAGAGACTGTGGTCTCTTCGTAGCTCTGCCGGATACCGCAGCTCTCCGGCAGTGAACGTAACAGTGGTGCGGACGGTCGTTGTGAGGCTGGGAAATGCACACCGGCCCAGGCGGGCCCTGCCCCACCTGTTCCCGCCTGGCGGCCGTCCCACATGGTCCCGGCGCCCGCGCTGTCACCGTTACGTTCAGGAGCGGACAACGCGCTGCTGGGCTCCGACGGTCTGTGACCGTCGGAGCCCAGCGTGGGTCCCTGCGCCCGCAGCCGCTACCTGTAGCGGTAGAGGATGCGGCCGCGGGTGAGGTCGTACGGGCTGAGTTCCACGATCACCCGGTCGAACGGAAGGATCTTGATGTAGTTCTTCCGGATCTTCCCACTGATGTGGGCGAGGACCTTGTGCCCGTTCTCCAGCTCCACCCTGAAGGTGGCGTTACGAAGACACTCGATGACGGTGCCCTCGGTCTCGAGGGCGCCTGCTGCTCTCGGCAAGTTTGCTCACTTCCCCGTGCTGTGACGGTGAGGTAGGAAAAGAAATGAAATGTGGCGTGTACGGCAGCCCCGGCGACACGTCAGCCGTGCACCAACTCGACGTTGCAGCCCATGGATTGAGCGCCGACGCTCTCGAAGAGCGCCAAGGCCGCGTCGTTGGATTCGTCGACCTCGGCCCGTGCGCTCGCGACCCCGGAGAGGTACAGGCCGCCCAGGACCGAGGCCAGCAAGGCCCTGGCGATGCCGCGGTGGTGTTCGTCGGCCCGGACGGCGATCAGGCCGATGCGCGGCTGCCGGGGCAGAGGCGCCAACCGGACCATTCCCACGTAGCGATCAGCCCGTACGGCCACCGCGTACTTCGACGGGTCCACCACGGTGGCCCCCACCGGGAGCGGCAGTACCTCGGCCGGCATCCGCCGCCAGCCGACCGTGGCTTCGACCTCGTCGCGAATCACGCGGTCCAAGGCGCACAGGGGTTCCTGCTCGGCCTCTCCCACAGGCACGATCCGCACGTCCGACGGCGGTGGAGTACAGCCGAGGCCCGTGACGGCCGGGTCAGTGGGGATCAGGTACTCCCGCTCCCGTCGGCCGATCGTGAAGCCGGCCCGCTGCCACCCGGAGGTCGAGTCGAGGTCGCTCTGGTCGACCAGTGTGTGGAGAGGGGCCGGAAGGTCCGCCACCATCGCAGCGGCGAGCCGATCGAAAGCCGCGGCGTGCCAGGCGTCGATGCTGATGAAGAGGCGTCCGTCGGGCCGGTTCGACGCATCGCTGCGGCCGACCACCCGACCGTCTTCGAGAGCCTGCCATTGGTGGTCCGCGACCCGTGAGATCGCTACGGTCGGACCGCCCGTGGCGGGAGTGAGATGTGTGGGGTTCATTGGCTTCGCCCTTTCGCGAGTGCCCCGTCGTTGCGGCACTCCCGGCGACGCCTGCGTCAGCCGCCCACCGTGACGGAAAGGGGGAGTGCCCACCTGCATGCAGCGTTCATGGGTCACACCTCCTCGCGTTTCGGTCACGTCCTCGGACACCGTACCGACCGCCGACCGGCGCGACCAACCCATTTTTCTCGGCGGGCGTCAGCGGGGCGGAGGAGTCGGCTGTGCGCCCGGGCCGCCGCACATGCCCCGGCATGGCTCGTGGGTTCGGCGCTCACTTGAGAGCTGGGCTGTCAGCGGTCGGCAGTAGCGTCTCGCGTATGGGCTTCACCAGCGCTTGGGCCATCACGACCCACACCGACGGCGTCATCGCCGAACTGACACCACGCCTGCTGCCGGCGATGGAGGCGGACCGGGCCGGCCCAGCCCGATGCCGAACGCCGATGGCAAGAGTGGCTACACGAACCGCTGCCCGACCACAACAGCTGGTATGCCCCTCCAGGGCACCCCGGTTCCAGCGCGTCCGGCGATGCGGCGGTCGCGTCCTTCCGGTAGCTCACGGCGCCCGGCTGTCACGTCGACGACGTTTGTGGCGGCATCACGGACACAGCCTTCCACGTAGTGGACGACGTGTGGGGAGAACAGAGCCGCGAGGGCATGTTCATCTCCGTTCACTCCAAGGAGTACGCGGTCACGTCCTTCTTCCATGCGATCGGCCCCGCTCGTGCGGCGCTTCTGCCGGGATGGTGCGGAAACTTCCTCCTCACCTCCGCCCAGGTCGCCCAGTACTTGCCGGACGTGGAGCGGGCCCTGGCCTTCACCGAGACCGAGCGCGCCGCCGCAGTCACCCAGGACTGGCTGGGCTACTCGAAGGGTGAAGAGCATGTGCTGGATGGCCCGTTGCGCGTCTGGCGCGTCGCCGCCAACAGCGGGCTTGGCCTGTGCGGGCTGGCAGCCCACCTTTCCTGACCGCACAGAGGGGCGAGTCACGAGCCGTCCGGCCGGCATCAGGCGGTGCGCGGCTCCGCCGCTGCCAAGTCCGGAGAAGGATCTCTGTTCTCGCTCTTTGGGAAGAGGGGGCGATGGTGCCCTGGTGATGCGCGGCAGGCAGCACCGGCGCCGTTCTGTTCGTTCACCCCCCGGCGGGGCATGACTGGCCGGTATGGTGTTCGAACGGCGAGGCGATTCCCTTGGGGAGAGGGTGCTGGCGATGGCCGGTATGGCAGCACATCCGTGTGTCGGCTGCGGGCACCCGCGAGGGCTGCACGTCCCGTCGCTCCGGCGGTGCCTCGGGCCTTTGGAAGCACCGGCGTGCGGCTGTCAGCTCTTCCGGCGTGCGGAGGAGCCCGTGGACGGTGGCGGGCGGGGCGTCGTACAGGAACCTGAGGCGCGGACCGCGCCGTGTGCCGAGTGCGGCTCGCTGTTCGGCCGTTGCCGGTGTGAGTCCTGGTGGGAGCGGCAGCAGGATCCGTTCGCCCCTTGCGGCGGATGCGGAGGCTAGCGCGGTGACGGGCGGCGACTGGGTCTTGGTGGTGATGGCCACCGCGCCACTGTGCCTGTTTGCAATCGCGCTCACCCTGGACACCGTGTTCAGCTCGCGCAAGGTCCCCTGCGCCGTCTGCCGTCACGCCCGTGAACGCCATGGTCCGGCCGGATGCAACCCTGTCGGCGGGGCGTGCGACTGTACGCGCTTCGTCGATCCGCCCCGAGAGGACCCGAACGGCATCTACGCCTGCGGGGGTTGAAGGACGAGAACTCGGCGAGGACGAGTGCCGCACTACGCGGTCGGTGGATCCGCCCGATCAGCCTCCGTTCGCAGTGTGAGAGCTCGCTCGGCGGGGTCGTAGTTCGGGCCGACGCCGTCGATCAGCAGTAAGTCGCCTTCGATGTGGTCGGTACGCAAGTGCAGGATGGCCTGGTAGTCCGGCGAGGCGTACCAGGCCCGGGCCTCTGCCACACCGGGGAACTCGATCAGCACCATGCTCCCGGGCCATGTCCCCTCCACGACTTGGGTCGGCGGACCGTGGATGACGAAGCGGCCGGCGAAGGGGTCAAGGGTTGCCTGGATGCGCTGCAGGTACTCGATGACGTCGGAATGATTCCTGCGGCTGCGGAGGTGGGCGAAGCCGTAAGCGGGCATCGTGGGGCTCCTTCGTTCCGGGGGTGATGAGGTGGAACGTAGCCGGGGGCGACCGGACGATGCGATAACCCCGCGGGTAATTGCCACCCCGTCGAGGAAGTGCCCCGGAGCCACGCCGCGCCACGCCGCGCCGCGCTCCACGCCCCAGGCAGGCGGCGGGAGGCAAGCAGGCACGCAGGCCGGTCGGGGCTCAGATGGTCGTGGTGGAGGCGACGGTGATCTCCGCGCAGCGGGTGACCACTGCGGCGAGGTCGTCGTTCGTGCGCAGGAGTTCGCGTTGGACGCGCGCCCCGTTCCCGTCCCGCAGGAGGGTGGCGAGACCGTCCCGGACGAGGCTGTCGTCGCCGTGGTCGCGGAGGGCGTCGCGCACGTGGCGGTGGAGGGCCTCCACGGCCTCCTCGGGGGAGGCCTCCCGCATCGTCGCGGGATGCAGCAGGGAGCCCTCCAGCCCGGAACGTCCGGCCTGCCACGACGCCAGCCGCAGTAGGCTCGTACTGACCGGGGCCGGCGGTTCCCCCGCGCGCCAGGCGCGCGCGGCCGTCTCGACCAGGCCTCGGACCAGGGCGGCGAGCAGGACCGGCGTCGAGGCGTCCAGGCACACGTCCGCGACCCGGATCTCCACGGTGGGGTAGGCGGCCGACAGCCGGGCGTCGGACCAGATCATCCCCTCGTCACGGAGTACACCGCTGTCGACCATGGCCCGGACCTGGCCGTGGTAGCCGCTCGCGGACCCGAAGATGTCCACGGGACCGGAGGACGGCAGCCGGTTCCACACCCTGCTCCGGTAGCTCCCGTATCCCGTGTCCTGCCCTTGCCAGAACGGCGAGTTCGCGCTGAGGGCGGTCAGGACCGCCAGCCAGGGGCGGATGCGGTCGAGGACCGCGACGCCCTCCTCATCGGACTCCACCGACACGTGGATGTGGCAGCCGCACGTCAGCTGCTCCTGCGCGGTCATTCCGAACTGCTCGGCGACCCACTGATAGCGGCGGCCGGTGTTCAACGAGGGCGCGACGGGCAGGGGTGAAGTGCCGAGCGCGGCGACGACGGCGCCGACGCCTTGCGCGTGCCGCGCTGCCTCGGTGCGCCACCGGCCGATCTCGCGCGCCAACTCGCCCATGTCGGTGACCGGTTTGGTGGCGAACTCGACTTGTTCCTTGGCGAGTTCCCGCTCGAAGTTGTGGCCCTGCTCCCAGCCGTCGCGCGGGCCCGGCCCGTCGGACCGGTCAGCGGCCTCCAGTACGTGCCCTGACAGGGCCAGCGGAACGCCGCTGGCGGAATCCACCAGGAGCAGTTCCTCTTCCACGCCCACACTTCGCATGCATGCACCCATCACATCGCCGGTCAGATACGTCCCGCCTTCCCAGGACGTCCCCGGCCATGCGGGTAGGACACGGCACCGTTCCAGGACAGGTGCACGCCTCGCCCCGGGACATCGCCGTGCCCCGTGCAACGCACGACCCGGCCCCACGACACGGACCGTCCCCCGACCGGGTCTACGGGAAGGCCCACCACGACGCCCGCAGCGAGCCGGCAGGCGCGAGGCTGTCCGTCCGGTCCCCGCGCCGCTCGCGGCCGGCGGTGGCACGAAAACCGGGGCCGGGGGAGGGGGAGGGAACCCCGGGCTGGTCCGCGCCGGACTGGTCGCAGCGACGGGATCAGGGGAGCACTCATTCAGGGGCAAGGGCAGGGGCACTGGTTATTCCGCCCCTCGGTGCCGCCGCCCAGCAGCGTGCCGGTCCGGACGGCGGCTTCCCGTGCACGTCCTCAGCCCGTCGGCCGTCGCACGGCCCGCGCAACGGCGGCAGACCCGTCCTCGGTGGCCATGTGGCCCGCGGCGGCCATGGCCGTCTTCCTGGACGACGGCTCCCGTACGACGGCCGTGAGCGCGTCGGCGTGTACGAGAACCCCTGCTTCGTCCTCGCCGGGCGTACGCCGGAGCCGACTTGCGGCTGCGGCGCCGGTTCCACACGGCTGATTTGTTGGTGGTTGGCGGGGCATGCGGCTTCTCGGAGGTGGTGCATGTGCCCTGGCGGGGCAAGGTGTCGGGAAGCTTGAAGGCAGGGGCTCTGGAGGCAGCGGGGTTTCTACGGCGGGCCGGGCGGTCTTCGGGAGGTGAGCGTGATGACCTGCTGCTGATCGCGAAGAGCGTGGTGGCGGCGATGGCGGCGTGGATGCTGGCCCACCACGTCCTTCCGCCGGCGGTCGTGACCTTCGCCCCGTTCACCGCGCTGGTCGTGCTCCAGACAACGCTGTACCGCTCTGTGCGCGACTGTGCCCAGTACCTGCTGGCGATGGCGGCCGGAGCTGTACTGGCGGCCACGCTGGCGGCAACCGCGGGACTTCACAGCTGGACTTTCGGGCTGCTCACCCTGATCGCGCTGGCGCTCGGGCGGGTCCGGCGTCTGGGCGAGCACGGGACTCAGATCGCGATCGTCGGAATCTTCGCTTTCTCCTCCGGGCACGGCAGGATCGACTACATCGGACATCTGGTCGCCTCTGTTGCCATCGGCGCGATCTGCGGCCTGGTCGCCCATCTCCTACTCCCTCCGGCGCGGCACGTCCGTCACCGGCAGGAAGCGGTCGCCGAGCTCTACACCGGCATCCAGCGGCGCGTGGCCAGCCTGGCCGACGCGTTCGAGGCGAGCAGCCCGGACGCGGACCAGGTGCGGCAGTGGCGCCGGGAATGGCGGTGGCTGTCCGCGGGCGCCGACCGCATCGAGCACTCCATCGACACGGAGACGGAGAACAGCCGCCTCAACCCGCGCCGGAGCTTCGACGGCGCCGCACAAGCCCTTCCTCGGGCCCGTGAAGCCGTCACAGCGGCCCAGAGATGCCTGGACCACCTCCGGTCCATCACCCGCACCCTCGACCACGCGGTTGACAGCGGGCGACTTGAGGCTGTGCCCGCCGTCTTCCGCTCCAGCTACGCCTCCCTGCTCCGTACGACGGCCACTGCCATGAAGCACATCGGCCAGACGACGCGCACAGACTCTGACCAGCTCGATGAGGCACTCGAAGTCGCTGCCGCCGAGCTCGACCGCGCCCAACAGCAGCCTCCAGAGGCTCAGCCGGCCGTCTTGACCTTGCAGGGCACGCTGCTCACCGACGCCGCTCGTCTGATGGCGGACCTCCGCGAGGGCCGCCAGGCGCTGAGTCCAACGACCTGAAATCGCCGCCGAAGTCTGCCCAGCGATCCGGTACGGGAGAAGGCGACTGGGAGACGTCAGACGGCCTGGCCGACGGCCGACCATCACGGCCGATGCCGCCCGGGTGTGCCAGCCCACGATCCGGCGGGAGAAGACGTCACGGATCGAAGCGAGCCACCACGGGCCCTCGCCGGTGGGGATCAATGTGATGTCGGCGACCCACAGCCGGTTGGGGGCATCCGCGGTGAAGTCGCGCTGGACCAGGTCGGCCGCGGCCTCGGCGGCCGGGGCTCCGGCCGGATCCGCCGTCGACGCCGTGGTGACCCTGGGCACCCCGTATCGTCCCGCGCGGTCTGGGCCGCATCGTCCGTCTCTCCGGCAAGCTCGCGGGCTTCGAGGGCACCTGCAGGCTGGTTTGGCCCACGCTCCGCGCATCATCCGGCCCTGACGGGTCAAAAGCCCCTCATGAAAAGAAGTCGCGGTCCTTCGGTGCGCGGTGGGTGGCCGTTGCTCTTCCTCCCCGCCCAGGCCGCCATCATGGTGGGCCTGGGACGGCTGGTTACCGGGCCGTCGGCCCGGCGCCCGCCGCTGTCGGAGGAGGGATCGGCCAGCCGGGACCTGGTGGAGCGCCGCGGCGAAGTCGCCAACGCGGTATCGGAGTTCTTTTCCCTGCTCGCCAGCACGCAGGTGGTCGTCGGCGTGACACTGGTCTGCATCGTCGGCCTGCTCGTGCTTCCCCGCCTCCCGCTCCAGACCGAAGCGCTCTTCCTCGGAGCCTCGGTCGCTGTGCAGTCGGCGGTGTTCCTGCTGGTGACATCCTTCGTCGACCGCCCCCGTCCCGACGTACCCCACCTGGACGTGGCGCCGCCGACGTCAAGCTTCCCCTCCGGACATGTCGGGGCGTCCCTCGCCCTCTACGGGAGCCTCGCCGTGATCGCCGTGCTGCGCATGCGCGGTCCCTGGCGCTACGCCGTGGCGGTATCCCTGCTCCTGATGGCGCCGGCCGTCGCGCTGGCGCGTATGTACCGCGGCATGCACTACCCCAGCGACGTCGTCGGAGGTCTGCTCAACGGCGCGGCGACGCTGCTGATCGTCGGGTTCGCGCTGTTGTACGGGCGCGAGTCCACTCCGGAACCGGCCCGCGCACAGCGGCCCGGCCCGGGGCCCGACCCCCGCACCGACGGTCCTGTCATCGTGGTGCGCCACCCGCACGGCTGCCCTGACGAGCTCGCCGACCGGCTGGACGCCGTGCTGCGCGGCCACGGCCACCGGGACGTGCGCTGGATTCTGACCTCCGCCGAACACGCCTGCGGCACCCTGGCCGAGGAGCTCCCTGCCGTCCGGCCCGCCCTCGTGGTGGTCTGCGGGGGCGACGGCACCCTGCGCGCCTGCGCCGACGTCCTGGCCGGCACCGGGATCCCGCTGGTCCTGGTGCCCTGCGGCACCGGGAATCTCCTCGCCCGGAACCTCGGTCTCCCGATGGACCCGGTCGCCGCGCTCGACGGATCCCTGGCCGGGGACAGCTTCGGGATCGATGTCGGCCGGGTCCGGGGCGACGGCCTCGCGCAGACGCGGTTCACCGTCATGGCCGGCGCCGGGTTCGACGCCGCCATGGTCCGGGACGCCTCCCCGCGGCTCAAGTCGCGGATGGGCTGGGCCGCGTACGTCCTGTCGGCCTTGCGGCACCTGAACGACCCCGGTGTGCGGCTGACGGTGCGCATCGACGGCGGCCGCCGCCAGCGGCGGCGCGCCCGCATGGTCGTCATCGGAAACGTGGGCACCCTCCAGGGCGGTCTGCCGCTCCTGCCGACGGCGCGGCCGGACAGCGGACGCTTGGACGTGGTGCTGTTCGACCCGCAGGGCGCAGCCGGATGGTTCACCGCGGCAGGCCACCTCGCGTCGCGCCTCCTGGGCCGCGGCGTGCCGGCACCCACCGGAGCGGGGGCCGTCATCGGGGCCGGGGGCGGGACGGTGGCCGGGCGTAGCGAAGCCGGGGGAGCGCTGGAGTACTTCACCGCCACCCGGATCGACGTCTGCTGCGCCCGGCCACAACCGCGCGAACTCGACGGCGATGCCGTGTGCGACGGCGTCCGCCTCACCGCGGAGGTCGAACCGGGCGCCCTGAGGGTGTACCTGCCCCGCGCGCCCGGGGCTCCCGCCGCCGCTGAGGAGGCCGGTGCACCTGCCGAACGGGCCGCGCCCCTTCCGGCGGCTCCCGGCCCGACGCCTTGAGGCGAGGCCGTCCGCGTACGGGTTCCCGGCCCGTCGGCCGACCGCCGCTCGGCGGGCCCGGTCGGGCGCTGCCGGTTCGGGCTGGCTCCGCAGCCTCGGGCCGGCTCCGCAGGTCAAGGCGGGCCCGGGACGGATCCGCAGGTTTCGTAGGCTCCCCGAGAAGGCAGGAACGCGATGGGCACGGCGCGACGGGTACCGCAGCAGCACGACGTGAGCGGTGAGGAACTGTCCGCAGACGAGGCGTGGATGGCGCTGCGTCGTTACGGCGGCTGGAGCCTCGCACGCGACTCCTTCGTGCGGTTCCGCTACGCGGACGGCTTCAGCCACGCCCGCGCGCTCGCCCTGCAAACGGTCCTGTCCATCGTCCCGCTGGCCATCGCCGCCGTCGGGCTGTCCGGTGTCCTGCACACCGAGGACGCGGGCCGCGTGGTCGAGCTCACCATCCGCGGGCTCACCAGCGGGCCCGGTCAGGCCGTTGTGGACGACGCGCTCAGCGAGAGCAGACGTCATGCCGGCGACGGTGGCCAGGCCGCGCTGTGGCTGGGCCTGCTGTTCTCGCTGGTCAACGTCACGACGGGTCTCTGCCAGGTCGAACGGGGAGCCAACCGCATATACGGCAACGAGCGGGACCGGCCCTTCCTCAAGAAGTACAGCCGCGGCCTGGTGATGTCGGCGCTCGCGGGACTTCCGCTGGGACTCAGCTTCATCCTCACCGTGATCGGCACCCACCTCACCCACGCGTTGGGCGAGGTCTACCAGCTCTCTCCCGCTACGGTGCAGACCTGGGAGGTGCTGCGCTGGCCCGTCGGCGTCCTGCTCGCCGTTCTCGCCACCAGCGCGATCTTCCGCCTCTCCCCGCGCCGCCGTCAGCCCGGCTACACCTGGCTGGCCTTCGGGGCCGTCGTCCACCTGGTGCTGTGGAACCTGGCGACCTGGGCCCTGAGTCTGTACATCGGCGAAAGCAGTTCGTTCACCAGCGTCTACGGGCCCCTCAGCGCGATCGTGTCGTTGCTGCTCTGGTCCTACCTCACCTCGATGGCGCTCTTCCTCGGCCTCTCCTTCGCAGCCCAACTGGAAGCCGTGAGGGCGGGGGTGCGGGAGCCGGTCAGGGCCGACCCCGGTGTCTGACGCCCCGTCCCAGCTCAGCCCCCTTCATCGTTCCCGCCCCCTCCCTTCACCCCGGCCCCGTCTCTATCCCGTTTCCCCAGCCCCTTCGTCGGCGGCCGGAGGCCCGCCACGGGCACACGAGAGGAACCCGCCACCATGGCACGGCGCACAGACAGTTCTCGACGACGGCCGCTGCGGAGCCTGCTGACGCGGCACGCCGGGCCGGACGCCACCTTCGGCGCGAGACTCGTGCTCGCCGCGGCCGCGACCGCCCTCGCCTCCGTGCCCTTCGCGCTCGCCTTGGTCCTGGTGGAGTCCCAGTGGCCTCCGCTGCACCGGCTGGACCGCGAAACGGCCGAGTGCCTGCACACCGCCGCGCACGCCCACCCGGACGGGGTGCGTTTCCTGCGCGTCCTCTCGGACTTCGTGTGGGATCCGGTGACCATGCGCCTGCTGGTGGGCGTGCTCGTGGCCTGGCTCGTGAGCCGGCGGGCCTGGCGGCTGGCGGCCTGGGTCTCCGTCACGGCGGTCGCCGGCGGCCTGATCGGGCTCCTGGCCAAGACCGCCGTCGAGCGGGCACGCCCGCACCTGCCGGACCCCGTCGCCCACGCGCCCGGCTTCTCCTTCCCTTCCGGACACGCGATGACGGCCACCACCTCGTGCGCCGTTCTGCTGCTGGTTCTGCTGCCCGTGGTGCCGCCCAGGTGGCGCCCGCTGCCCTGGGCGCTCGCGCTGGTCACCGTAGTGGGCGTCGGCTACACGCGCGTCGCCCTGGGGGTCCACTGGGTCAGTGACGTCGTCGGTGGCTGGCTCCTGGGGCTCGCCGTGGTCACCGCAACGACATTGGCCTTCGAAGCCTGGCGGGCCGACACCGGACGACGTCGCACGACGGTGACCGAGGGCCTGGAACCGGAGCTCACGGATCCCGAGCCCGAAGCGCCACCGGCAGGTTCGGAAGGAGCCGCCGGTCCCGGCGGAGCGGCAGGCCCCGGGCCGCAGGGCCCCACCGGAGCGGGAGAGGGAGGAGGCGCGTGAGCGCGCGCCTTCGCCTCGAGCCCGTCGGGGTCCTGCGCGAGACAGTGTGAAAGTGTCGCCGCAGCGGCGGATCGGGGTCCGCACCCCCGCCCGGCGTAGCTCGGAGCAGACGCGGTAGCCGTTCAGCCCGGGCAGCATCAGGTCCAGCAGGATCACGGCGAACGCCTGCTCGCGCCCATGAGCGGCGTATGGGTGGAAAGCCGCCAGACATACCACCTATCTCGTCCTCGTCTCCCTGCTGGGCATCGCCGGCGCGATCGCCGGTGGCCATCCCGAGGACGAGGAGCCCTACGTCCGGCCGCGCGACACCCGCAAATGGAGTGACGAAGGGCGCCGCCGCATGGAGTGAACACCGTCTGAACCGCCTCCGTCGGGGAAGGTGCTCTCCATGAGGTTTCTGGCTTCCTTGCGAACGGGCGATCATCGATTGACCAAGCGCATCGCCTCCTGGGATTCGCCCTGCGTCCGGGACCTGCTGCCGCCGGTGGAAGCCGCGGCCGAGCACACGAAACTCTGGTGGGCGGCGGCCGCCGCCATGGCCGTCGGCGGCGGCTGGAGGGGCCGCAAGGCCGCGACCGCCGGCGTTGCCGGGACGGCGTTGGCCGAGCTGCTCTCCAACGGAGTCGCAAAGCAGCTCGTCAAGCGTCGCCGCCCGCCGAAAGAGTGGATCCCCCACGAGGACGTGGAGGAGCGGCCGGAGAGCTCCTCCTTCCCCTCCGGGCATACCGCCGCAGCCGTCGCGTTCACCGTCGCCGTCACCCCGACCTGGCCATGGGCCGGCGCCGCCTGCGCCGTACCGACGGTCCTGGTGGCGATCGAGCGCGTCCACGACGGCGCGCACTACCCCTCCGACGTCGCAGCGGGAGCAGTCATCGGGTTGGTCGCGGCTGCTCTGGTCCGGGCCACGCCTCGCTTGCTGCTGCGCCGCCTGAGCTGAAGCGCGGCCGACTGGGCGGGTGCCCGGCCGGTTGCCGGGTAGTCGCGCCACGGACAGCAGCGTGTACATATTGATCCGAAACGCTTTGAGTTCAGGCTCGTTGATGATGTGTGAGTGATCTGGTGGGGGATGCGCGGGCCTGGTCGCCGGACGCGCAGGAGGCTGTGCGGTTGCTGGCGGTGTCGGCGCTGGTGGAGGGGCGGGACCGGATTGAGGTTGCCGCCCTGTTCAAGGTGTCGGTCAAGGCCGTGGACAACTGGTGGGCGAAGTGGCAGGCCGGCGGGCGGGACGCACTGCTGTCCCGCCCGCGAGGCCGCCGCGTGGGTGAGCATCAGGTCCTGTCGGAGGCCGAACAGGCCGCGGTCCGGCAGGCCGTCCTCGATCACATCCCCTCCGACCTGGGACTTGCGGGTCAGTTGTGGACACGCGGGCAGATAGGCGAGTTGGTCTTCAAGCTGTACGGGATCCGCTTCACCGAGCCCGGGGTGGGCAAGTACCTCAAGCGTTGGGGGCTGACCTTCCAGCGTCCGGACAAGCGGGCGGTCGAGCAGGACGCGGAAGCGGTCCGCGTCTGGCACGAGGAGACCTGGCCGGCGATCCGGGCCAAGGCCAAGGCGGAGAACGCCGAGGTTCTCTTCGGCGACCAGGTCGGGGTCCGCTCGGACCAGGTCACCGGCCGCACCTGGGGCGCCAAAGGCGCGACTCCCATCGTCCGCCGCACCGGGAACCGGTTCTCCGTGAACGCGATGTCCGCGATCAGCACCCGCGGCCGGATGCACTTCATGGTCTTCACCGAGTCGTTCGACGCGAAGGTCATGTGCCGCTTCCTCACCCGGATCGTCGGGCACTTCGACCGGAAGGTCCACCTGATCGTCGACCGGCACTCGGCCCACCGCTCGAAGACCGTCCAGGCCTGGCTCACCGGCCACAAGGACGAGATCGAGCTGCACTTCCTGCCCTCGTACTCACCCGAGCTGAACCCCGACGAGCTGGTCAACGCCGACCTCAAACGCAGCCTGCCCCACACCCACAGGGCCAGGAACCAGGCCGAACTCGCCGCCGAAACCCGCAGGTTCTTCCATAGGCGGCAGCGTCAACCGCACATCGTCCGCGGCTACTTCGGCGGCCCCCACGTCCGCTACGTCCTGGACGAGAACCCTTTGAGTTTCTGATCAATATCAAACTGGAGGAACTGCCATGGCGGCGCGTTTCGAGGTCCGGCACCAGAGCGGCAAGGGCATCGGCTATCACTTCGTTCTGATCGAACCAACGGGCAGGTCATCGCGACCAGCGAGCACTACGAGACGCATCGTTCTTGCCTGAACGGCATCGATTCAGTCAAACGCAACGCCGACGTCTATTCAGGACACCACCGGGAGCAAGAGCGACAGCGAAGAGATGCAGCTGGCCCGGGCGGAGATGACCGAGAAGGGCAAGCGGTTCGGTGTGGGCGGCGGCCTGTTCGGTGGGGCGGGCCTGGTCGGTGTCCTGGCCGCGCAGACCATCGACAGCGTCAAGGCCGATGTGGCCGAGATCAAGGAGAAGACCCACCGATGAGAGGAGCAGGCCGCTGACGTCAAGGAGCAAGCCGCACAGAAGGCAGCACACGTGACCGGCCAGGTTCGCGAGAAGGCGGAGCAGGCCGAGCAACTGGTGAAGACCCCCGACCCGGTCCTCGGCAAGGCAGCGCAGGCCACAGCGCAGCTACGCGAGACCGCGGCCCGTGCGGGACAGCTCGCGGCGGACAAGACGCCCGACCCCGTACGCGAGAAGGCCGGCCAGGCCGCGACTGTGGCCCGAGACAACCGCACCCCACTGCTTGCGGCCGCCGCCCTCGTCGTCTTCCTCCTCGCCGCCGCCCTCCAGGGCGCGATCTTCGCCGTAGTCAAGGCCGCCGTCGACCGGGCAGGGGCCGCCACCACCAGACGCCTGACGGGCACCTGGCCCGGCTGACTCAACCAAGACCGGCGCCGGTGGCGCCGCACAAGTTCCCCGGCGCCGAGCACCGCAGCGCCGTCCCAGTGTCGACACCGCTGACGGGCGCGTTGCCGAGCTGCACGCCTCCCTGCTCGACCCGGAGCTCCAGGAAACGGACACCCACTTCGAGCGGTACTGGGGGGCGATCAAGTCTCTCTACCCGCACCGGGACGGCACACCCCAGCAGGGCCGGCACTGACCGTACGGAACACAGCACCGGGACCTGATGCGGGCGGCCGGGGACGGCTGATCGTCCCCTCGTGTGCCGGCCGCCACGGCATAGGCCGGCATACGGACCGGCCTTGGGCATTCACCGCCACTGTCTGGGTAAACGGGCAGTCATGCACGGACAACATGCGCGTCCTACGAGCACACTGTTCGGCCCAGCCCCTGAGGGCGAGATACCGCCACCCGAGCAAGACGGTCCCAGGCACTCCCGCCGACGCAGGCTCACCGGCCGCCTCCGGCGCCGGCTCCTTGCCTACCGGGAGATCGAATTCCTGTCCTCCCGCATGCACGGAGATACCAGCCCCGGCGAGGAATGTCTGCTCCTCGTGCACATACGCAAGGTCGTCGGCCAAGCCCACTACCGCGTCTGTACCCACTGCGCCGAGGCTGTCATCACCGGTGTCGTCATCGAGGAACGCTTCCTCGGCACCGGTCTGGGGACCCGAACGCTGTCCCATCTACGCTCTCGCTACCCGGATATGACCTGGCGCACCACCCTTGATCTGCGCACGACACGTGATCTCCTGCGCCGGATGCGCATCCCGGTGACGACTCCTGACGGGCTCTGCTCGCACATGCGGCAGCCACTGTCCGATCCGGTGCGGGCCGGTTTCTGACCGAAGGCCCAAGCCGCTCCAAAAGGAGCGTGGTACCTCGTAGCCCCGCCGTCGACGCGGCGCCAGTGCCGCAACTGGACGTCCACCAGGTCCGCGACGCCTGCGCGGACGGCCCTGTGGGTGACGAAGTCCCGCTGCGCTCGGGACAGGGTGACCGCGGTGACCCTCGCCTTGTGCTCCCGGGCGCGCGTGGACTGCGAGCAAGCGACGCCAGACGGGGCCGGCGGATCCCCTGGTCGCGGATGGACCGGCCCGCTCGGCCGAGGACGTGGGCGAGATCAGGGCGACCCCATACCTTCCGCAACGGTGGGGGCGGCGCCGCCAGGCCCACCGGCCCCGACCTGCCGACCGGCGTGGACACGTACGTCGACGGAGGGTGCTTCAACCGCCGCATCCACATCGTGAACTGGTGCATCCAGTCCGGGACGGATCTCGGCGAGCGTCCGACCGCACCGGCAGGTGACGCGCGGCCTCCGGCGACCGCCCCTCGGGCGTCGTCGGCGGTCGCGCCCATGCGCGGGCCGCCACCGCGCGCGGGGTGTTCAATGAGATCAGGAGCGGGGTGGTCAGCAGCCGGTAGTGGCCGGTGGGGGTGCCCACGGCGGTGCCGATGCTGATCTCGGCGTCGATGACGCGAACGGTCAGCGCACCGATCCCGGCCAGTACCGAGCCGTCGCGGCAGATCGGCGCCAGTGGTGGCCAGCTGGTTCAGCAGTGCGGCGGAGGCGAAGTTCCTGTCGCCCAGCGGCAGCATCCCGGCGCGCAGGTCCACCGCCAGGCGGCGAGCGTACTCCAGCTCATCGGTGGTGGCGGGGCCGAATACGGCCCCGATGACCAACCGGCGGCCAGCTGCGGACCTGTAGGCTCCGCGCCTGTGGACGACATACGGCAGACGGCCATCACCTTCAGCGGAATCCTGACACGGGAGGAGTTCGACGAAGCCCTCGCGGCCACCGGTTGGTTCCGACGCCTGCGATGGCTCATCGTCGTGGCCGCGGCCCTGATGGCGGCGCTGAGCCTGAGACCTTCCGCTCACGGCGGCCCGATCAACGCTGGGCTGCTGACGCTCGCTCTTGTCTACGGTGTGCTCGGCCTGTTCCTGCCCCCGCTGCTCGCCGGGCGTATGTTCCGTGCCGACCAGGCCACGGGGGAGAAGCAGGCCGTCATCGACGACGCCGGCTTCGTCGTCTCCCGCGGCTCCGAGGAACTCATGCGTGTGCCATGGCGCACCATGTACCGCTCCTACGAAACGGAGCGGGTCTACGTGGTGACCGGCCGCCTCGGCTGGAAGGCCGGCCTGTTGGTCGTGCCCAAGCGGCTGCTCACCAGGACGTGCGAGACCGAGCTGGTGGGCGTTCTGCAGCAGGCTCCGGTTCGCCTCCCCAAGAGCATGCGGACACACGGCCGTTAGCCTCTCCTCGCAAGAGCCGGGTGGGTCTGAACCCCGGGGCTGGCGGTCATGTGAATGTCCGACATCCGCCGGGCAGCGGGTCCGCCGGCGGACCGCCTTGGCGAGCTCGCCCCCGCCGCGGACCGGCCCCACTCCCCACTGGCCGACCCCGGCCCCCGCCGCGCCCTGCGGTTGGCGAGGACGACGTGGTGGAGGTCAACCAGACGTCGACGATCACCAGCAGAGCGAGCACTTCGAGGAGCAGCAGCCCCACGGCAGTGCCCATGTCCCGCGCCCCGACCCGCGCAGGGCAAGGCACATGAACACGCGCAAACGGAGGCCCCAGCTCTCCTCCCCGTCAGAAGGCCGCCTCGCCGTCAGCTCGACCCGTCGTACACCACCGACCATGGGCGGGGTGGCCCGTCCGGTGAGCCGGGACTGCCGTCGGGGCGCAGGACCGCCGCATGGCCGCGGGCGAGCACACCGGCCGCGAGCTCCGCGAAGTGAGGGGCTGCCGGGTGGGTGGACCGGCCGGCAAGCCAGGCCCCGGTCATCCGCTGGAGGAGGGGGCGGCCCGCCAGCGGCCGCCAGACGACGCGGGGCTCCTTACGGGCCACCGGCCCCTGGTCGAAGGCGACGCCGTGGCCCGCGTGGACAAGGGCCAGCAAGAACTCGGGGTTGGAGGCGTGCCGGAGTCGGCCAGGCACGAAGCCCTCGGCGCGGCAGGTGTCGAGGACCCGGTCGTACCAGCCGGGGGCCTGGGCGCGGGGGAAGAGCACCAGGTCGTGGCCGGACAGTTCGGCGAGTGCGACCTCGGGGAGCCGGGCCAGCGGTGAGGTGCGGGGCAGGACGACGCCGAGTTCCGCGCACACCTCGGGGCCGAGGCGGAGTTCGGTGGCGTCCACGGGCTGGTGGACGAGGCCGACGTCGAGTCCACCAGAGGCGAGCAGCCGCAGCTGTTCCTCGGTGGTGATCTCCTGGAGGTCGACGGACAGGCCCGGGGAGTGCTCCGCGATGGCCGAGAGCAGCGTGGAGACCACGGAGACCGTGGTGTCGGGAGGGACGCCCGCGCGCAGGGTGCCCAGGCCGCCGTCCCCGGCACGGCGGGTCAGCGCCCGTAACCGCTCCTCGCGGGCCAGGAGCTCGCGCGCCTCGTCCAGCAGCACCATGCCGGCGGTGGTCAGCCGGACCTGACGGTGCGATCGGTCGAACAGTTCGGCGCCGAGGTCCTTCTCCAGTCTGCGTACCGCCTGGCTGAGGGGCGGCTGGGCCATGCCAAGCTGGTCGGCGGCCCGGCTGAAGTGCAGCTCGTCGGCGACGGCGACGAAGATACGCAGGTGGCGCAAGAGATCCACAGTCAGGGACCTTACGTGAGGGGCGAACCGATGGTCGAGGAACGGATCCGCGAGGTCTTCGCGGGGGCGGGCGCCGAGGTGTTGCTGCATGCGGTCCCGGTCGGCGGGGGGCCGGAGGTGGAGGAGGTGGCCGTCGGCGCGGACGAGCCCGTCGTGATCGCCTCGGTCTTCAAGGTGCTGCTGGTCCTGGAGTTCGCCCGGCAGGTGGCTGCAGGCCAGCTCGACCCCCGTGAGCGGGTGCGGGTCACGGCGGCCGACCGGCTCGGCGGCTGGGGCACCGCCGGCTGCGCGGACGACGTCGAGCTGTCGCTGCGCGATCTGGCGTTCTTCGCGATCTCGGTGAGTGACAACTCGGCGGCGGATCTGCTGCTGGCACGAGTCGGCCTGGACACGGTGCGGCTTCTCGCCGGGGAACTCGGGCTCGACAGGACCCGGATCGTGGGTGGTCCCCGTGACGTACTGGAGTCGATGCTCGCCGAGGTCGGCGCACAGGACGAGGCGGAGTTCGCCCGCCGGTACCCGGCTCTGCCGGACGACCGCAAGAGACGGCTGAGCGTGCTGGATCCGCAGCGGACCAACGCCGCCACGCCCCGTGAGATCACCCGGCTGCTGCGTCTGATCTGGCTTGACGAGGCGGGCCCGCCGAATGCCTGTGCTCAGGTGCGGGAGCTGATGGCCCGCCAGGTGTTCCGGCACCGGCTGGTGTCGGGGTTCCCCGACGAGGTGACGGTCGCGGCGAAGACCGGAACCCTGCCCGGACTGCACATGGAGGCGGGGGTCGTCCGGTATCCCGACGGCGGTCGCTACGCGGTCTCCGTCTTCGCCCGTACGCGGGAGCTGGCCGCCTCGCGTACGGCGGTGGACTCCGCGATCGGCGCCACGGCCCGGATCGCCGTCGACTTTCTGCGCAGTAAAGGGCTCTGACCTGCAAGTCATATGCGTACGCATATGAGGACTCCCAGATTTTGATCTTGGACGACAGGGGCCGTGTCCTGATCTCCTGACACCATGAACGACGACACAGACGCACAGCGCCCGAAGCGGCGCATCCAGGGATTCGGCCGGCGTACGGTGCTGCGCGGCGCCGTGCTTGGCGCGGCCGCCCCACTGCTTCCCGCCACCGCCTCCGCGGGTGGCTTCTCCGATGCGGCCACCCGCGGGGCCCCGGCGGCCGGTTCGGCCTCCTTCCGCTGGCTGGGCACCTCCGGCTGGCGCATCGACGTCGACGGCCGGACGGTGCTCTTCGACCCGTACCTCACCCGGTTCAAGACCGGCCTGTTCGACGGGGGCTTCACAGCGGCTACGAAGCTGGAGTCCGACCCCGAGCTCGTACGGGAGCACATCGGCCACCCCGAGATCGTCCTGGTCAGCCACTCCCACTGGGACCACATCGCGGATGTGCCCCACATCGCCAAGTCCACCGGCGCCCGGGTCGTCGGCACGGAGACCACATTCCACCTGCTGGTCGCGTTCGGCGTCGACCCGGGACAGATCTCGGTGGTGAAGGGCGGCGAGATACTGGACTTCGGCGGGATCACCGTCGAGGTCGTCTCGAGCCTGCACAGCCGGAACAAGCGGCACTCCTATTTCGCCCCGGGCACGCTGAACGCGCCGCCCGCGGCGGCCCCGAGGACCATCTCCGACCTGCCGGAGGGCGACACGCTCGCCTTCCAGGTCACGGCGGGGAGTGGCGGCCCTTCGGCGTTCCTGATGGGCGCCAGCGACTTCTCCGAGCGGGCAGTGCAGGGGCTGAGCCCCGATCTCGCGATGGTCGCGGTGCCGTCCAGCGCCGCCACCTCCCGCTATGTGCCCCGACTGCTGCGGGCACTGGGCCACCCCGGCGTCGTCGTACCCGTCCACTGGGACAACTTCGAGGAGCCGCTGAGCGAGCCCCCGCGCCCCGACCCGGTCATGGACCTGGACGAGTTCGTCGCCCAGGTCCACCAGGAGTCTCCGACGAGCCGGATCGTCATCCCGGACTACCGCACCACGTACGGGGGAGACATGCGGTCGGGGAGACTCTGACCCGCCACCCCGTCGAATCCGGCCAGCTGATCGGATTGCCGCCAATCCCCGGCGATCTGGCCGCAATGCTGCTGCCCTCCAGCTAGACAAGAAGCCGGGGGCTGTCGTCCGCTGCCCCGTAGGGCTTGGGGCGGGGGCTGGAAGCTTGCTGACGATCAACGTGGCGATATTGCTGATGGTCATCGTTGTTCTGCGGCTGCGCCGCCGTACCGAGGCCCGGAGCCGTTTCGACGAGAAGATGACGGTGCTCATCGTCCTCGCGCTGGGTGTCATCCTTGCCCCCACCGAGGTCGGCCAGGGCATTGCCAACATCGTGGGTCAGCTCGTCAGCGGTGTCTCCCAGGCCGGCCAGTGACCGGAACTGCCCGCTGTCATCTCCCAGCAAGGCGAGGTACCGCGGCCTCGCACCACGCCGCCAAGCCGCGGACGAGGAGAGGCTGGTGAGCGGGCGTCGTCGTCCGGTCCGACGGTCCGGCCGTCGGCTCCGGCGGCGGAAGAACCAGGGCTGGCGCCTGGGCCTGGCCCCGCAGGGAGGCCGCCCGGCGGGACCAGGTCCGGGCGAGCGGCCTGCGTTACGCGCTCGGACAGCTCGACGGCCTGCATCACGGGGCCTTCGAGTGAACCAAGCTCACCAGGCATCCGGGGGCGGTCGACTTGCGGGCGTCGGCGGTACGGAAGCGAGTACGGCACCGGTCACGGCTCCTGGACCGGCTTGGGAACCGTTCCCCCGGATCCTGCGTGAACTCTTGAGGGTGTAGTCGGCTGGTGGAGGGGATCTGATGAACAAGCGGACGATGGCGAGCGCGGCGGTATCGGCCTGCGTAGTGCTGGTGGCGTGCGCGTGCGGTCCGGAGAAGGCGAAGGAGGACGCCGGGGCGAAGTCTTCGCAGCCGTCCGCGTCGACGTTGACGAAGGGGCCGTCGGCCGCGCCATCCGCGTCCGCGGGCACCGAGAAGCCGTCGGCCGCCCCTACCGGCAACCAGCCCGCACCCATGACGAAGGAGCGCGCGATCCAACGGTACGAGCAGTACCTTCACGGCCTTGGGCATGAGGACATCGACACGGTCTGCGAAGTGGCCGGGCCGGGCGCGAAGAAGGCACAGGACCAGGGATTCGGTCCGTGCACGTCGACGTACGTCATCGTGTTCCAAATGATCTCACCGGAGCAGAAGAAGGCGCTGCGGACCGCAACGGTCGATCCGCAGCGTGTCGTCGTGCGCACCCTCGACAAGATCGAGATGCCGCTGGAAGCGGTCAGGTCCTCCGCCACCTTCACCGAGAGCGACCTCGGCAGCTACACCTTGGAGTACCTCAAGAACGACTACTACATCACCGACGGACAGTGACCCGGGTACGCGGACACGCCCGGCGGTAGAATCAGTCTCATTTGCACGGCTTTCAGGCTGGTCAGATGTCTGAGGGCGTACGATCCCGCGAAGGCTACCCAAGGGAGCGGTGACCTACGAGGGCCGCATCAAGTACAAACCCCGTCCGAGAGCCTCGGCAAGACCCCAGACCGACACGGTCGCTCTGCGGTGCAGCCGAAGATAGAGTCTGGCATCCCCCGGGCCGCAGACGTGGCGGGTGGTCGATGGAGCGCATGGGCGCCTCCCACCGGCACTTCCAGCCCGAGGCCTTCGCCCAGTCCGCTACCGCCCGGGTGATGGTCGGGGTTGTCTCCTTGGCGATCAGGACCGCGAGATCGACAATTCGACTGTTTGGGCAGCGGGTGCTTCTGGAACCGAACGATCGGGGCCCGCGTCGAGGCACTGAGCGCGGCGCGGGGGCCGTGCTCGGGCGGCGCCGGCAGGGCTGGTTTCGGGCGCATGCGTTACTGGGCTTCGAGCCTCGCGTCGAAGGCGGCCCGGGCTTCGGCAATGGGGGCGCGATGGCCGATGGACCAGTCGGCGATGGCCTTGATGAGGTGGCTTAGGTTGCGGCCCATGTCGGTCAGCTCGTACTCGACCTGCGGTGGAATGGTCGGGTAAACGGTGCGCTTGACGAGGCCGTCGCGCTCCAGGCGGCGCACAGTGAGAGTGAGCATGCGTTGCGAGATGTCACCGGGGATCAAGCGCTGAAGCTCCTTGAAGCGACGTACACCTCCGGTGAGTTCGACCATGACGTAAACGGACCATTTGTCGCCGAGCCGGTCCAGGACGTCCCGGACCCCGCACTCGTCCTGCGGGGTTTCGCAGCTGATCACGAGGTCAGCCGAGTGATCCACCCCCGGGGTGATGGTTACCGCTGTGTGCCCTGCTGACATGGAAGTGCCTCCTTATGCGGTCGTCTGCCGATGGTGATCATGGTTGCAGTCATCGGAAACAACCACGACATGAGGGGAACCATTCCATGCTGCTGATCACAGGCGCTTCCGGCGGACTCGGTCAGTTGATCGCAGGGCACCTCGCAGGCCGGGACGACGTGGTGCTCGGAACCCGTAGACCCGCTGAGAGTGAACGGCATGTCGACTTCGACGACCCGGCGTCGCTCGACTTCTCCGGGATCGACACCCTCCTGCTGATCTCGGCGGGCGAAGGTGAGGACGACATCGTCATCCGCCGCCACGAAGCGGCCATCTCGGCAGCGGAGGAGGCGGGTGTGCGGCACATCGTCTACACCAGTCTCAGCGGGGACGGCGACCATCTGGCGTACGCACTCGCCCACCGCTGGACCGAGCGCCGGCTGCGCGGGTCCTCCGTGGACGGGACGATCCTTCGCAACGGCCTGTACGCGGAGTTCCTCGCCGCCATCGCAGCGCCGGGCCCGGACCTGACGATCGCTGCGCCGCTGGGCGGGGGCCGCCTCGCCGCAGTGGCCCGCGCGGACCTGGCGGAGGCGGCGGCGCGGGTCTCCACGGATCCCGCAGCACACGCCGGCAAGGTGTACGAGCTGGTCGGCGAGGTGGCTCTCGGGGGTGCCGAGTTGGCGGCCGCAGTCGGGGGCTCGTACGAACCCTCCTCGCTCGCCAAGGCGCGGGAGGCTCTCACGGGCTCGGTGAGCCATTCGTTCCAGGTGCCGATGCTGGTCGGGACATACTCAGCGATCGCCGGCGGATTCCTGGACGGGGCTTCGCTACCCCGGGGGGAGTTGCGGGCGCTGCTCGGGCGCGCGCCGCAGTCGGCGATCGAGGTCTACGCCGCGACCGTGCGGGCATCCGCGTAACGTGGTACCGCGAGCCTGGGCCTGGCCGGGCGGCGGGTCTGGACATGCGAAAACCTCTTGGTCCCGCTGCCTGACGAGGTCTTCGAGACGAGTTCGTCTCTTTGGTGCGGGGGCCGGACCAGGCGGCGAAGAGTGGTGCACAGATCCCCATAACGCTCGCTAGTGTCCTGCGCCGGA